>CANIFC010000289.1 GCA_947466695.1 Oxalobacteraceae bacterium | reverse complement strand
TGTGGCCGCTGGTGTAGGGGCTTTTGGAGTCGACGACCTGGCCAAAGGCGGCCGCTATATCATCGAGATAGTCGTCATCTACCGGAATTTCATGGCCGCGCGGTTCCAGTGCAAGTATGGCCCCGGTAATTTCGCCTGACTTGAGCGTGTTCCAGAATGATCCGGATTGCGCTACCTCTTCAAAGGCCTGTGTCAGTTGTGGATCAAACCAGCTGCCAGCGCGAAGGCGAACTTCAGTCATCGCTGCCTCGACTCCTTCGGCCGTGTGGAACACGTCGATCACTTGTGCCAGCAAGGCGATACGGGCGCAGAGCGGAATCGCCTCTCCTGCCAGCCCGTCCGGCTTTCCCTGACCGCTATAGTGCTCGTCAAGGCTATAGATGCCGCAGGCGACGTCTTCCGGAAAGCGCAAAAGGCGCGCAATATCGGCACCTCGCTGGCAACGGGTGGCAATCAGTTCCCGGGCGATTTCGCTGCCGTCGCGCAGGATCGTCAAGACACTGCGAAAGCGTTCGGCCAGTCCGGCCTTGAGTCCGGTGTGCTTGAGAACAAACAGCAGCACTTTCGGCAGGCTGTCTCCGACTGTCTTGAAGTCGCGTTTAAAATTGAGGTCGTCCGTCAGGTACAGTTCACAGATTCTGGCCGCGTTGCTGCTGCAGCCCAGATCTTTCAGTAGCAAGGTGTAATACAGGTTCCAAAGCTGATCTTCCGGTAAGCCTATCTTGCGGCCGATGTGCATTCCGATCCAGCAGCAGCGCAGGCAATGCCCTGCCGGCTGACCCTCGGTAATGTCAAGCGCATGGCTCAGAGCAGCAATGAGTTCGGAAAGCTTGATGTCAGCCGCAGCGGGAAATTCGTTGGTTAGCATAGCGGAACCGAACATAAAGTGACCATTGCCTGAATGTAATAAATTGCGATTCTACGCTAAGCATACTATTTGTGTTGGCATATTAAAATGACTTCAGGCAGGTAGTGTTTGATGTGCGGAGCACAGGCAGACATACCGGGCAGGGCTGCCAAATTCAAGCCCCTTCCGGTCTGAGGGCCTACTTTTCAAGCACATAACTTCCCGGCGCACTGCCCAGATGCAGGTCTTCACGCGGATGCAAGGCCTTGACCTGATTGGGGCTAGATTGCTGTGCCAGCCAGCGTTGCCAGCGATACCACCATGATCCCTGCTCAGTACTCGCGGCCTGCAACCATGTTTCGGGCGCACTATAGGTCTTGCTGCGTTTTTCTTCCGGCAAATACTGGTAACTACGGCGCGCATGACCCGGTTCTGACACAATGCCCGCATTGTGCCCGCCCGAGGCAAGCACGAACTCAACCGGCGCATCGGTCAGCAAGTTGATCTTGTACACCGAGCGCCAGGGCGATACGTGGTCGCGTACCGTGCCGACGACAAACATCGGTACGTGAAGATCCGTGAGGGCAATGGCGATGCCATTAATTTCATAGCGTCCTTCGGCCAGATCATTGTGCAAGAACAGGTGCTTCAGATATTCGCTGTGCATGCGGTAGGGCATACGCGTGGTATCGGCATTCCAGGACATCAGGTCATTAGGTGCGGTAGGCGCCCCGAGCTGGTATTCGCGCATGATTTTTGACCAGACCAGATCGCGTGAATTGAGGATCTGAAAGGAGCCCGCCATCTGTTTTCCGTCCAGATAGCCCTGATCCCACATCTGCGCATCGAGCATGGAGAGCTGGCTTTCATCAATAAATAAACCGAGTTCACCTGGTTCGCTGAAGTCGGTCTGCGCTGCGAGCAAGCTGATGCTTTGTATCTTTGCCGTCGTTATTTTGGCGACCTGTGTGGGCTCTTTTGCCATTGCCGCAGCGCCCATCGACAGCAGCGTGCCGCCGAGGCAGTACCCCACTGTATGAATTGGCTGGTGGGTGATGCTGGTCACTTCGGTCAGGGCGGCAAACAGGCCCTGGTCGAAGTAGTCATGCATTCCCAGATCGCGATCCTGTTCCCCGGGGTTTCTCCAGGAAATAAGGAAAACGGTAAATCCTTGCTCCACCAGAAAACGCACCATCGAGTTGTGCGGGGAAAGGTCAAGAATGTAGTATTTCAAGATCCACGAGGGGACGATCAGGATAGGTTCTGCGAAGACCTTGGCGGTCTGTGGCGAATACTGGATCAGTTCAATCAGGTGGTTGCGAAAAACTACTTTTCCCGGCGTGAGCGCCACATCTTGCCCCGGTTGATATCGGGGATGTTTGCTCTGCCCTGCATGGCTATCCGTACCAAGCGTGGCGAACCCGATGCCATTGTCTTCAAGCCAGTGCGCCATACCGGATACTAAATTCTTGCCGCCTGTTTCTGCCGTGGTCTCCAGTACCTCTGGATTGAGCCAGGGAAAATTAGACGGCGAAACAATATCGAGCAGTTGTCGTGCAATAAAATTGACGACATATTCGTGATGCGCCGACATGCCACGGACGTCGGTAGTGGCCGTCCTCCAGAGCTGCTGATGCTCGAGAAAAGTCTTGCTCATGACATTAAACGGCCAGTTTTTCCACCCCGGATGGACGAAACGCATATCTTTTTCTTGCGCTGGATCGACGCTGCTTGCCACCGTATTTTCGGCTGGATTTTCAAACAGGGAAAAGGGTAAGCGGCTGAGATTTTTTTGAAAATTTTCCATCAGGTCCATTTGCTTGCCTGGCGAAATCGCCAGATGCATAGCCCAGTCTACCCATGCCAGTGCAATACTGTTTGGCGAAATTCCTGCGGTAAATTTAGCAATCTGGCTTTGTAGTGCCATATCCAGCGGGTTACCGGGTGTTTCATCACCCGTGAGATAGCAGATATGGTGGGGTTCGTTCAAGATGCTGATTTTTTCGTTTTTCATCTGATGATCCTCTGCTGATAAATGTCCATGATGACAATATTTGATCTTGATAGATTGATCCGCATCAATCGCTCTGCGCAAATAAGGCGTTTGTATCATTGCACCTTTTTTTACGGTAGTCTGTACAGCTTGTCAGATGGCATCGAGTTTCTTCATCGCTATCATTTCATGCACAATCTTATGTACCTGCACCGTGATACTGGTTGCCATATAGCTAATGAGAAAATAGACAAAAACATTGATAAAAACATGAATACAAACACGGACACAAACACGGACACAAACATGAGTACAAACGCGGACACAAGCATGAGTGAGCAGAACACTATTTCCGGTAATGATCCGGAAATGATCAGCAACGTTGCCTTTGATGATATTCATATCGGCCAGAGCGCAACACAAACCCGTACCCTGACGCAAAAGGACATTGAGGCCTTCGCGACGGTTTCCGGTGATATCAACCCGGCGCATCTGGATGTTGAATATGCTAACCAGACCCTGTTTCATGGCGTCATTGCCCACGGTATGTTTGGTGGCGCCTTGATTTCAACTGTCTTGGGAACGCAATTGCCAGGTCCTGGAACGGTGTATCTGGAGCAAAATCTGCATTTCTCCGAACCAGTCAGAATCGGCGATATCCTGACGGTGTCAGTCACGGTCAAGGCGAAAGACGAGCTGAAAAAACAGGTGACGCTCGATTGCCTGATCATGAATCAGCATGGCGCCAGGGTGGTGTCTGGCAGCGCGCTCGTGATTGCTCCGACCGAACATATCACCCGTCTGAGACCGCATTTGCCAACCATGACGATGTTCAACCTGGGGGCGCGACAACAGGCCTTGTTAGCCAGCGTACACGGGCTTGATCCGGTGCGCTGCGCCGTGGTGCATCCCTGTGATGTTGATTCCCTGCAGGGTGCACTGGATGCGGCTAAACAGGGGTTGATTATTCCCGTTCTGGTTGCACCTGCAGCAAAATTGATTGCGGTCGCCAAGGCGGCGGGCCTCGACATCAGCGGCATTGAACTGGTGGATGTGGCGCATAGCCATGCGGCGGCAGAAAAAGCGGTCGCCATGGCGGCAGCCGGAGAAGTCGAGGCGTTGATGAAAGGAAGCTTGCATACCGACGAACTGATGCGTGCCGTCGTCACTTGCGCGGCCTTACGCACCAAGCGCCGGGTGTCACATGTGTTTCATCTCGATGTGCCGATGTATCACAAGGTGTTGCTACTGACCGATGCGGCATTAAATATCGCACCAAGCCTGATGGAAAAAGCCGATATTTTGCAAAACGTGATTGACCTCGCGCATGCCCTCAATATTCATGAGCCGAAAGTGGCGATTTTGTCTGCTGTCGAGACAATCACCCCGCAAATTGCCTCGACCATCGACGCAGCCGCCTTGTGCAAGATGGTGCAAAGAAAGCAAATTACCGGTGCCATCGTTGATGGTCCGCTAGCCTTTGATAATGCCATTTCTGCCGAGGCGGCACGGATCAAGGGAATTGATTCCCCCGTTGCCGGTGATGCCGATATCCTGATGGTACCGGATCTGGAGTCGGGTAATATGCTCGCCAAGCAACTCGACTATCTGGCCGGAGCATC
>CANIFC010000288.1 GCA_947466695.1 Oxalobacteraceae bacterium | reverse complement strand
CTCACATGAAGAGCGCTTGCTGATTGTTTACGTTATCCGGGGAAAATCGCGTTTAAGAGTATGCAAGCACAATGACGGTTACTATTTATTTACAACTTACGCATATCAGCTGACCGGTAAATATCAAGCGGCAATTATCGTCAACGTGCGAGCAAAAAAATTGATACCGGTGCAGAGGCTGCGATATTTTTTTGCATGATCAAAGCCTGGCACATGAAAAATACCTTGTCAACAACAAAACAAAATCAGGCCCGGCCAAAAAACTGCGGGTTTCCACACCAGCCAGCGCTATCGCTCACGGTAAACAGCTACGTCCACCCAAGTCGGACTCGGATGGTACATAGCGCGTGCCAATAACTGTTTTCCCAGGCGAATCTTGCCTGTAACTTGCCTGTAACTTGCCTGCAACTTGCCAGAAGGCATCAGCAATAGCGGATAAACAAGGATAAGTCACGGCAAGTGGTAGCCAGAGCTGATTCATCGGTTAAAATAACACGCTAATTTTACGATATGCGCTTTGCCCGGCATACCAGGCTCGATAGACCTCTTTACGAAGATACCCACCCATGCTCGATAACCTTACCCAACGCCTCGCCAAAGTGGTCAAGACCATGCGGGGAGAAGCTCGCCTGACCGAATCAAACACCGCCGAAATGCTACGCGAAGTGTGGATGGCACTGCTGGAGGCAGACGTTGCCCTGCCCGCCGTGCGCGAACTGATCGCCCGCGTCAAGGAAAAGGCCATGGGCGAAGAAGTGATGAGCTCGCTCACGCCTGGCCAGGCCCTGGTCGGCGTGGTACAAAAAGAGCTGGCAACCCTGATGGGTGCAGATCTGGGCGAAGAAGCCTATCAGCTGAGCTTCGCCACCCAGCCACCGGCGATCATCCTGATGGCCGGTTTGCAAGGTGCAGGTAAAACTACGACCGTCGGTAAGCTGGCGAAGTATTTAAAAGAGCAAAAGAAGAAAAAAGTCCTGACCGTCTCAGCCGACGTTTACCGCCCGGCGGCGATTGGCCAGCTGCAAACCGTGACTGCCCAGGTAGGTGCCGATTTTTTTCTGACGCTGCCGACCGACAAACCAGTCGATATCGCCCTGGCCGCGCTGGACTACGCAAAAAAACATCATCACGATGTCCTGATCATTGATACCGCCGGCCGGCTTGGTATCGATGAAGCCATGATGCTGGAAATTGCGGCACTTCATGCGGCCGTCAAGCCGATCGAAACCCTGTTCGTGGTCGATGCCATGCTCGGTCAGGATGCCGTCAATACCGCCAAGGCGTTTAATGATGCCTTGCCGCTGACTGGCGTGATCCTGACCAAACTCGACGGTGACTCGCGTGGCGGTGCCGCCCTCTCGGTACGTCATATCACCGGCAAGCCAATTAAATTTGCCGGTGTTTCGGAAAAACTGGACGGTCTGGAAGCGTTTGACCCGACCCGCATGGCGAACCGCATTTTGGGCATGGGTGATATCCTGGCCCTGGTCGAATCGGCGCAAAAAGGCATGGATGTGGCAGCAGCGCAGGATCTGGCGCAAAAGCTCAAGGTCGGCGGCAAGTTCGACATGAATGACTTTCAATTGCAATTGAGCCAGATGAAAAAAATGGGCGGCCTGGCCAATCTGATGGACAAACTGCCGGCACAATTACAACAGGCGGCCAACGGCGCCAACATGGGCCAGGCTGACAAGCAGGTTCGTCGCATGGAAGGCATGATCAACTCGATGACACCGCTAGAAAGAGCCAAGCCAGACCTGATCAAGGCCTCGCGCAAGCGCCGTATCGCTACCGGTTCAGGGGTTCAAATTCAGGAAGTGAACCGCATGCTGGCGCAATTTGAACAAATGCAATCGATGATGAAAAAGCTCAAGGGCGGCGGCATGATGAAGATGATGCGCGGCATGAAAGGCATGATGCCGGGCAAGCGTTAATATTCTCGTGGACAATGCCGGATCAGGCGCAATGCGGCCAGATCCGGTTTTTTTTTGCCTGAAGCGCCTTCCTATGGCGATAACTACACATTTTCCACAAAAATTGACAAAAAACACTTGCATCGTCCAGCAAAGCCCACCACTATAAGAGATGCGTGAAATGGCGCATTTCCAACGAATTCGTGAAGGAGCCTCAATATGGCAACAGCAGCAAAAAAACCGGCAGCAAAACCAGCCGCAGAAGTTACCAAGCCAGCTGCAGCCCCAAAGGCCGCAGCGAAACCAGCGGCTAAACCAGCAGCAAAGACAGCAGTCAAGGCAGACGCTCCAGCGCGTAAGCCAAATGCCGCTTTCATGAAGCCAATGACAATTTCTCCAACACTGGCAGCAGTGATCGGTACAGAGTCAATTCCCCGCACTGAAGTTACTAAAAAAGTCTGGGAATACATCAAGAAGCATGATCTGCAAGATGCGGCTAATCGCCGTAACATCAACGCAGATGACAAGCTGAAAGCTGTTTTTGGCGGCAAGGCACAAGTCTCCATGTTTGAAATGACCAAACTGATCTCCGGCCACCTGTCCTGATTTTCAGAGCAGTTCAAGCTGAGCTGAAACCAGTTCAGGTTTGGCTGCCGTTTTTGGGAAACGCATTGGGCGGTCGCTTATCCCAATTCCAAACAAAAAAGCCCGCATCTCGCGGGCTTTTTTGTTTGTTGTAAAAAATCAGTATTGGTTGGTGTTACTTCGTTTTATCTGGCTTCGTTTTATCTGGCTTCGTTTTATCTGGCTTCGATTATTGAACCAAGCAGGTGCATCGGCCAAGGCAAGACGGGCTGCTGATTCCTGACTTTACTGCCGTCGTAAAAAGTCAGCGAATAGCAAGCATGCATGCTACCGCCCGACACGGAGGGCTCATCGACCTAGGCTGCATTCATCGTTTATACTGCCAATTCTTCCAGTTCGCCAGCACGGCATTCGGATAATCCGGCCGGCCCCGGCTGCCATTATAACGACCCAAGGCAAGATACAGATTACCCGCTTCCATGTCGATATACATACGCAAAATCGCACAGCCATAGCGCAGGTTGGATTGCATCTGGAAAAGCTTTTGCGCGTCACGGTCACCAATGACCCGGGCCCAAAACGGCATCACCTGCATGTAACCACGCGCACCGACGATGGAGGTGGCATATTTACGAAATGCCGATTCCACCTGTATTAAGCCCAGTACCATCGCAGGATCGAGCCCCGCGCGCGTCGACTCGTACCAGACGGTTTCCAGAAATTCGATTCTGGTTTGCTTATCTTTCAAACGCCTTTGCAGCCGGTCCGACATCTCCCCTAACCAATGCAGATATTCGATGCGGTCTTCGATCCGGTCAAATTTTGGCTTGGGCGGGCGCGGGTCACTCACCAGTTTGGATAAAGCCAGCCGCACCGAGTCGGCCATGGCTTCTTCCTTCTGGTTGCCGGCATGTGCCGGTGAGCTCAATAACAGCCATGCAACAAGAAAAAAAGTCAGCGCAGGCAACTGGCTGAAACGGTACCAGGTCCGACGCCTGACACTCAACCATTTTTGGTGAGCGCCGCTCCATACCGGCCAGCTTCGCAACGCACACATACGCTTAAAAATAGACCTCATCGAGACATTTATTGCACGGCTAACTTGGCCTGAATAAAGGCAGCCATGTCTTCCACCGGGACTACGCTGGCTTGGGTATCGCACCGGCCCTGATATTCGAGATTACCGTCTTTCAGGCCGCGGTCACCAATAACAATACGATGCGGCACGCCAATGAGCTCCCAATCAGCAAACATGGCACCGGGACGCTGTCCGCGGTCATCTAAAATGACATCAACCCCGGCGGCCAGCAACTCGGCATACAGTTTCTCGGTTTGCTCTTTCACCGCCTCGCTCTTGTCCATCCCCATAGGACAGAGTACGACTTCAAACGGCGCAATGGCGGTGGGCCAGATAATGCCCTTATCATCAAAATTTTGTTCAATGGCAGCACCTAAAATACGTGTGATACCGATACCGTAACAGCCCATTTGCAAAAATTGCGGCTTGCCGTTTTCATCGAGGAAGGTGGCTTTCATGGATTCGGAATAACTGGTGCCGAGCTGAAAGACATGACCGACTTCAATCCCGCGCTGAATCGCCAGCACACCCTTGCCGTCAGGCGAAGGATCACCTGCGACCACGTTACGCAAGTCAGCCACCATCGGCTCGGCCAGATCCCGTCCCCAGTTGGCACCGGTGAAGTGAAAATCCTCTTCGTTGGCGCCACAGACAAAGTCAGCCATCATGGCGACGGTACGGTCGGCCACGATCATTACTGGCAAGCTGGTATTGACCGGCCCCAGATAGCCGGGACGCGTACCAAAATGCTCGATGATTTCGTCTTCGGTTGAAAAGCGATAGCCCGCCAAGCCGGGGATCTTGTTCGCCTTGACTTCATTGAGCTCATGGTCGCCGCGTAGCAGCAGCAGCCACACTTGTTTATGCACGACGCCTTTTTCTTCTGTTTCG
>CANIFC010000287.1 GCA_947466695.1 Oxalobacteraceae bacterium | reverse complement strand
TTTCCGGCATTTTTTTGCGCGTAAGGTAGCGTTCGTCAAATACGCCGACGCGTATGTCATTTTCCCTGGTGGCTTTGGAACGATGGACGAATTGAGTGAGGTCCTGACCCTGATCCAGACCGGTAAATCGCGACATATTCCGGTTATTCTGGTGGGCAGTACATTTTGGCGTGGCTTGCTCGACTGGATGAAAGTGCAAATGGCCGATGGAGGGATGATTGCGCCGGTTGATTTGAATCTGGTGCAACTGATTGATGAACCGGTGAGTATTGTCGATGCGATTTTCGCTTTTTATGAGGCACATAATATTGAAGCTTCTGACGAAGAACGACAAAAAATGCTATACCTATAACTGTGGTGTGACAAAGCAAGTCCATTGCCACCATGTAGTCTCATTGAGTCACATTAATTCGCATTTCCCTCCGGCCTCACCTGCACGCTTTCCTGAAGCGCGTTTGTCTGGATCGTCATTGTGATGTAGTGGCAGATTAACGCAGGTTTATGCACAAACCTGCGCGTAGGATGCCAATATCGCTGTGACAGCCAACGTGGCTTTGTTACAATGCGCCTTGTCTGCTTGCCTTAACTCCGTATTTAAAGTGAATATCATGAAAACTATGTCCAGGAACTCATCCACATTGCTGCTGTGTTTGCTCGCGGCACTATTGCCTGTTGCGGCCATGGCACAAAGTAAACCCCTCATTACACCTCCCGGTCTGGAAAAAATTGAAGAGCTGCCGGATTCAGGTCTTACGATCGGTAAACCGGATGCTGCAGGCCCGATGACAAAAGAAAAACGCGTCAACGGTAAAGTCACTGAGGTCGAGGTTCAGACCGGTGGCAGCAAGTACGTGGTCAAAGCAGATCCTGAAGTGGGTAATGCCCCTAGAGGTACGGTGCAGGGTGACAATAACCGCGCGGCTCAATGGACACTTTTTGAATTCGGCAATAAAAAAGAAAGTAGAGAAGTCGAATTGGCGCCGATGCCACCAACGCCTGAGCCATTGAGGCCAGCCCCCGCATCGCCGGCAAGCCGGTAAATAACAAAGACTATCGATTAACATGGCTGTATTTACACCGGTAACACTGGACGAACTGCGTTCATGGATAGTGCAATTCCCCTTGGGAAACGCACTGGCGATCAAGGGTATCTCTTCTGGAATAGAAAATAGCAATTTTTTTATCCAGACCGATGCCGGCGAGTTTGTCTTGACGATTTTTGAAAATCTGAGCTTTGCCCAGCTGCCTTTCTACCTCAAGCTGATGCGCCGTCTGGCAGACCATGGTGTATTGGTACCGGCTCCGATTGCCAATGCACAAGGCGAATTGGTGGTCGCACTGCACGGCAAGCCGGCGTCAATTGTGAGTAAGCTCGAAGGCGAATCACAGATGTCTCCGGCGCCACTGCATTGTGCTGCGGTCGGCGATATGCTCGCGCGTATGCATCTGGCGGCGAAAGACTTTGAGATTCGTCAGCCAAATCTGCGTGGACTTGACTGGTGGCGTGCAACAACACCGGAAGTGCTGCCTTTTTTGTCGGAGTCCAATCAGCATCTGTTACGCTCTGAGGTCGATTTTCAGGACGCCTTTGCTGGTACCGAGGTGTATCATGCGCTGCCAAAAGGGCCAATCCACGCTGATCTGTTCCGCAATAACGTCATGTTTGATGGTGACCGCCTGACCGGTTTTTTCGATTTCTATTTTGCTGGTTGTGACAACTGGATATTTGATGTGGCAGTGACCGTCAATGACTGGTGCATCGATACCGCCAGTGGTGAACTTGATGTGGCGAGAGTGCATGCCATGCTTGAGGCTTACCACGCAGTGCGGCCATTTAGCGACAATGAAAGCCTTGCCTGGCAGCCTATGCTCAGGGCGGCAGCGGTCCGGTTCTGGCTTTCGCGCCTGTATGACTTTTATTTGCCCAGGGATGCTGAAATGCTGACCCCTCACGATCCCGCTCATTTCGAACGGATCTTGTGCCTGCGCACCGAGTACATGGCACCTGCTTTACCGAATAATCAAGCACCTAATTTGCCATAGAATTAATAAATGTAATGAATACAATGAATGCAATGAATGCGATGACCGGCTGGTTATGGGTGAAGCGGGGCTTTCAGCTATTCCGTAAGCAACCGGCTGAAATGCTGACACTTTTTTTCGCCTATATGTTTCTCAATATGGGGATCGGCCTGATTCCTGTTGCCGGACAGTTTCTTCCTTTGCTTCTGGTGCCTGTCTTTGCCATGAGTTTCATGCAGGCCTGTCGCCAGGCTGAGCGGGGTGAGCGTATCTATCCTAATTTGTTGCTGGTGGGATTCAGGTCTCCCGCGATCGCCAATTTACTCAAGCTCGGGGTCTTGTACATACTGGCAGCCACAGTGGCAGTTGCTGCGTCCAGCCTGATCGACAACGGCGTATTCTGGAATTTTGTCATGAGCCAGGAGCCGATCGATCCCAAGACCTTGCCTGAATCGGGCATGTTTTGGGGCATGATGTTTTCCGGATTGGTATATCTTCCTGCAATGATGGCGTTCTGGTACGCCGCGCCGTTGATGGCGTGGAATAGCATGAGCCTGAGCAAGGCAATTTTCTACAGCTTTTTTGCAGTACGGCGGGCCGCTGCGACATTCACGGTGTATGGCCTGGCGTGGGCCGCGATCGGCGTTTTTCTGCCATTGATGCTTAGCCTGATCATCGCGGTGGTATTGGGTAACGCCACCGTCCTGATGATCATACTGATGCCGCTTTCAGTGGTGCTGACGGTCGTCATGTATTGTTCCTTCTATCCGACTTACGCAGATGTTTTTGGTGAGCCGGAGCAGAAAGAGTTGCCTCAGCCAGCTACCTGAAGATGTTCGCTCGGCACGTCTGCATCTTCGATGATTTCGAAGCTGTGCGTCATCTGGGCTGATTTTTCCAGCATGATCGACGCCGAGCAGTATTTTTCATGCGACAACTTGATGGCACGCTCGACCAGATTGGGTTTGAGGTTGCGTCCGCGTACGATGAAATGAAAGTTAATCTTGGTAAATACTTTCGGATCTACCTCTGCCCTTTCCGATGTTAACTTTACTTCGCAGGCGCGAATGTCCTGTTTGCTCTTGCGTAAAATGAGTACGACGTCGTACGCCGAGCAGCCACCGGTTCCGAGTAAGACCATTTCCATTGGCCGCGGCGCGAGATTGCGACCACCGCCATCAGGCGCGCCGTCCATCAGGACTGCGTGACCTGAACCGGTTTCGGCCAGAAAAGTCATGCCGGACAAGCCGGTCCAACGTACAGTTGCTTCCATGTTTTTCCCTATCAAAATATTTTGACTATTGTAGCGTATTGCTTCCCGGCGTAGCCGTGACGTCGCGATGCATATGAATGCAGTTATTTTTTAATCTTTCTTTTTTAATACTTTAAGTACACTATTTTGCGTAAAACCCCAGTTTTTTTGCCCATTTTTTAAACATTGCTTGCGCTCAGTCCTTGCAAACACTATAATTTTCGATTCTCTGTTCGCCCAGGAGAAATTTTAAAAGGGAGAGTCTGTCAGGTACGTGATGATAGAACCACCAAAAAGGGCGTTTACAACTTTTATTAGGATTCAACATGAAAACCTTTTCCGCTAAGGGCCATGAGGTTCAGCGCGACTGGTTCGTGGTTGACGCGACAGATAAAATTCTCGGACGTGTTGCCAGCGAAGTGGCACTCCGTTTACGCGGCAAGCATAAACCAGAATTTACTCCCCACGTTGACACAGGCGATTTCATCGTCGTCATCAACGCAGCAAAACTGCGCGTGACCGGAACTAAAGCACTGAACAAGATTTACTACCGTCATACTGGTTATCCAGGCGGTATCTACGAAACGAATTTCCAGAAAATGCAAGCGCGTTTTCCTGGTCGTGCACTCGAAAAGGCTGTCAAAGGCATGTTGCCTAAAGGCCCGCTCGGTTACGCGATGATCAAAAAGCTCAAAGTGTATGCAGATGCAACTCATCCGCACGCCGCCCAGCAACCACAAGTACTTGACCTTTAAGGATTAGCCATGATCGGTAATTACAACTACGGTACTGGCCGTCGCAAGAGCGCAGTTGCTCGCGTTTTCCTGAAAACTGGCAGCGGCAAGATCGTTGTCAACGGCAAGCCAGCCAATGAGTATTTTTCTCGCGAAACTGGCCTGATGGTCATTCGTCAACCACTTGAGTTAACTAATAATCTCGAAACTTTCGATATTATGATTAACGTTCATGGTGGCGGCGAGTCTGGTCAGTCCGGTGCATGCCGTCACGGTATCACTCGTGCCCTGATCGACTACGATGCAACTTTGAAGCCAGAACTGTCAAAAGCTGGTTTCGTTACACGTGATGCACGTGAAGTTGAGCGTAAAAAAGTGGGCTTACGTAAGGCGCGTCGTCGTAAACAATTCTCTAAACGCTAATTTCAGCGTCTGGACAATAAAAAAAGCCGCTCTAAGCGG
>CANIFC010000286.1 GCA_947466695.1 Oxalobacteraceae bacterium | reverse complement strand
TAAAACAGGCCGGAACAAACCTCATGATGCACTCACTACGAGTTCAACATGCTTCGATACACGTTTTGATACACGTTTTGATACACGCTTTGATACACGCACTCTGATATCTCATAGCGCGTGGTTTGTTATTTTTTTTAATGGATAAGAAGATCGTGATAAGCGCAATTTTGCGATTGATCCACGCGCTGTTGAGTATTTTTTCTTCAATTTTCTTCACCTGAAAATGTATTCGATTAAACTAAGCCAACTTATTGATGCATACAGGAGTTTCATGAACGAGCAGCTTGCAAGAAGTGTGGTACTGATGAGAGCGATTGAAAGTGCCGATATCGAGCGGGAGGTACTGACTGACGACGACAGGATGTACGCTAGCCGAAGTGCTAATGAATTGGCGCGGTGGGACGCCGCTGATAAAAATACTGCACCGACGCCTGAGTTATTTTTGCAAAAACGGGCGGAGCAAATTCTCAAAAAAATTAGTGAACGCTATCGAGCTATCTCTGCTGTCATCGCGAATAAAAATAGTTGGTATGTGATGAGCATTGCTATCCCGTTGCTGACACTTTTTTTGGGCATATTTTTAGATCGCATCACGGATCCACACCGGGTCGATTTATTATCGGCACCTTTATTGCTGATAATTGGCTGGAATTTTCTGGTGTATGTCTTGAGTATGTTGCTCGTCTTGTTTCCCGCATTACACAGGCGCTGGAGTAAAACAAATTTTTTGAACCGGTGGATGGCTTCCGCCATTTTTTCATCGTCCAAAATGTCAGGTCAATTTTTGCAGAAAAAAGGGCACAAATACCCCGAGCCGCTCGCGCTGGCGTTAAGCAATTTCACCACGCAATGGCTCACGCTCAGTGCCCCATTGATTACCGCACGATTGAAGCGCCTCGTTCATTTCAGCGCGGCCTGTTTTGTGACCGGAGTGATTATTTCCCTGTACGTGCGAGGTGTGCTTTCTGCCTATCAGGCTGGTTGGGAAAGTACTTTTCTTGACGCCGGACAAGTGCATGCCATCTTGTCGTTTCTATTTGCACCTGTTATTTTTCTGTTCCATCTGCCGGGGTTTTCCATGGAGCAGATAGTCGCCTTACAGCTACCGCAGGCAGTGATGCCCGTCAATGGCGCCTTGTGGGTGCACTTGTATGCCGGCAGTTTATTTGTGTTCGTGATTGTGCCGCGTATGGCACTCACTGCCTTTGCCTTACGGCAGGAGCGAAAATTTACCAGGGATTTTCCGCTTGATCTGGAGCAGCCTTACTTCCGAAAACTGACCTCACATATTGGCCCCGCAGTCGAGGCGGCCATGCGGGTTTTTCCTTATAGTTTTACTGTCGACGAACTTCGTGACAAAAATCTTCACGTGCTGGCCAAGACCCTGCTCGGCGATCAGGCACGGCTCATGTTACGTCCATCAACCCAATACGGAGAGGAAGTTCGGGAGGCGCTGCAAAGGGGTGACTCTTCTGGCAGCGTTCCGGCACCCGGTGACGTGGCACTGACCGTGTTGCTGTTCAATCTGAGCGCGACACCTGAGAATGAAAATCATGGTGCTTTTCTTGCGCATTTCAGGCGTCATTCGCGGCATGTTATTTTGGTGATGCTTGATGAATCTTCTTATTTGGAACGATTCGCCGGGCAAGCTGGGGGCGAACTCAAGATTCGGGAACGCATTGCCTTGTGGCGCCAGTTCTGCGAGTTGCACAACGCCTCGCTTGCGCTGGTCAATTTGCTTCATCCCCTGGCGCATGCAGACGAGCTGGAACAGTGTTTTTCCAGCGCTTCCGCGCTTTTCTCTTTACCTCAAGCCGTCCATGAATAACGTTCCAGTTGAAATTCAATTTGCCCTCATTTCTCATACCAATGCAGGCAAAACGACGCTTGCCAGAACCCTTATCGGTATGGATGTCGGAGAAGTGCGCGATGCGCCACATGTGACGACGGTATCGGAGTCGCATACCTTGCTTGAAACCTCATCCGGCGACCGTTTGCAATTGTGGGACACTCCCGGCTTTGGCGATTCAGTACGTCTGTCGAACCGTCTTGGCATGTCCGGCAACCCTATTGGCTGGTTCTTGCGTGAAGTGGTTGACCGCTATTCTGACCGGCCATTCTGGCTGAGCCAGCAAGCGGTCAGGACTGCCCGTGAAGCTGCCGATATCGTTTTGTATCTCGTTAATTCCTCGGAAGATCCGGATGATGCCGGATATCTGGCCTCGGAAATGAAAATTTTGCAGTGGCTCGGTAAGCCGGTTGTCATCTTGCTTAATCAAATGGGGCCGCCACGTCCGTTCGCACAAGAGCAGGCTGAGTTATTACGCTGGCAAACCCATCTGGCCGCTTATCCGGTCGTGCAAAAAGTGCTTGCGCTTGATGCTTTTGCCCGTTGCTGGGTGCATGAGCGGATTTTCTATGAAGCGGTCGCAGGATTGATTCAGAACGACAAGAAAGATGCTTATATCCGATTGTTTACGGTGTGGGAGCAGGATAATCAGGCTCGTCTTGAGTCGGCGATGACGCTGATGGCACAACAAATGCTGCTTGCCGCGCGTGATGCTGAACCCATCTTGAACGAGCAGGGCGTCTTGGTGGGTAGCGTATTAAAAATGATCGGCGTTGGCCAGCAGCGCGAGAAAAAGCGCCAGGATGACGCAGTAAAACTATTGATGCAGCGCCTTAACGAAAATACCTTGGGCACTACTGCTGGCTTACTTGAAATTTACCGGCTTGATGCCGGTATGGCGACGACAATTAATGAACGGGTTCAGCATAGTTATGTCGTGCGTGCACCGGTTGACGCCAAACAGGCAGGTTTGCTGGGGGCAATGATCTCCGGTGCCGCCACGGGATTGTCAGCAGATTTACTCACTGGTGGCTTGAGTTTTGGCGCTGGCGCGCTGGTCGGCGGTATTTTGGGTGCAATGAGTTTTGCGGGGGCGGCCTGGGCCTTTAATACCAGCACAGACCGCAAAGAGCCCCGGGTACAATTTTCGGATGAATTTTTACGTAGTCTGGTCGTGGCGGGTCTGCTACGTTATCTGGCCGTTGCCCATTTTGGTCGTGGAAGGGGTAATTTTTCTCAAGGCGAAGCACCAGGTTTTTGGCAAGATGAAGTAGAGGCTGTTGTAGTGAACCATGAGGCTGCACTGGCAGCGCTCTGGCCGCTTACCAGATCTGAACGGACGACGGCCCCTACTGCGCTGGCGGCACTTTTAACGACAATGTCATCGATCATTTTGCAACGGCTTTATCCTGGAGTATGAGAGGTATGCCGTGCATTGAAAAAATAAAAAATAAAAAAAGACAAAAGAAAGCCGAAATTAAAAACGAGGATTTCAAGAAAAACGATTGCAGGAAAATATCATCAACGACTAGCAAGCGGGGTTGAAAAAATCGCGTGGAACGTATGGAAAATAAAGAATCAACTATGCTGCAAATTACTAAAAATGTCGCGATCCCCTTGAGTGAAATTGATATGACCGCGATCCGGGCCCAAGGTCCGGGCGGTCAAAATGTGAATAAGGTTTCTTGTGCAATTCATCTGCGTTTTGATATTGCGCTCTCCTCGTTGCCGGAGTCCTTCAAGGAGCGTCTGTTGGAGATGGGTGATCAGCGCATCAGTAAAGACGGCATTGTTGTGATCAAGGCGCAGCGTTCACGCAGTCAGGAAAAAAACAAGGCGGAAGGATTGCAAAGGCTGGTCGAATTGATTTTGCTGGCAAGCGTGGTACCGGTGGTGCGCCGCGCGACCAAGCCAACGCGGGGATCACAGTTACGGCGTGTAGACAATAAAGTGAGGCGCGGACTCAATAAGGCGATGAGAGGCAAGGTGGTTGTTTAGAGGATCTTTTTTTTAGATTTTGATCGATTTTTGATTGATCTTTTACTTGTTTTTTTGTCTGATTTTTTGTTGATATCTTGATCAATATCAACAACATTTCATCGTACGTGGCGATGATTGAATGAAAAACAAAGTCAAGATCAATTGAGTCAATACCATCGGATCGGTAAGCAATGAATTCCAGACGTGGAAGTATGAAAAAAAAGAATCCAGCTCTCCATTCTCAACCTCGGCAGTTTATTGCCCTGTTTTCCCGACCCATCCTGATGCTTGGCTTGCTGTTGTCCATTCCCGCTTTTTATCTTTTGCTTGATGGGGAACAAGTACTTACCAGACTGACCGGACATGCGCTGTATTTTTTAGTGGCCTTGCTGATCTTTGGTGATACTTACTGGCATTGGAAATTACATCGTCTTCAACATTATTACCGCGATAAAATCGTGCTCGATATAGTGATCATCATTGGCTGTATCGCCAGCGCATTTCCGTCAGATTTGTACTGGAGCACACTCGAGTGGTTACTGCGTTTAGGTCTTTGTGTACTCATTCTGGCACGCATGGGGATGCTGGTGCTGCAGACCATTAAACCGAGTTATTTGGTGAAGTTGATTGTGCTGGCCTTACTTTTACTTGGCAGTTCCGGAGCCGGGTT
>CANIFC010000285.1 GCA_947466695.1 Oxalobacteraceae bacterium | reverse complement strand
GATTGACAGTGAAGAGATACTCTTGGCAATTCAAGTAAAAAATATCTGCCAGACCGGCCTGCCCTGTCCGGCATTCTTTTAAAAATACCGCACAGCTCCGGCTATTATCTGAATCCTGGATTGACCTGATTTTTCTTTGTCAACCCGGACTCTGTCTACCGCTCCTAGGTCCGTTGATACATATCGTCAAAACGGACAATATCGTCTTCACCGAGATAGCTTCCCGATTGCACTTCAATTAAATGCAAAGGCATCTTGCCCGGATTTTCCAGCCGGTGATTCTCGCCGATCGGAATATACGTCGATTCATTTTCCGTCAGTAGCTTGACCACCGTACCGCAGGTTACACGCGCGGTACCGCTGACAACTACCCAATGCTCGGCGCGATGGTGATGCATTTGCAGAGAGAGTTTTTCACCTGGCTTGACGGTAATGCGCTTGACCTGAAAACGTTCGCCGACATCGATACCTTCGTAATATCCCCACGGACGGTACACCCGGGTATGGTTGATGTGTTCGCTACGCTTATTTTTTTTCAGATGCTCGACGATTTGTTTGACTTTTTGAACCTGATCCTTGTGGGCGACCAAGACTGCGTCGTCAGTCTCGACGACGACCAGGTCACTGAGCCCGACTACTGCCACCATCCGGCTTTCGGCACGGATCAATGAATTGGTCACATCATCCGTGTAGACATCACCGCGCAGCACATTCCCTTGTGCGTCCGCATCAAGCACTTCCCACAAGGCTGACCAGGAGCCGACATCACTCCAGCCGATATCGGCCGGTACCACGACCGCATGACGGGTGTGCTCCATGACTGCGTAATCAATCGATTCCGATGGACAGGCGTTGAAAGATGCCTCGTGCAGGCGACAGAAATCAAGATCACGATAACCTTCAGTGACCGCTTTTTTGGCGCAAGCTGCAATGACAGGGCGCAGCGCTACCAACTCTTCAAGGAAGCGTGCAGCACTAAATAAGAACATGCCGCTATTCCACAGGTAACGGCCGTCAGCGATAAACGCTTCGGCCGTTGCCAGGTCCGGTTTTTCGACAAACCGCTCAACACTGAAGCACCCCTCCGATGCCGGCATCGCATCGCCCCTGCGAATGTAACCATAGCCCGTTTCAGGCCCATCAGGAACAATACCGAAAGTCGCCAGCGAACCGGCGGCAACGGCACCCGCCGCCCGTTCTATTGCAACGTGAAACGCCGGCACGTCATCGATAACATGATCGGCTGGCAGCACCAGCATGACCGCTTCGGGATCAATCGCCAGCAAATAGTTCGCTGCCGCGGCCACTGCCGGCGCTGTATTGCGTCCCTCCGGTTCCAGCATGATCCCCAGAGGCGCAATTCCGATCTGACGCATTTGCTCGGCAATCATGAAGCGGTGCTCATTACCGCACACCATCAGCGGTGGCATCAGCCTTGGCTTGTCAGCCAGACGCAGCGCTGTTTCCTGCAGCATCGTCTTGTCAGAGACCAGCGCCAGCAATTGTTTTGGCAAGGCTGCGCGGGATAAAGGCCACAGGCGCGAGCCAACGCCACCAGAAAGAATCACCGGATAAATTTTCATAACACACTCGCCTTGCGTTTTTCAACGCTGTGATTAACAGGCGTTGCGCGCCGGTCGCGGGCGTTACCCCAATCCTTGGTCTCGAGCTGGGAGACATGCAGCATGGCACCATAACGGTCCACGCTATAGTCCTTGAAAACGATCTTTTCTTCCAGATGAACATCGGCGGCGATACGGGTATATTCAAACAGCACGCTGCGTACAATATGGGCGCCGGCGCAGATATGGCTGCCATGACCAATCCAGGTGGGGCCGGTAATTTTGCAACCGGCCTCGATGTGCGTACCGGCACCGATGTAAACCGGACCTTCTATCACTGTACCCTTCCAGTCGATACGGGTATTGAGACCAGCCCAGATACCTTCCTCGATCTGTATTCCGGGGATGGACATTTGCGCCAGACCACCCATCATCACACTTTGCGACACTGACCAGAAGTCCTTGACGCTACCGATATCGATCCAGTTAAATTTGCGGTTTTGCGCAAAAAACGGGATGCCCTTCTCGACCAGCAAGGGAAACAATTCGGAGCCGATATCGAACACTGTATCAACCGGAATCAGGTCAAGCACTTCTGGCTCAAAAATATAGATACCCGTACTGGCGTGATTGGACAAGGCCTTATCCTGCTCTGGTTTTTCCTGAAAGGCCTGGATGCGACCGTCCTTATCCGTCACGACTACACCGTAGTCGGAGACTTTATCCCACGGCACTTCCTTGGTGATGATACTGGCCATCGCGCCCTTGCGCTTGTGCTCGAACAGTGCCGATTGGATATCGAGATCAATCACGGCATCACCACACATGACGATCGTCGTTTCGTCAAAGAAGCCACCGAACTCCTGAATTTTTTTCATCCCGCCGGCTGAGCCTAGCGGTTGCGGCACCACCGTCCCGTCACTCTCGGTATAACCTTCAAAAGAGTAACCAATCTGAACCCCAAACTGATGACCATCGCCGAAATATTCCTCGATTTTTTCGTGCAGATAACTGACATTCACCATAATGTCGCGCACACCGTATTTGGCAAGGTGTTCAATCAGATAGGCCATGACCGGCTTGCCAAGGATAGGAATCATCGGCTTTGGTAAATCGTAGGTCAGTGGCCGGACGCGGGTACCTTTACCCGCAGCTAAGATCATGGCTTTCATTATATTCTCTGTAAAAAATGAACCGCATTGACCGGGCAAAGTCACCCGGATGTTCAAATGAATGATGTACCTTTAAAGCGCCCTGCCCGGTAAGTCAACATTCATGCCGCACTTAAGGCAGGGCGCTCCCGTATGTAATCTGGGCTGTACTGACTTCATGCCTGCGATGCACACTGACTACCGTCAGCAAATAAACCGGACCAGAAAGAAGAACAGCGGATGATTCGTCCAAATTTTTCTCTTCAAGATACACTTCTATTTTCGTTATTTTTGAAGGTATGCAATTGACCATAATCAAGCTTCCGCACCTCAACACCGATGAGCGTATCTTTTTTTGAATATAAAGTCGGCCTTTGCATCGGCTAACTTCAGCTTTTTCATGCACATGCTTAAAATGAGAAAATTTAATATATCTTTAAATTATTTTAAAGCCTGAATTATTTTAATGATGATTTTAAAGATCCGTATTTCAGCCGGTTATCTGTGGTTTTTGAGATCGGCTGATATCAGGATAAAATTTTTCAATAGCAGAAAAATGATCATGAGTTCAAGATAGAAAGGCATCATACCGATAGTTCGTTTACTCTTTCGGCGACGACTGCCAGCGCCACGAATCGACACACATTTGCGTAATATTTTTTTCAGCTCTCCAGCCCAGTTCACTTTCAGCCAGAGCAGGGTCGGCGTAGCAGGAAGCGATGTCACCGGGACGACGCGCCACAACCTGATAAGGCACCGCCTTGCCGCTGGCCTGCTCAAAAGCCCTTACCATTTCCAGCACACTATTAGCGCGACCGGTGCCAAGATTATAGGTAAAGACACCGGGATTAAGCGTCAGTTTATCGAGCGTCCGGACATGGCCGATAGCCAGATCAACGACGTGAATGTAGTCACGCATGCCGGTGCCATCAAGCGTCGGATAATCGTCGCCATACACAGACAACACCTCACGCCGGCCATCTGCAACCTGGGCGATATAGGGCAGCAAATTATTTGGGATACCATTGGGGTCTTCGCCAATCAGGCCACTCTCATGGGCGCCTGCGGGATTAAAGTAACGCAATAAGGCGACACGCCAGGACGGATCGGCCACGATCAGATCACGTAGTATCTCTTCCACCATCAATTTGCTGCGACCATATGGGTTCGTCGCTGACAGCGGGAAATTTTCCAAGATGGGTACCGTCGCCGGATCACCATAGACGGTAGCGGACGAACTGAACACCAGCGTCTTTACACCAAACTTGCGCATGGTCTCAAACAGCACCAGACTACCGGTGACATTCGTGTCGTAATACTGCAGCGGTTGAGTGACCGATTCACCGACCGATTTTAAGCCGGCGAAATGGATTACGGCCTCAGGCTGATGCACAGAAAATACGCGCTCAAGCTCGGCGGCATCACGCACGTCAACCTGCTCAAAGGCGAACGTCTTCCCGGAAATTTTCTCGATCCGGCGCAATACGGAAAGTTTGCTGTTACACAGATTATCAACAATCACCACCTCATGGCCCGCACTGCTCAGCTCTATGCAGGTATGGGAGCCGATATAGCCGGCACCGCCAGTTACTAATATTTTCATTTACTTGATCTCATTATTTATTACGATAGTTCATATTCAACATACGTCAGTATTATTTTAGAACTGACAAATAGTCTTTCAGTCTTTCGTGAAGTGACAGCATCATGAATCTTAAGCAGAAAGCGAAAGCGGGACCTAGCGCTTCATCGAGAAAATACAGGCATCAAATGGTTCTCGAACCAGCTTTCACTTTGGGG
>CANIFC010000284.1 GCA_947466695.1 Oxalobacteraceae bacterium | reverse complement strand
TGCGTGCTGGTCCGTAGCGAAAGCCTGGTGGTCACCGATCTGGTGTCGGCGCGCTATCTCAAGTGCGACGGCACGCTGGAAATGGCCCCTGCGGACCTGCGGCTGCGGCGCGCTTTTTCCAGTACCGTGGTGTTACGCAACCGTCGTCTGTGAGCATCAAACCCGAGGCCCTGTCATGACTACTCCAGCCCCATACCCGTCGCATACCAGCCACAGAGAAATCTCGGCACAAAGCCCTGCACGAGTTCGTCGATTCCAGCGTCACGCCGGGCGCCAGCGTGGCGTGGTGCTGGTCATTGCGCTCATCATGCTGGTGCTCATTTCTCTGCTGGTCGTCGCCAGCATCCGCAATGCCATCTCGACCGAAAGCGTCATTGGCAATGTGCGCACCACGGAACTGGCGACCCAGGCCGCTGAAATTGCCTTGCGTCATTGTGAGTCTTCCGTGCTGGCGCTCATGGAAACGGCCGCTGGCAGAACATCTACCTATGTCACGACCCTGACCGCTGCCCACATCCAGTCACCCGGTACGCCACCACACTGGCAAAACAAGGCAACCTGGGACAGCGATTCCCCGGTTGTTTTCGTATTGCCCTTGAATCTGGTCAATCAGTCCGGCATGGCCATCACGACCTATCAACGCTCTCCCGAATGCATGGTGGAGCCACTACCGGTCCTGCCTTCGGGTACCAAAGATCTCAATATCACGTCTGTCTTTGTCGTCACTGCGCGCGGTTTTGGCCCGGAAGTGGCAGCCCTCAATGGCAGCCATAGCCGTCCCGTGGGCAGCGAAATCTGGCTGCAATCGCATATTCATCTTCAATAGCAAAGAGTCCTCCTATGAAGCAATACGCCCCTATGTCGCTCTATTGCCGACGCCTCAATCCTCCCACATTGTCGCTTGGGCGTCAGAAAATTTTTTGGCATAGTGCCGGTGTCTGTCGCTCAATCCTGCAAGGTTTAGGCGTGATGCTCTTGCTGGTCTCGGCTCAGGTGCGTGCGGCAAGCTATAACTTTCCAAACCAGCTGCCGGATGGCTGCAGCCGCAACAGCAGCGGAACCTACAATTGTGGCACGTTGACACTCAACGCTGGCGACAGCATCAGTATCAGTTCGCCTGCGACCATCACCGTTAATGGCCCGCTCAGTACAGGTTCTGGCAGTCGCATCAATTCAGCGGGCAAGGCCTCAAGCCTTACCCTGATAGTGATCGGCCCTACTGATCTCGGGGCATACACCGTTATCAACGGCAATATCAATGGCGGCGGTGCCATTACGATCGGTGCCAACAGTGTTGTCACGGGTGACCTGATTACGATTGCCGGTGTCATCAATATCGGAAACCTTACCAGCGTGACGGGGGTGATCAAGACCGATTCAGCCGCCATCAACGTTGGTACTTTCGCCCGGATTACGGGTGCAATCACCAGTACTATTGCCGGAGTCATCACCATCGGTTCCGACAGCGTGGTAATCGGCGATCTCACCACTGCAGCTGGCGCCATCAATGTCGGTGCGCGCAGCAAGATTGACGGCTCTGTGACGACTCTGCTTGCTGGCGCCATTACGCTGGACTCCGAGGTTGAAGTCACTGGCAGCGTCGCTAGCACCTATCGCGGCAGCGATATCGGCGCTGGAGCAATCACCCTGGGAGCGGGCTCCAAGGTTGGTGGCGCCGTCACCACCAACACCGGTGCAATCACCATCGGCAGCACCAGTAAAGTCAGCGGTACGGTATCCACCGACGATGGTGCCATCACGGTGGGCGCCAACGCCAATGTCGCCGGTTCGGTTTGCACCGGCAATTCTGGTGCGATCACGATCGGTGCCGATAGCAATGTCGCCGGCAATGTTGAAACCGCAGTCGCAGGTGCCATTACTGTCGGTAGCAAGAGCAACGTGGGCGGTGCTGTCACGGTGCAGGGTGCGGGAGCCAGGACGGTGGCCAGTAGCGCCACTGTCGGGATGCGGGTTGGGTCTTCGTGCGCGGCCAGCGCCACCAAACCAAAAACGACAACGCCATTAAAAATTGTCTCACGCCAGTGGCGCCAGATTTTCATGCGCTAGGAAAATCGCGTAACCGCAAGTGTAACCGGGAGCGTGATCGCTCCTTTTCAGCCATGTAATTAATTAAATAATGGAGCACATTTCATGCCTTTGAGTTCTCCCGGCTTACCCTCCCGCAGACGCGGCTTTACGCTGATTGAACTGCTGATCACGGTGATTATTGTGGCGCTGCTGGCCAGTATCGCCATTCCTTCCTATTCCGGCTATCTGGCGCGGGCCAGGCGCGCTGACGCCCGCACCCAACTCGTACAGGCGGCACAATACATGCAGCGTTTTTATGTCGCCAACGATAGTTTTCAACAGGATCGCAGCGGTAACGCGGTATTCGAAAAAATTCCCGGAAACCTGAAGCAGTCACCTGCCGATAGCACGCCAATTTATGAGCTGTCGATTCCCTCAGGTACGCTCAGCAGCAACGGTTTTGAACTGCGCATGACGCCCGTTTCAAGCGGTATCATGAAGGCGGATCAATGCGGTACGTTTACCCTGAACTCGACGGGCGTACGTGGAATTTTGATTGGCTCAGCCGCAGGTGACGCCAGTTTGCGCGACACCTGCTGGAAGTAAACGGCCAGACCGGCCGGGACTCAGGTGCTAGCAAAAACCGAGTCAAACTACCTTTAATTTGGCAATAGGCACACGGCTTTTCAGGTACTCCGGCTGTCTGATAACAAGCAGATGCGCGCACTAAAATTCATTCATATTTTCGGGTGTCGTCAATTACCTTGCCGTCATTGGCCAAGCTACCGATAGCGACAAACACGACATCGCCGCGCAGCTTGGTGATGTCGCGGATGCTGCTGATGATCGCTGTTTTCAGTGCGTCGTCAGGACTGCCTGTCTCGCATTGCAAAGTCATGGCATCGTTGGCCATTTCTCCGGTCACGACCAGTCGTGCCTTGCTGATTTGCGGATGACGCCTGATGATGTCCGCCACTTGTGATGGGTGGACGAACATGCCCTTGACCTTGGTAGTCTGGTCAGCGCGTCCCAGCCAGCCACGGATGCGCGTGTTGGTACGGCCGCAGGGTGAGATGCCGGGCAGAATGGCCGACATGTCGCCAGTGGCAAAACGGATCAGCGGATAATCCGGATTAAACGAGGTCACGACGACTTCACCAACTTCGCCTTCGGCCACCGGATCCCCGGTTCCCGGACGCACGATTTCCAGGATGATGTCTTCATCGACGACCATGCCGGGATTAAGCTGGCCATCGCTGACCGACTCATAGGCGATGTTGCCGATATCTGCCGAGGCATACATTTGCAGCACCAATGGAACACCATGATCCTGTAACCATGTACGGAGCGAGGGCGGCAGCGCCTCGGCCCCCACCAGCGCACGCTGTATGCTCGAGATGTCGGCGTTGAGTTCCAGCGCTTTTTCGATAATGATCTTTAAAAAACTCGGGGTGCCGACATAGGCATCCGGACGCAGTTCCGTGATTGCCTGTACCTGCATTTCGGTCTGGCCGCTACCGGCAGGAATGATGACGCAGCCTAGTCTGGCGGCAGCGCCTTCCACCATGAACGCGGCGGGGGTGAAATGATACGAAAAACAGTTTTGGATCAGGTGTCCCGGGCGCAAGCCCGCTGCGAACATGGGCCGGGCAAAACGCCACCAGTCCGGGCTGCGGCCTTCAGGATCAAAAATGGGGCCGGGTGACATGAAGATGCGCTGTAACTGCGAAGGCGCGGTGCTGGTGAGACCACCAAAAGGTAAATTTTGGCGCTGTAATGCATGCAGGTCCGATTTTCGTGTGACCGGCAACTGCGCCAGTGCACTGCGGCTTTTGATATCGGCGGCGGTTACGCCTTGCAGTCGTGCAGCCCATCCCGCAGCCGCCTGTGCCTGCGCAACCAGTTGCGGCAAGCGCGTCATCAGGGCCAGTTCACGGCTTTGCGGGTTACGGGTTTCCAGTGCATCCAGATAATCACTCATGCTTACGCTCGTTCGATGTGTGGCTCAAGGGTGTCAAAGTGGCTTTGACCGTTTTCTACTGCATTTATTTACTGCATTCATGCATTGCACTTACTTATTACGCGCGCTTAATGACGCGCTTAATGACGCGCATTTATTACGCTCACGTACTTCAGTCCTGATGTTTGCGCCATGCTTCACTCAGAACAGTGCGGCGTAGCGCTCTATACATTGAGCTATCCATCAAGCTATTCATCAACTTCCTAGGCCAGCCAGCGCTTGCGGCGGCGGTAGAACTTCATTTCGCGGAAACTCTTGCGCCCGGTACCGGAGACGCCGAGATAAAATTCCTTGACGTCTTCATTGGAGGCCAGGTCTTTGGCGGCGCCTTCCATGACCACGCGGCCGTTTTCCAGGATGTAGCCAAAATCGGCATAGCGCAAGGCGGTGTTGGTGTTTTGTTCGGCCAGCAGGAAGGAGACGTTTTCCTTGACGTTGAGACTCTTGACGATCTCGAAAATTTCCTCCACCAGTTGCGGTGCGATTCC
>CANIFC010000283.1 GCA_947466695.1 Oxalobacteraceae bacterium | reverse complement strand
CAAATCATGAGCGAAATAACTGGCACGGGCGACATACTGGCAGACTACATCGTGGTCGGCGGCGGATCAGGCGGCTGCGCCGTGGCCGGACGATTAACGGAAGATCCCAAGATCCGCGTTACCGTACTGGAAGCGGGTGGTGCTGGCGACAGCTGGCTGGTCAAGACGCCGTTTGCGGTGGCCGCGATGTTGCCGACCAAGGTGAATAATTGGGCCTTCGAGACTGTGCCACAAGCTGGCCTGAATGGCCGGCGCGGCTATCAACCGCGCGGCAAAACCCTGGGCGGTTCGTCGGCCATCAACGCCATGGCCTACATACGCGGCCACCGCTGGGATTACGATCATTGGGCCAGCCTGGGCAATACCGGCTGGTCGTTTAATGATGTCTTACCCTACTTCAAGCGTTCGGAAAACAACGCCAGTTTTGGCGGACCTTTGCACGGTCAGGATGGCCCTTTGCATGTCAGCGAATTACGCTCGGATAATCCCTTCCAGCACATTTATCTGAAGGCAGCAACCCAAGCGGGCTTCAAACTTAACCCTGATTTCAACGGTGAAGAGCAGGAAGGCGTGGGCATTTATCAGGTCACGCAACATGAGGGCGAACGCTGGAGCGCCGCGCGTGCCTATCTGCATCCGCACATCGGCAAACGCGCCAATCTGACGGTAGAAACCGGCTGTCACGTCACGCGGATTTTATTTGAAGGCAAGCGCGCGGTTGGTGTCGATTTCATTCAGAACGGCCAGAAACGCAGCCTGCGCGCCAAGCGCGAAATCTTGCTGGCGGCTGGTGCATTGCAAACCCCGCAATTGCTCATGCTCTCAGGCGTGGGTGATGGCACGGCCTTGCAGGCGCTCAATATCCCGCTAGTGCATCACTTGCCAGGCGTGGGTAAAAACCTGCAAGACCATCCGGATTTCGTTTTCAAGTACCGCGCCAAGAGCCTCGATTTACTCGGCATTTCTGCCGGCGGCAGCGTACGGCTAACGCGCGAATTGTGGCGCTATCACAAGCAGCGGCGCGGCATGATTACCTCCAACGGTGCCGAAGGCGGCGCCTTCCTGAAGACCGATCCATCCTTGGATTTGCCTGATGTGCAATTGCATTTTGTAATCGCGATGATTGACGACCATGCGCGCAAATTACACCTCGGCCACGGCTACTCTTGCCACGTCTGTCTGCTGCGCCCCAAGAGCGTTGGCGAGGTGACCTTGGCCAGTAAGGATCCGCTGGCCGCACCACTAATCAACCCGCGCTTTCTTGAACACCCTGACGATATTGAAACCTTGCTCAAGGGCTTCAAGCTAACGCGAAAAATCATGGATGCGCCCGCGATGCTGGCCATGCGCGAGAGTGAATTTTTGACCGAGAATGTGCACAGCGACGACGAGATCCGCGCTGCCTTACGCCAGTATAGTGACACCGTGTATCACCCGGTCGGCACCTGCAAGATGGGCGTTGATGCGATGGCCGTCGTCGATCCGGCATTGCGTGTGCATGGGCTGGAAGGATTGCGGATTGTCGATGCCTCTGTCATGCCCACTTTAATCGGCGGCAATACCAATGCCCCGACCATGATGATAGGAGAAAAGGCGGCCGATATGATCAGGGCTGGCTTGTAGCTTTTAATTCAAATAGAGTACATCACAGCGCACTATCCATGCGGCTTTCAGGCTACATTTGTCTTGAAACCCTTATGGATACTGCGTGACACATCGCGTTAGCGTCAAAACGGCACCACTTGCCGGCTCAAGGCCACTGCCACCATATAGGCAAATACCAGAATCGCGGCGGCGAATGCCCATGCCCGTACCAAAGGAGTTTTGCCGCGCTTGAGCGCAACGGTGCCCAAAGCAATGTACACCAGCAAGGCCAGCAACTTGGCCGTCAGCCAGCTCTGTTGAAACGGGTACTGCCCGCTCCAAAAGGCCAGGGTCAGCGCGCTGGCCAGCAAAACGGTATCGATCAGATGCGGCAAGATGCGTACCCAGCGCTGTTGCAACTGGGCGGCGTCGTGCATTGTCGAACGTATTTTCCAAAATCCGCGCACGATAAAAAAACTCACGCTAATGGCAGCGCAAGTCATGTGCACATGTTTGATGGCAAGGTAGCTTTGCATGTCTAGTCCCGACTTTTTCGAAATGCCAGCCAACCTGCGATCACCGTGAAGGTGGCAACGATAGCGGCCACAATCCAGAAACCATATTCATGCTGCGCCAGCGGAATACCGCCTACGTTCATGCCCAGCAAACCGGCAATGATGTTGATCGGCAAGGCCAGCACCGTCACGATGGTCAAGACAAACAGCGAGCGGTTATTTTGTTCGTTGACGCTGGCGGCGATTTCTTCCTGCAATAATTTAATGCGTTCCTGCAGCGAGGCCATGTCGCTCAGTACCACGGCAAATTCTTCGGTCGATTGGCGCAACTCTTGCACGTCGCTCTCGGCCACCCAAACCGGCGGTTTGTGCAACAGCCGAAATAACGCGGCCGGTTCTGGCGCCAGCAGCCTTTGCAGCCGCACCAGTACCCGTCGCAGCTCGCCCAGATTCGCCCGCTTGGTATTGAGCCTGTCGGCCAGCAGGTGGTCTTCAATATCATCGACTTTTTTAATCGCCTTGCGCACGATGCCGATCAGCACATCGGCCTGATCGCGCAGCAGGTGCGTCAGCAATTCTGCCGGCGACTGAAACGCCTCGCCGTGATTGACCGCATTACGCAATCGATCGACCGATTGCAAAGGCTTGCGGCGCGCGCTGATCATGATGTTGCTGCTCACGCTGAGCCACAAGGTGGCGATATCTGACGCTTCAAAAGCAAAATCATGCAGCACATCATTGACCACAGCAATCAGGCTTTGATCGGCCAGTTCTATGCGTGTAGAGCGCGAACCTTCATGCAGAGTTTCATAAAATTCGTCCGGTAAATCGAGATGTTCATGCAGCCATTTTTCAGCCGACACAGTGGATAAATTGAAGTGCAACCAGACAAACGAATCGTTACGTTGATCCATTTGTAGCCACTGCAAGGCTTCCTTGGTATGTATCGCCTGTCCTGGCTGATTGCGTTCAAATACATAGCCGCATATCAAACCCGACATATCCGAGCCATACGATAATTGATCCGATTGCATAAATTAATTCCAAAAAAATGGTGTACTTAGCACCTAGCTTGGGCTAGGTTTTACCAACCCACGCTAGATTCCAGCCGGCCTTATTTGATGCTCGCTTTCATCTTCGCTTCATCACCGGCAATAAACACGCTCATCTTGGCCGGATCAATATATTTCTTGAAGGCCGCATTCACTTGCGCCAGCGTCAATGCGTTGATGTTGTCGTCCATTGCTTGCGTCCACGCCCAGGTGCGAGCGAGATAGAGATTGGAATTCCAGCCGCCCGCCACGCTGGCATCGGTGGTTCTGCTTTGCAGTCTTTGCTGTAGCAAACCTGATTTGGCGCGCGCCAGTTCTTCTGCACTAAAGCCGTCTTTGAGAGCGCGGCTTAATTCTTCGCTCACTGCCGCTTCTACTTTGGCGAGGTTTTGTGGCGCGGCGATTGCGCTGATGCCAAAGCTGCCATCGGGATCGATTTCACCTGCCGACAGGTTAGAGCTGCCACCGTAAGACAAGCCGTCTTTTTGACGCAGGCGCTCCATCAGGCGCGAATTTAAACCTGCACCGCCGCCAAAAATATAATTGGCAACACGTAAGGCAGGGAAATCGGCATCGTCTTCCCGCAAGAGCAGATTCATGCGGCTGGTGTAATAGCCATTCTCTTTATCAGGCGTATTAAAGGTTTTTCGTATCGCCGGGATAGGCTCGCGCTGGCTCGCCAGACGGGTGTAGGGGGCTGCACTTTGCCATCCTGCAAACGCCTTTTGTATGGCTTGCCTGGTGCTGTCGATATCAAAATCACCGACGATGGTTAGCTCACCTTTGGATGCGCCATAAAACTGCTGATGATAGGTTTTTACGTCATCCAGTTTCACGGCCTTGATGCTGAGCAAACTCTCGTCCAGCGTTTCGGCCGCACGAAAATCGCCTTTTGGATAGCGATTGAAATGTTGCGCCATCGCCTGGTTGGCGACGCTAGACGGTTCATTACGGCCCGCTTCCATCGTCACCAGCGCCCGCTCACGGCTCTGCCTGAATTCGGTTTCCGGAAAATTGGCTTCGCGCATCACATGGGCGATCAACGCCAGTGCCGCAGGCAAATTGGTTTTGGTGGTCTGAAACGAATACAAGCCCCCGCTGATTTTCAATTTGGAAAATTCATCCGTCAGCTGCGCGCGAGAATATTTGCTGGTACCGCTGGCGAGTAAAGCGCCGGCGAAAGAGGCCAGATGCTTTTTTCCGAAGAGACTTTTTTCATCACCCCAATGCAAATTGAGTGCGACATTCACCGTTTCGCCGCGTGTCTTTTTTGGTAGCAAGGCGAGCTGCAAACCGCCGATGCTACTGTGCAAGGTACGCTGATCGATATTGGCCGGGCTAGGGTCAAACACTTCGGCGCTTAAGGTATTTTCTTTGGCCTTGAAGT
>CANIFC010000282.1 GCA_947466695.1 Oxalobacteraceae bacterium | reverse complement strand
TCTTGTCAGCGCATCGGCATAACGGTCCCAAAACGCAATGCCCGCTTCCAGCCGGTAATTGTCAAGGAAGCGTGCCCGGTAGGCCTTCCAGTTTTTAGGTTTTCCTGCCGGTGCCGGTTTCATGAGCTGAATGGCGCTCTCGATGTAGCGGACCTGGTCAAAGCGGGTATCGAGCTCACTTTTACTAAAGCCGTGCCGTTGCACCATCTGGTCGATAAATTCAGTCACGTCTTTCCATTGACTGAAATGGGCGAACTCGCTACTACCCGCCTCCGATTTGGCCGGGGTCATTTTTTTTACCGGTTTGGTGGTGGCAGCAGCACAGGAAGAACTTAATAAGGCACTCGCCAGGACAGCGACGATGGTCAGGCGGGAAGAGGTAATCAATTTCACGATGGCAGGCAATCAGTGAGGCTAGCGACACTGCGCCAGCAAAGTTTTTAATCGGGCGATAACGCTGGACTGGGATGCTGTATTTTTCCCGTATTTTGTCATCGCATATAAGGTCAGAAATTTATTGACGGGAGCATAGTCTCCCTCGGATAGCAGGGTCTGCAAACGCTGTCCAAAAGCATGCGGGCCTTCGTGTCCGGCCCTGGGAAAGCCTTGCTTTGCCAGTTTTTGGCATAGCAATAAGTATAACCGATCAAGTGCCGATATCTGGCGCCTGTTTCGCAGCAGCGGCAAGGCGATTAGCGTCATCGTGGCAGGCGTGAAAAGTAAAAAAATCAGGCTTAGCTGAAACCAGTCAAGCGTTGACAGTCCCAGCGAGCGCATGACATCGCGCTGCCGGTCCTGATTGTAATTGAGAACCCACAGGTTCCAGGAGTTATTGATTGCGTTCCAGTTCATGCGCACACTTTGCAGCCAGGAGTGATCGTCCAGCGTAAAATTAAGCATTCCTGAGAATCCCCGCTGAGGCAAACTCGCACCCAGATTGCGCATGATGCGTTCCGGTGCGACTGCGGCGGTAGGATCAATCCTGACCCACCCCCGGCCAGTGAGCCAGACTTCAGACCAGGCGTGTGCGTCGGATTGGCGCACTTCCATATAGCCATCCACCCGGTTGATTGCGCCACCCTGGTAGCCGGTTACCACCCGGGCCGGAATTCCCATCGCGCGCATGAGAACAACAAAAGTGCTGGCGTAATGTTCGCAAAAACCGGCCCGCGTCGTGAATAAAAATTCATCAATGCTATTGGTGCCGAGGAGCGCTGGCTCAAGCGTATAAATGAAATTTTCCTGCCGGAACAGCTGTAATACTTCCTTGATGCGCTCATCATTGCTGTTGTTGCGCTGACGTACCTCAGCGGCATAGCGCAAGCTCAAAGGATTCAACCCGGGCGGCAGCTCAAGTGAACTGCGTAAGGCCTCAGGTGCGAGTCCTGCCTGCAAGCTGTATTGTGTATAAGAAACGGCGCTATAGCGAATGCGGCTATTGACCGGCAACGCGCTTTTCATTTCCCTCTGCCGGTTGAACGTACTGCCGAGTTCAGGCAGTACCGGCGCACTGCCGGCAACATCAAGGGCAAATAACCATCTTTGACCTGTTGCCTCGAGAATGATTTGCTGATGAACTGCCGGCCCGCTACCAAGTAATTCGTCTTTCAAAGGGCGACTGCGCTTACTCTCTTCGTGTAACCAAGAACGACCGTCAAAACGGTTCAACACAATACCGCGCCAGTAGAGCTGTGCTTTCGCCGGAGCCTGTTCTGAAAATTTCACCCGGAAGGCGATTTCTTCAGAGAGTGCGAGCTTGCTGATATTACCCGGTGACATGGAGTCCGACAGACCGCTGCGGCCAGAATTGGCGTCGCCAGGCAAACCCCACAAGGGTCCTTGAATTCTAGGGAATATATAAAAGGCTACGACGGTCAAAGGAATCGCCAGCCCTACTATACCCAGTCCCATTTTTAGCCTTTGCCCAATGGAAGGGATGACTCCCGTGAAATGAAAAGACAATTGGGCGGTAAGCAAAATGACGACGGCCATCATTGCCAACATTGCGCTGGCGATGGTTTGTGAATGGAAAAAACTGGTCAGCAGCAGAAAAAAACTCAGATAGATGACCACAAACAAGTCTCTCTTTGCATGCATCTCGAGTAATTTGCACGAGAGCAGCAAGGCAAGCATGGTGATTCCCGCTTCGCGTCCGAGAAAGGTGCGGTAAGTGAGAAAAACACCGGACATCAAGAGCAGGGAGAAGCCAATGAGCGCCCATGAGGGGGGCAGTCTGCGGCCCGTCAGGGTGAGCCAGGCACGGCACAACACCAGCCCGGCACATGCCATATTTACCCACCATGGCAAGGCGTAAATATGTGGCAGTAACACCAGCATGCAGCCGGATAGTAATAATAAAATATCGGCCTTGTCACGCGACAAAGGAAATTTTTTCCATTTGGCAGGCCCGGTGGTGGTGCCTGGTTTGGCTACAAATAATTTACTCATGCCACTGACCTGCCGGAAGGTAGCGCATGAAGCGCGAGTGCGCGCAGACAATCGCTCCGGTGCAACGGGCTGCTGGCCGCAGCATAGCGGGTCGCTCCCAGCTGAAAGGCATAGGCAAGACCACATGCGTCGGCTGCAATCACCCAGCTGGTCATCCTCGATAGCCGGAGTTCCAGATCCAGGGTGTCGGGCAGGCTGGCAAAATCGAGCAAGATATCACGTCCGGAACCACCGGAAAACTGTTTGGTCATGAGTGATCCGCCAGCGTCAAGATCAACTCTGGCGATGTGCTTCCAGGCCAGATGTTTCAGCAGATCGCCGCTTTGATAGACCCGGACACCGGCAAAATCCTCTTCACCTGTTTGTCCCTGTCCTTCATTGCCGCTCGCTCCGCTACCTGGCAGAGGAGGGGCAAAGGGTTCTGGTTGCGGATAAACCAGCACCTCAACATCGGGTAACCAGGTGCTCCAGGCGCGCAATAAGCCCAGTGGAAACCAGGTTTGCAGGCGTACCCGCGGAATTGGCATACTGCCCCGGTGACTGGCGAGACAACTTAATTGTCGCGTGCTGCGGCTTTCCGGTGCGATATCGACAGTCTGGTCGGGGTGGCCTTTGGCCGCGAAACCGAGATGGAGTGCATAGCGAAAGTGTTTGCGACGATTGATCAGGTGCAAGGTGAACTGCGCCTCTTCGCCGGCAAACACCGGCGCCACCGGACCGGCGAGCAAGTGCAGGTATGCCAGGTTACGAAAGCCGAGAAACGCGTTGATCCCTGCGCAAGCGGCCAATACAAATGTGAGCGCGAAGCCCAGGTTCAGGTTGTAGTTGACGGAGGTGACGAACAGCAACAGCAAGAGCGGCAAAAACATCCAGCCAGCCTTGCTGGGCAGAGTGAAGACACGGCGTTGTTTCAGGAAGACCTCACCACTTTCAGGGTGGTGCTCCAGAAATACCAGTTTGCGAAATTTTTGCTGCAAAGAGGTGAGTGCGCTCATTGATATTGGAGAGTGAAGGTTTATTTAGATAAGCGCAGGATACTGCCCGAGACATCCTGCAGGCTCGATGAGCTGGCGCTGAACGTCCACTTATCGATTATAGATTCACCTTGAGCATCAGTTGCGTCAATAATTCGCTGCTTGGATTAACTTTGCCGCTCACCGATTTTAGTGGTCGCAGGCGATGCGCGATGACCGGAATCAATACCGCCTGGACATCCTCTGGTACCACATGATCACGACCTTCAAGTGCTGCCCATGCCCTTGCTGCCTGCAACAGCGCAATGGAGGCGCGTGGACTCATGCCGTCAGCAAACAAGTCGCCCTGACGGGTGGCCTGGGCCAGTGCCTGCACATAATCGATCAGTGCCGGTGCTGTATGAATGTGCCTTAAGGCCTGTTGCGCCTGAACCAGTTGTTGCGGCTGCATGACCGGTACCATGCTCTTGAGCAGGATACGGCGGTCTTCACCCAGTAACAGGGCGCGTTCGGCGGCGGCATCCGGATAGCCTAGCGAGAGGCACATCAGGAAGCGGTCGAGCTGCGATTCGGGAAGTGCAAAGGTGCCTACCTGATGCCCCGGGTTTTGCGTGGCGATAACGAAAAAGGGATGCGGCAATTGACGCGTCTGGCCTTCGGCCGTGACCTGGCGTTCTTCCATTGCCTCAAGTAAGGCCGACTGCGTCTTGGGGTTGGCACGGTTGATTTCATCGGCCAGCAGAACCTGGGTGAACACCGGGCCGGGATGAAAAATAAACTGGCTTTTCTCACGCTCAAAAATCGATACGCCGACAACGTCCGCCGGGAGTAAATCGCTGGTGAATTGCAAGCGGTTAAATTTCAGGCCAAGTGAAATCGCCAATGCATGTGCCAGAGTCGTCTTGCCAACGCCAGGTACATCTTCGATGAGCAAATGCCCGCCGGCGAGCAGGCACACCAGCGATTGCCTGATCTGGTTATCCTTGCCGATGATGATATGGCCAACCTGGCTGGCGACTTTATGAATTTCCGAAAACATGAAGGAATTGCCTTATTCAACTGAGGGACTGAAAAAGTACTCTCTGCGCTGCCTGTATTGTCTGTATAAAAGGGCCGCCAACTGTAGTC
>CANIFC010000281.1 GCA_947466695.1 Oxalobacteraceae bacterium | reverse complement strand
AAATGACCATGGTATTGGTGCGGTTGATGCTGCCTGTCAGCTTGCGCAGCGCCTGAGACATCAGGCGCGCTTGCAGACCCGGTAAGGAATCACCCATGTCACCTTCAATTTCAGCACGGGGAGTCAGTGCCGCAACAGAATCGATGACAATCAAATCAACACTGCCGGAACGTACCAGCGCATCGGTAATTTCCAGGGCCTGTTCACCGGTATCGGGCTGGGAAATGAGTAAATCTGACAGATTAACGCCTAATTTCTTTGCGTAACCGACATCGAGTGCGTGCTCTGCATCAATAAAAGCGCATGTTCCGCCTAATTTTTGCATTTCTGCGATGACTTGCAAGGTCAGGGTAGTTTTACCTGATGACTCCGGACCGTAGATTTCCACTACCCGGCCGCGTGGCAAACCACCGACGCCCAGTGCAATATCGAGACCGAGTGAACCGGTCGACACTACCTGAATTTCTTCTATGACCGCGCCATCCGCCAGGCGCATGACAGAGCCTTTACCAAATTGTTTTTCAATTTGTGCCAGCGCCGCTGCCAGTGCCTTACTCTTTTCAGAGTTGTTATCAGATTTCTTATCGTCCATAAATTCTTTCAGTTAAGTGCAAACAAGCGGAGTCTTTTCCAAAATTCAATTCGCAACGACACTGTATAAAAAATCAGTGGTTTATGCAAGCAGGATTTTAAAAAATGTCGAATAATTTGTGCTGGGTGTGCAGGCCGATGCGTTCACATCGGCGAAAAAGACGAGCCAGTTCAGTATTGGCTCGTCTTTGTTTTGCCGGAAAATTACTGCTTTTGCATTGCAATAATCATTTGTTCCAGTTTTACCGTGTCGGCACAAAACAGCCGGATACCTTCCGATAATTTTTCTGTCGCCATGGCATCGTCATTTAATTGCATGCGAAAAGTTTTTTCATTCATCGGTATTTTTTGAAGATCGGATGCCTGTGCCGCTTCTTTGGTGAGCTTTGGCGCGATGCTGGCATTGGAGTCACTCAGTTTTTGTAACAAATCCGGGCTGATGGTCAACAGGTCGCAACCGGCCAATTCAATAATTTGTGACGTATTGCGAAAACTTGCCCCCATAATTTCTGTCCGGTAGTCAAATTTACGATAATAATTATAAATTTTCTTGACCGACAGGACGCCGGGGTCATCGGCACCAAAAATTTCCTGACCGGTCTGTTTTTTATACCAATCATAAATTCGGCCAACAAACGGGGAGATCAGCTGCGCTCCGGCATCGGCACAGGCAATCGCCTGAGGCAGGCAAAAAAGCAGAGTCATATTGCAGCGTATGCCTTCTTTTTCGAGCACTTCGGCGGCCCGGATACCTTCCCAGGTGGCGGCGATCTTGATCAGGACACGTTCTTTGGCGATGCCTGCCGCTTCGTACAAAGCGATCAGCTGACGGCCTTTCAGGATGGTCTGTTCGGTGTCAAATGACAGACGCGCATCGGTTTCTGTTGAAACCCGGCCAGGAACGATATTTAAAATTTTGAGGCCAAATGCAATGAGTAAATGGTCAATGATTTCGCCGGTCGTCTTGCCGGCATGCTGTTGCACCACCTGTTCGAGCAATGGCAGGTAGTCTGCTTTCTGCACTGCCTTGAGAATCAACGATGGATTGGTGGTCGCATCACGCGGCGTGTAGGCTTGCATCGTCTGAAAATCACCGGTGTCAGCGACGACTGTCGTGTATTGCTTAAGTTGTTCGAGTTGATTCATGTCATATTTTCGTAAAAGCTTCAAAGATTAACGGTCATAGTACTTGTTCCTGCAACAATATCATCAATTATCACCAATTATCGCTACAGCCAAAAAATCTCTGGGTAGGCACAGGGGAAATCCCTCAGCGAACGCCGGTGAGTCACAGGAAACCGGCAGGCCACCTGAGGTCTGAGGATCAGAAAGTAAAGCTTGTCCCAACCAGTTCCTGCTCGTCGTGAAGCTTGCAGACCGCGGCGTCCGGGGTCTCGATACAAGCCATGAGTGCCGGAGACACCAGAGAACCGGTCGAATTTTTCAGTATTCCAGGCAGGACTCCGGATGCGATTTTACAACCGCAGCCAGCATAAAAAAAGAAGTCAGTCGTATCAGAATCACATTAACCGTTATGGTCTGGAGATTTCTCTTTACTTTTTCATTGATAATATTACAAATGTTACAAATTTATGTAAATATGGTAACTTGTTGTATAACAATTAGCTCACCATTTTATGTCCCTGACAAAAAAATCATTCCGTCACGCATCTGCACAAGAGCTGGGCTTGATGCTCAGGACGACTCACGATTATACGCTGAGCTTGTTTGAATGCCTGAGAACTGCCGGGCTGAACAATCCGGTTAATTTTTTAGCCCCGGTGGATTTTAATTTCCCACTCTGGGATCTTGGTCACAAGGCCTGGCTTGCCGAGCTGCTGGTTTTACGTGAATCCGGGCCACCATTACCGGGGTTTCGCTTGCGCCCGTCCATGCTTAGCAGAGGTGACGAATGGTTCGACCTGCCCAAGCCCGGACGTCATTTACGCGTAGCCCTGAGCTTGCCTAAAGCGGCACAGCTACTTACCTATAAAAACGAGGTGCTGGACCGGGTTCTGGACCAGCTGGGACGAGCTGCCAACACAAAGGAGGCCCTGTATCCTTACCGCATGGCACTGGCATTGGAAGGATGGCAATCGGAACAGTGGGTTTGCCTGCTGCAAACACTGGGACTGCCAGCGCCCTTGGCAACGACGCGCCACACCACACTGCCCTGGGCGCAAGGAGAACTGCGTTTTCCTGGCGGTAAGCTATTGATGGGAAGCCCTGATAATGGCGATTTTGCCTTTGATGCAGAAAAATGGGCGCACCTGGTTGAGGTTCCCGCTTTTCATATGGAGTCGAATCTGGTCAGCAATGCACAGTTCGCCGAATTCACCCTCGATAACGGTTACCAAAGAGCACACTACTGGTCGCCAGCAGGTACGCATTGGCTCATGCAACAAGAACGCTCGGTACCTTTGCACTGGAGCAAAGAAGGCAATTGGTGGCGCTGCACGCGTTTCGGAAAGGAAATCACGTTGGCATCCAATGAACCAATTCGCCACGTCAGCCTGTACGAAGCGCAGGCCTATTGCGCCTGGGCCGGACGGCGCCTGCCGACTGAAGCGGAATGGGAATTTGCCGCGCAGTCAGGTCATGCGGCATTTCACTGGGGGCAATTATGGGAATGGACCTGCACTGCGTTTGAACCCTATCCCGGATTCGCTCCAGACGCTATAAAATCGGGCCACAACACGCAAGACGCGTTTGCCACGCATCAGAGCCTGCGCGGCGCTTCATTTGTGACCGCAGCGCACCTGCACTCGATCTATGACAGAAATTTTCTGCTGCCGGAAAAATGTCACGCTTTCAGCGGATTCAGAACTTGCAGCTTATGATTTTCAGACACTATTGAGACAAAATTCAGATTGGTGCCAATCTGGATGGATAAAAAAAAGCGGCCATGTAAATGGCCGCTTTTTTACAACTTAATGCCCTGACTTAGCGTCCTGACTGACTAACTGTCTTGCTTGCAGCGACAATTACCGGTCGCCAAAAGAGCGACGGTTTCCGTTCGCGTCACCGGAACGAGGATTGCTGCCTTTATAGCCACCGCCGCTGCCTTCGCTACGTGGTGCACCACCAGCGGGACTGTTTGGCTTGCTGAAAGTACGCTGAGCAGGCTTGCTGCTACTGTTAGCGCTATTGCCACCACCGTAACTACTGCCGTTACCGCTAGAGCGGCCTTCGCCTGGCTTCCAGCCTGGCTTACGAGCGGTAGAGCGCGAAGCTACTGCACTTTTCTTTGGCTCGAAACCCTCGATCACATCGACCGGAATCAATTGCTTGGTGAAGCGCTCAATCCGCTTGACGTTGATGCCTTCAGCATGATTGACCAGGGAAATTGCGACACCATTGCGTCCTGCACGGCCAGTACGGCCGATACGGTGGACGTAGTCTTCTGGAAATTTTGGCAAGTCATAGTTGAAAACGTGAGTAATTGCCGGCACATCGATACCACGGGCTGCAACGTCTGTCGCTACCAAAACGCGAACCTGACCGCGGCGCAAAGCGTCCAACGTACGGTTACGCGCACCCTGATGCATGTCGCCATGCAAGGCTGCTGCTGCAAAACCGGCGATATTGAGACGGTCAGCGATCGTGTCTGCATCACGCTTGGTAGCAGTGAAGACCACAGCCTGATCAACGGATTCGTCGCGCAACAAATGGTCCAGCATGCGGTTTTTGTGCGACAGATCGTCAACAAAATGGACTTTTTGCGTAATATTTTCGTGCTTTGTCGCAGAACCGGCGATCTGTATGATCATTGGTTCTTTTGTGATACGGCGCGCCATGTTACCGACAACACCATCAAGGGTTGCAGAGAACAACATGGTTTGACGCGTTGCCGGTGTTGCTGCAACAATTTTTTCGATATCGTCAATGAAACCCATGTCCAACATGCGATCCGCTTCATCGAGAACCAGAATTTCGAGTTCAGAGAAATCGATCTTGCCCGA
>CANIFC010000280.1 GCA_947466695.1 Oxalobacteraceae bacterium | reverse complement strand
TTGCTGTAACAGGGGATACGTATCGCGCAGATCGGGCTCATTCTGGATCGGCCAGAACAATCCCAGACTGGCAGGACGGTGTTGCTGACACCAGGCTAAAAGTTGTTGTCCGATGCGGTGATCCCATTGCTGACGCGTATTCTCGCTGGCGTTGCTGCGCAGATCAAGTAGTGTCTTGCGTAAGGCGCGGCGAGTTTGTAAAGCTCCGTTTGCACTGGTGTGAGGCTGTGTCATACTGAACGCCGGATAAAATATGTTAAGACGGAAAGTCGTGGATTATGTTGTTACAGAAAAAAATAGTGCGCTCGCTTCGAGCCTGCCTGCAGTATAGCCTGATGATGGTAGCAGCCTTGGCTCCCTTGTCGGAAGCGGCTGCGGCAAAAAATGGCAAGAGTTTCGTCACCGATGACGACCAGTTCATGGCGTTGCGCGATGCCGCAATGCATGACGACGCCAAAGCGGCACAGACCTACGCCGCTGGCCTGGGCGATTATGAAATACCTTCTTATGTTGACTATTATCAGCTCAAGACCCGGATACGCTCCGCTTCAGGCACCGAGGTAAGAGCCTTCATCACGAAGTATCAGGGTAGTGCAATCGCTGACCGCCTGCGTAATGACTGGTTGCTGGTGCTCGGATATCGTAGCGAATGGCAAACTTTCGATGAGCAATATCCACAATTTGTCGTTGCTGACGACAATCAGCTCAGGTGCTACTCCCTGTTGTCGAAAGCGGTCAGGAAGCAAAAAGTTGCCGCCGAGGCGCGCGTCTTGCTCACGGCCCCGCGTGATTATGGCGCCGGCTGTTATTCGCTCGTGACGTATCTGGCAGAACAGGGGCAATTCACTGTGGACGATTTATGGGGGCAGCTACGCATGGCCTCGGAAAGCGCCGCCATGCCTATTGCCTTGCGGATGGCAAAACTGCTGGATGTCTCCGAAAAAGACATTACGCAAGCGATCGACAAACCCGCAAAGCTCTTGAAAAAGGCCCCGGCGGCAGGGAGAGAGGCACATGAGCTTTACCTGATCGCGCTCGGGCGCCTGGCCAGGACTGATCCGGATGAGGCGGCGGATAATTTATCCAAATACAGCGCTAAATTTACCGAAACCGAACGGGCCCAGGGCTGGGCACATATCGCCTTGCAATCGGCATTAAAACTCAAGCCCGAAGCTTTGGGTTACTGGCATCGTGCCGAAGCTGCCAGCCTGACACAAGACGCCTATCAATGGCGTGTTCGCACTGCGCTGCGTGAAGGTGACTGGCCATTGGTGAAGCTGGCGATCAATGCCATGCCGGCTGAATTGAAAAATGATCCTGCCTGGGTGTACTGGTTAGGTCGTGCGCTGGTCAATGAAGGGAGAAATGCAGAGGGCCAGGCCTTGTATTCCCGTATTGCGGATCAATTTCATTTTTACGGCCAGCTGGCATTGGAAGAGCTGGGACAGAAAATTGGCGTACCAATTACGGCAAAACCGGTGTCCGCTGAAGAACTGGCGCCGATGGTTAACAATGCCAATTTACAGAGGGCGCTCAAATTTTACGCCATGAATTTACGTTTTGAGGGCACCCGCGAATGGAACTGGGAGCTGCGTAAAATGAATGAACGCCAGCATCTGGTAGTTGCCGAACTGGCGCGACAAAATAACATGCTTGACCGCATGGTCAGTACGTCAGACCGTACCAAGGGAGAGCTCGATTTCAGCCAGCGCTTTCCGACTCCATTCAATGACCGGATGTACAAGACGACCCAGGAACTTGGTGTCGACATGGCGTGGGTATACGGCTTGATCCGGCAGGAATCACGTTTCATCATGAATGCAAAGTCACATGTCGGCGCGTCGGGCCTGATGCAGCTGATGCCGGCGACCGCGCGTTATGTCGCCAAGAAAATTGGCCTTGGCAGCTTTGTGCCTGAACAGGTCAACGACATTGAAACAAATATTGTGCTTGGCACGAATTACCTGAATATGGTGCTCACCGATCTGGGTGGCTCGCAAGCGCTGGCGTCAGCCGCTTACAATGCCGGACCGGGCCGGCCGCGGGCCTGGCGTTCAGCACTGACACGACCGGTTGAGGGTGCGATTTTTGCCGAATCCATCCCGTTCACCGAGACCCGTGGCTACGTAAAAAATGTGCTCTCGAATGCGACTTACTACGCCGCTATCTTCGAGAAAAAACCACAATCACTGAAGGCGCGGCTGGGTATGGTCATACCCAAAGGGATGTTGCCGGCTGACGCTGAATTACCTTAGACAGATTTACCTTCGACAGATGAGGATTGATCATGCAAGAAACTGAACTTGATACTGCGCTGGAAACGATGCGTGGCGGGCCTAAAAAAACCAGTATGCAACTCGTGATAGGGAATAAAAATTATTCCTCCTGGTCGATGCGGCCGTGGCTGGTCATGAAGGCGTTCACTATCCCTTTTGAAGAAATCCACATTCTGTTGGATCAATCGGGCACCACCACGCATATTGCTGAATACTCGCTCGCGGGCCGGGTGCCGGTCTTATTGTCCGATCCGATCGTGGTGTGGGACTCGCTGGCAATATGTGAGTTTTTGGCAGAACAATTTCCCGCACAAAATCTCTGGCCGGAAGACGTCGCTGCGCGGGCTTTCGCGCGCAGCATCTGCGCTGAAATGCATTCTGGCTTCAGTGACTTGCGTTCATCCATGCCCATGAATATCAAGGCGGATTTTTCTGGTAAAGGGCGTACCGCCGGTTCTCAGGCTGACATTGGTCGCATCAGTGAAATATGGGAAGATTGCCTGTCGCGTTACGGTGCACACCATTATCTTTTTGGTGATTTTTCTATCGCCGATGCGTACTTCGCCCCTGTCGTCATGCGTTTCAAAACTTATGATGTCTCGCTGGCGCCGGCCCTGCAAGCTTATGTCGACCGGGTGCAGGCACATCCTGCGGTTGCCGAATGGATGCGGGATGCGCTTAATGAAGCCGATGACATACCGAAATACGATTTTCCTGCCGCGAAGTAAATGGACGCATGAAAACCTATATCGTTGGCGGCGCAGTACGCGACAGCTTGCTCGGACTGCCGGTGCAGGACCGCGATCATGTCGTCATTGGCGCCACGCCGCAACAGATGCTGGCGCTGGGCTTTACCCCGGTGGGTAAAGACTTCCCCGTTTTTCTCCATCCCAAAACGCATGAAGAGTACGCCCTGGCCCGTACCGAGCGCAAGACGGGCGCCGGTTACAAGGGTTTCGTATTTCATACCGATGCCGGCGTCACGCTGGAACAGGACCTCATCCGGCGCGATCTGACGATCAATGCCATTGCCCAGGATGAGGACGGCCAGCTGACCGATCCTTTTCATGGGCAGAGGGATATTAAACAAAAAATTTTCCGGCACGTTTCTGCCGCCTTTTCTGAAGATCCGGTACGTATTTTACGGCTGGCGCGTTTCGCAGCGCGTTTTTCAGTGGCACCGGCTGATTTTTCCGTCGCACCGGAAACCATGGACCTGATGCGCCAGATGGTCGCTGCAGGTGAGGTCGATGCGCTGGTACCGGAACGGGTCTGGCAAGAGCTGGCGCGCGGGCTCATGGAGGTGCGTCCTTCGCGCATGTTTGAGGTGTTGCGTGAGTGCGGTGCGCTCAAGCGCCTGCTGCCCGAACTCGACGCCTTGTGGGGGGTGCCGCAACCGCCCAGATACCATCCTGAAATCGATACTGGCGTGCATGTCATGCTGGTGCTTGACTATGCCGCTGCACAAGGGTTTTCGCTGCCAATTCGCTTCGCTGCGTTGTTGCATGATTTGGGTAAGGGCACTACCGATCCGCAGGAATGGCCATCTCACCACGGCCATGAGCAGCGTGGCGTTCAATTGGTCGACGCCGTTTGCCAGCGCCTGAAAGTACCGGGTGACTGCCGCGATCTGGCCATCATGACGGCGCGTGACCATGGCAATGTGTTCCGGGCACGCGAAATGCGCCCTGCGACCTTACTGGAGTTGTTTGAACGATGCGATGCGTTCCGCAAACCGCAACGCTTTTTTGATATGCTCAAAGCGGCCGAGAGTGATTGTTTCGGCAGGGCTGGCCTGCCTGATATTCACTTCCCGCAAGCCCTGTTTTTGACGCAGGCACTTGCCGCTGCGCAAGCGGTGAATGCCGGAGCGGTAGCGCAAGCTTATGCTGGTGAATCGCAAAAAATTGCGCAGGCAATTCGCCTGGCCAGAGTCGCTGCGATCCATGAATTTTGTCAAAAAATTAGCACACCCTGAAAATTTCGGCAGATTTGCGATATTTCGCCTACAATGCCTCTTGTGCAGCGCACAATTTTTAGTTATTGCAGGAAGGAATAAACATGCAAACCTCTGATATTTTTCCCGAAACGCCTGGTCTTCAGCCCGCGAAATCGCAATACACCGTGTTCGTCAAGGAATTGTCCGAGCGCGACCGCCATCGTATCCTGAAGCATTTTCTGGCGCTGAAACAAAATGACCGTTTACTCCGGTTCGGGACCCACTTACCCGATGAAATGATCGCCAAGTATGTGGAAGGCCTCGATTTTTCCCGCGATACCCTGTTTGGTGT
>CANIFC010000279.1 GCA_947466695.1 Oxalobacteraceae bacterium | reverse complement strand
TCGAGCCACTGAGCATGATGACCAGCAGCATCACGGTAAAGATCAGCGCCAGCATGGTCCAGCCGCCTTCCGAGCGGGTGTTCATGTGCAGAAAATAAATCATGTGAACCACGATTTGCACCGCGGCAAAGGCGAGCAGAACAAGTGCCGCAGTGCTGGACTTCTCAAAGAATTTTCCCATCACCAGCGCAAAGGGTATTGCCGTCAAAATAACCGCCAGCACAAAACCGCTCATATAACTTTTGAGACTGCCGTGATCCGCATGCTGCGAACCATCATCATGACCATCGTGGCCGTGAACGGTCGTTGAGGAAGCAGCTTGGTTAACTGTGTGCACACTCATGGCAATACTCCCATCAGATAAACAAAGGTGAAGACACCAATCCAGACCACGTCCAGGAAGTGCCAGAACATCGACAGGCATAACAGGCGACGGCCGTTTTCCGGCGTCAGCCCGTGCTTGCCTAATTGCACCATCAAGGTCAGCAGCCAGATAATGCCGAAGCAGACGTGCAGGCCGTGGGTGCCGACCAGGGCAAAAAAGGCGGTCAGAAATCCACTGCGTTGCGGCCCCGCACCCTCGCTGATGAGGTGAATGAATTCATAGAGTTCCAGCCCGATGAACGCCGCGCCAAGCACGCCGGTCAGACCCAGCCACACCAGGGTGCCGCGCAGCTTTTTACTTTGCATTTGCAGCATGGCAAAGCCATAGGTAATCGACGACAGCAACAACAGCGAGGTATTGAGCGCCACCAGCGGCAGGTCGAACAGCTCAGCCCCCGATGGTCCGCCGGCATAATTGCGCCCCAGTACCGAGTAGGTGGCAAACAGGCAGGCGAATATCAGGCAATCACTCATCAGGTAGAGCCAGAACCCGAGCAGGGTGGCGTTTTCCGGATGATGTTCAAGCACGTAGTAACGCGAGGGCGAGCCTGCAGCAAGACCCAGGTCGATGTTGGCGGCACCGGCAGGTGTAGCAAGCAATGCGGATTGGTCAGACATAGCTATCCATCAGAAGTGAGCGCGCATTTTCGATCCCCACAACCTGGTTAGCCGGGATGTAGTAGTCGCGTTGATAGTTAAAGGTGTGGTAGATGATCATCGTCAGCATCAGGGAAAAACTCAGTCCGGCCACCAGCCACATTTGCCAGATCAGCGAAAATCCGCAGGCTGCGCTGAGCAAGGCAATGAAGAATCCGGCGCTGGTATTTTTAGGCATGTGAATCGCCTGAAAACCTTGCCGTGGCCGTTCATACTGGTTCTTCTTCATGTCGGTCCAGGCATCGTTGTCGTACACCCTTGGGATGAAGGCAAAGTTATAGTCCGGCGGTGGTGACGAAGTCGACCATTCCAGCGTACGGCCATCCCATGGGTCGCCACTGACATCACGCAAGGCCTCACGTCGCACATAGCTGACAAAGAACTGGATCAACATCGCAATGATCCCCATGAAAATGAGCAGTGCACCGAGTGCGGCGATCTGGAACCAGATCTGCAGCGACGGATCTTCAAAGTGGCTCATGCGGCGGGTCACGCCCATCAGGCCCAGTACGTAGAGCGGCATGAAAGCGAGATAGAAGCCGATGGTCCAGCACCAGAACGACCACTTGCCCCAGTAGGTATCGAGCTTGTAACCGAAGGCTTTCGGGAACCAGTAATTAATGCCGGCAAACAGGCCAAACAGCACGCCGCCTATGATGACGTTATGAAAGTGGGCGATGAGGAACAGGCTGTTATGCAAGACGAAATCGGCAGACGGTACGGCCAGCAAGACACCCGTCATGCCACCGATGACAAAGGTGATCATGAAGGCGATGCTCCACATCATTGGCAACTCGAAACGGATGCGGCCGCGGTACATGGTAAAGAGCCAGTTGAAGATCTTGGCACCGGTCGGGATCGAGATGATCATCGTCGTAATGCCAAAGAAAGCGTTGACGCTGGCGCCCGAACCCATGGTAAAGAAGTGATGCAGCCAGACCACATAAGACAAGATGGTGATCACGACGGTAGCGTAGACCATCGAGGTGTAGCCAAAAATACGCTTGCTGGAAAAGGTCGCGACCACTTCAGAAAAAATACCAAAAGCCGGCAAGATCAGGATATAGACCTCGGGATGACCCCAGATCCAGATCAGGTTGACATACATCATCGCGTTGCCGCCCATGTCGCTGGTGAAAAAGTGTGTTGCGGCCATGCGGTCCAGCGAGAGCATGCCAAGTACGCCGGCAAGTACCGGGAAGGCGGCCACGATCAATACGTTGGTACACAGCGCAGTCCAGGTAAAGATCGGCATTTTCATCATCGTCATGCCAGGCGCACGCATCTTGACGATGGTGGCGATGAGGTTGATCCCCGAGAGCAAGGTGCCGACCCCGGCAATCTGCAGTGACCAGATGTAGTAGTCGACCCCTACATCCGGACTGGCGAGTATGCCCGACAGCGGTGGGTAGGCGAGCCAGCCGGTACGGGCAAATTCGCCGACAAACAGCGAAGCCATGGTCAGCCCGCCGCCGAATGCGGTCATCCAGAAACTAAAATTATTCAGGAAGGGAAACGCCACATCACGGGCGCCAATCTGCAGCGGAATGACATAGTTCATCAAGCCCGTGACCAATGGCATGGCAACGAAAAAGATCATGATCACACCGTGCGCGGTAAAAATCTGATCGTAATGGTGCGCCGGTAGAAAGCCGGCTGATTCGCCAAAGGCAAACGCCTGCTGGGCGCGCATCATCAGCGCATCGGTAAAGCCGCGCAGCAACATGATCAGGCCAAAAATCATGTACATAATGCCGATTTTCTTATGGTCGATACTGGTAACCCAATCGCGCCAGAGCGGACCCCAGAGCCGGAAATAGGTCACGCCTGCGAACACCGCCAGACCGCCACCGCCGACCATGATAAAGGTGGCCAGTAGTATCGGTTCGTGCAGCGGGATTGCCGCCCAGCTCAGGCGACCGAAAATGAGCTTGGTCAGTTCAATATGGTCTAGCATAATTTGCCTTTGTAGAAGTAAGTGGCACAGTACATATATCGGCTTGGGCGACTGCGAACAGACGCGTTGCCGGCGTTGCCTTGAGCGACACGCTAGCGGCCTTGAGTGTCGTGCGGATCGCATCATCGGCCATGATCTGGTTCAGGCATTTGTCGTTCATGTCGACACAACGGTTGACGATGGCGTCATACAGGTCAGAGGCCACCGAGCCGTAGCGCTGTACCGGTGCGCGTTCACTGGGCTTTTCCAGTTCCAGATAATTTGCCCGGTCCAGCTTGCCGCCGCCAGTCCTGGTTACCTCGACCCACTTATCAAAGTCTCCGGTGCTTTTACCATAATATTTGAAGCGCATGTCCGAGAAACCGGCACCACTGTAGTTGGCCGAAAATCCGGTGAACTGGCCTGGCTTGTTGAGCACTGCGTTGAGGGTGGTAACCATGCCCGGCATGGCATAGATCTGACCGGCCAGCGCCGGGATGTAAAACGAGTTCATGACGGTCGAGGCAGTGATCTTGAAACGCACCGGCACGTCAACCGGCGTTACCAACTCATTGACCGTGGCAATGCCTTGCTCCGGATAAATGAACAGCCATTTCCAGTCCAGCGCCACCACCTGAACGATGAGTGGCTTGGTATCGGCGGCAATGGGCCGGTTGGCGTCAAGCCTTTGCAAGGGGCGATAAGGATCTAGCACATGAGTACTGATCCAGGTAATGAGGCCAAGCGCAATGATAATGAGCAGCGGAGCGCCCCAGATCACCAGCTCAAGCTTGGTCGAGTGATCCCAGTCCGGGGTATAAATGGCGGCAGTATTACTTTTCCGGTAGCGCCATGCAAACAGGATGATCAGGGCAATCACAGGAACAATGATCAGCAGCATCAGGCCGGTGGCGACAAGAATGAGATGGCTTTGCTGAACGGCAATGTCACCGGAAGGATTCATGACTTCCAGATTGCAGCCGGCCAATAACAATAGGGGAGAGACTAGCGGCAAGAGGAGTGATTTACGACTATCAAGAAGGTTTTTCATGCGAGGCACACGCTACGGAGTGATTGGTGAGCCTGAACTGTACAGCGCACTCACCCGCTTGAAAATTGGACATTTTGTCTCACCCGCTTAGCGGAAATAAGCGTTATATGCTTAGGGAATAAGAGCAAAAAAGAAAGCGGGAAAAAATAAAGAAGGGAAATACGCCGGAAACAGGAATTGAGATGCAGGGCGCCCAGATAATTGCAACTCGCAACGCTAATTTTCCTTAGTGCGTGCGAATGAAGTATATTTTTATAATGCGAGTAATTGAGAAAGGGAGTGCCGGTTTTAGACTGAATGCGGTCATTCGCCGATGTCGCCTCAGGTGCAAATCGGTGCCCTAAGCCGTCAGATAGAACTCCTGAAAACTGACACGCATATGTTATGTATTGGATTGTCACAAGTACCTGAGTGTCCAAGTTTCCAATTTCTGATATTCAATTATCCACGTCAAGTTAATGGCAGGAAAATCGAAAAAACAGTACCCAGATTGACGTTACTGTGTAGTTCGATTCGGCCATTATGTTTTTCAATTATCTTTTTGACGAT
>CANIFC010000278.1 GCA_947466695.1 Oxalobacteraceae bacterium | reverse complement strand
CCGCGCGGTCTGGTGGTATTTGGTGAAGTCGGGCTGGCAGGCGAGATCCGTCCGGCGCCACGCGGTCAGGAGCGCTTGCGCGAAGCGGCCAAACTCGGTTTTTCCATCGCCCTGATTCCAAAATCGAATGCCCCCAAACACAAGATAGAGGGCCTGCAGATTATCGGCGTCGACCGGATCGACGAAGCCCTGAGCAAGATCAGGGATATCGACGGCCTCATGGATGAGCCGGAAGGCTGATGCTGTGGCTCGCTAGTGCTCTGGCTAGTACTCCGGCTAGTACTCTGGCTGATCATGATGCGCCTGAATAAAATATAAATTCGCTGGTGTTGAAACCGGCTTTGAAGCCGGTACCAGGCCGGTACGACGCCGTCTATCGCTGGCGCATACCTCATGCTTTTATGTCACTGAAAAGACCTCAGCCGACGACATTCTTGTCGCTTGAACTCAGTTTGAATTCAGCTTGAATTCTGTAACTCACTACCTCTCCAGTACTCTTTTCAACTCTCCGGTATCTGGCAGGCATGAATGAATTTTGCATCCTGGTCAGCTTTTCCTGGCTGCAAAACACCACACGCTGATGTTGCCGCTCCTGATGAAAAGCCGTAAATCAGCAAAATGGCGCAGCCTATTTACTTCCGTTCTGCAAGGTCAATTTTACTAGGGATATCCTTACGCAATTATCGGTTTTCACTGACATTCAAAAGATTAGCCGCTGACCTATAATTACCTCAAGGCAATATTAAATTTATTAATGATCATCATAATCTGTCGCTGATTGTCACTGCTCCTGGCGATTTATCCTGAAGATCTTGAATTGATTGGCTGTTCTTCTTCGTTTAAAAAATAATAAAAAAATCGTTCTTTTTGTTGAGGATTTCGACATTTTTACACAATTATTTGCTGAATCGGTGTTTATGACCATCGTAGTAATCGCCAGTAAAATTGCTTTTTACGTATTAACTAAAAAGTTGGTTACAAGTAAAAATTACAGTAATGCGCACGGATTGTCAGAAATCTTGACTGTATAAGTGTAGGAAATTTATTTTCGTATTTTTAACACTTTTGTTACAAATAGTCACCGTTGAATAACAGGAATTGGAGTTTCAAATGTATAAGAATTTGAAAATAGGCGTACGTCTTGGTGCCGGTTTTAGCCTGATGCTCATTTTTATCGCCTCCCTGTATTTTTTTGGCATGCGGGGGATGCATACGGGTAGCGATAATTTACGCGTGATCGTGAACGACTTGAATGTCAAGACCGAACTGGTCAACACGATGTCTGAAAATGTCCATATCGTCTCGCGTGTCATCCGTACCCTGGCATTACTGACAGACGAGGGCGAGATGCAGGTGGAGGAAAAAAAACTTGAGGCCGCCAGAGCGGCTTACGACAAGGCCTGGGAGGAGCTAAATAAAATGACCGCTACCGAGCAGGGTCGGGCGACTCGCGTCAAGATCCGGGAGGCATCAGTAGTGGCGCGCGAAGCGAATAACCGGGCGCTCAAGCTGGCGCTGCTCAATAAAAATGACGAGGCCCGTGACGTCATTGTGAAGGAATCCGGCCCTCTGGTCGGCAAGTGGCAGGCGGCACTGGATGAAAATATCGAGCTTCAAAAGATGAATATCAAAAAAGCGGCGGAAGAAGCTGATGCGGCTTTTTCAACAGCATTGACCTTGCTTAATGGCATTGCGATTGCGGCATTTATTTTTGGTATCTTGCTGGCCTATTCAATGACGCGCTCTATTACCGTGCCTTTGACGCAGCTTCAGAACGTGATTAGTGAGGTAGAAAAAACCGGTGAGCTGAGCAAGAAAGTTGATTATCAATCCAAGGATGAGGTCGGTCAGACCGCGACGGCCTTCAACGCCATGATGGGAGCCTTGCAACTGGCAATGCGCGATATCGGTAGCGTCATGAATGGAATGGCAAAAGGGGATCTGGCCGGCCGGGTCAAAGTTGAGGCGCGTGGTGACCTCGATGCACTCAAGCAAAGCATTAACATCAGTCTTGAGCAATTGGGGACGGTCATGAGTTCAATCAACAATAACACGCGTCAGGTGGCTGGAGCCGCCAGTCAGACCAGTACCGCGATTGGACAGATTTCAGACGGCGTGCAAAATCAGATGCACGCAATCAGTCAGGTGGCCACTGCCGTCAAGGAAAGCGCAACGTCAGTGACCGATGTGTCCAATAGCGCTGAAGAAGCCAGTCGTAAGGCAAAAGACTCGGTTGCCATTGTGCGCGAAGGCAAGGTGAAGATGGACCGTATGGTGGATGTGGTCAATAATATTGCGCAAAATTCGGAAAAGATTAATAAAATTTCCGATGCTATCGAGAAAATCGCCAACAAAACCAATTTGCTGGCGCTCAATGCCGCCATTGAAGCGGCCCGGGCCGGCGAGCACGGAAAAGGATTTGCCGTGGTGGCAGAAGAGGTGGGTAAGCTTGCCGCCAACTCGGCCCAGTCAACCCAGGAAATTGCCGAACTGGTGACCCAGGCCATGAGTGATGCCAAACATGCGGTGCATACCGTCAAAGAGGTCAGTATCGATATCAACAACATCGAAAACGGATCTCTGCAAATTGACAATATGTTGCAGCGCATTTCAGCCGCCATGGAGCAGCAGAGCGCCGCCGTGCAAGAAATTAATGCCAACGTCAATAATCTCAACCAGATCGCCCAGACCAACGCCGCAGCAACGGAGGAGATTACCGCCACCGTCGTCGAATTGGCCAAAATTGCCGGCGATACGCGCAGCCAGGTGGAACGGTTCAAAGTCTGATGACAATCTCCACCAGCCATGGCAAGTTGCAAGACCTGCTCGCGACCATGCGCGCTTCGGCCAGTGCAGCCGGTGCAGTCGGTGCAGTCGGTGCGGCCAGTACAATAAAGCCTGTACTGAAAGTGCCGTTGCCTGCCATGGTCAGTAACACCCCTTTCTTACCGCTGAAAACCAGCAAGGAAGTGCTGCTGCACAAGTTGATGGGGATGGTCGAGACCCGTTTCGGCATCTACTCTTCACAGCAAGTGGAAAAAAAGTTAAGCCGGATATTTCAGCATACCGGAATGGAAGAGGTAAAGGACTGGGTCCGCCTGATGGAGGGTGCCCCCAGTGATGATAGCGAGTGGCTTTCTCTGGTAGAGGGCCTGACCGTCCATGAAACTTATTTTTATCGCGACCGTCCACTCATGGACATGCTCAGTAAAGACATTTTCCCCCGGATGATACGGAACAAGGTTCGGCGTGGCCAGAGCAGTATCCATATCTGGTCTGCCGGCTGCTCCAGCGGCGAGGAGGCATACAACATCAGCATGCTGTTATTGCAGTGCCTGCTGCTCGAAGGTGAAGCGACGCTGGATGCCGCCGGACTGATCCGGCCTCACCCCCGCTGGCAAATCACCGTTTTAGGAACCGACGTATCGCGCCAGATTTTGCGCGTTGCCAGAGACGGTGTCTATTCCGATTTTGGCATGGGTTCATTTCGCAGCATGCCCGAAAATGATATGACGTATTTTGAGGCATGTGCCGCTTCGCCTGAAGGATTGCAAGGCGGACAGCATTACCGCGTCAAAAGTTTTATTGCCAAATACGTCAGCTTTGCGCAGCACAACCTCTTGTCCGGTAAAGCGCCACAGCAGGGATCCGATTTGATCTTGTGCCGCAATGTGATGATTTATTTTGAAGAGAAAACCAAGCGACTGGTTCAGGATATGTTTCACCGGAGTATTGCCAGTGATGCCACGTTGGTCCTTGGCGGCACGGATGTGCTGTACAGCCCCGAGCGGTTTCAGCGCCAGCAGGGTTCCGGTGGCGCCTGGTATATCAAGCACTGAGGGAGAACAATGATGGATATGGTCATTTTTGAAGTCAGGGGGCAATTATTCGCCTATCCCGCAACTGACGTACTGGAAGTGCGTGACGTGATGCCGGTCACTCCACTGCCCTTTGCGCCTGCACATGTTGACGGTTTGATTAATGTCGCCGGACAGGTGGTGACGCAAATGGACGCGGCGCAACGATTAAATCTCGGTGAACGTCTCGCCGCAGGGCAGGGTAGCGTGCTGTTGCTGCAAAACGGGGGCGAGATCAGTGCGGTGCATGTTGACCGGGTCTTGAATAAAGTAGCAGTAGAGCCTGAGGCCGTCGCCTGGTGTGTCACTCCGGGACAAACCGGGTCAGCTCATCTCAGTGCAGCGCCCGGTGGGTCTCAGGTAGAACTTCAATTAGAAAAAGATAATTTTAGCGAGACGGCGATATCCGACGATGGCGAGGCGGGTATTACAGCCCGCGGCGAGTTCATCCGGGGTGAGTTTGAATGGCAGGGCCGTGCGGTCTTGGTATTACACGGTGCCGTATTTTCTCTTGACGGTATTCATGCGGTACACGTCCCGACGGGAAAACATGGCATGCTCGGCGCGACTGCGACGTTGGGAACCCAGTTGCGTGGTGGTTCGCAAGATGTCTCAGGCAATCTGTTGTGCATGATGCTGCAGTGTGGCAAGGAGCGCTATGCCATCGAGGTCAGGCATGTGCAGGAGATCGTGGAGCGTGAGGTGCTTACCACCTTGCCACATG
>CANIFC010000277.1 GCA_947466695.1 Oxalobacteraceae bacterium | reverse complement strand
GCGGCAATTGATTTCAATAACCTGACAGGCCTGCTCAACGAGCCACGCAGCTATGGCGTGCAGTTAAAAGCGAACTTCTAGACTAGCCTGAACCCAAGCAAAAGCGCCGGGCATTAAGCCTGGCGCTTTTTTTACGTCAAAAATAGTGTACAGCACCATGAAACCACCCTGCCAAGCGACGTTACGTCAAACTCCGGAGAACAATTAATCATGATCAGAGAGCGAAAAAAAAGCGCATGATCACGCCCTGTTTTACAGGTAGCGATCATGAGCTTTTTACCGATATGACCCGTTATCTACTTTATGATGACCATGGCGATGATGACCATGGCGATCATGACGATCATGAAAAGATAACGACGGCGCTCATACTATCCACATACGCAGTGCATTGACAACAGCGGGGAACCAACCTGTTGCTGGTGCGTTAGCGTAAGCATCCACCAGCACGTCGCTCACTTATTCCGGCCTGAGACTCTCCGTCCCGTTTCCTTCCCGCTGGGTATGCAGAATGAACATATGGCGCTCGTACTGGTCGAGAATATCGGCACTCACCTGTCCCTTACTGTAACCGGCCAGATCATAGCTCTGCACACCTTCGTTCAGATGCACTTCCAGACGGAAGTAGTGCGAGTCGACACGCGTAGCGAGGATGGAAAATGCCGGCATGGCGCACTTGAGCGGCCAGATCTGATAGGTGAAATCCTGCTCACCACCCAGGTCAACGCTCAGAGTCAGGTGCTCGTTATCGCCCACTTCTTCAGTAACCACAGCAGCGTACCCCTTGCTACTCATGCCGGTACGGATCTCCTCCATCGCTGGCTTACCGATATCCTGCAGAAACCGCTGGATCTGCTGATGATTGGGAAAACTGACGGCACTCGTCAGGCGCTGCTGCCAATTGCCAATAGCGCCATCACCGTGGGCGATACGGTTGGTGTGTTCACCTATCGCAGTGCCATCAGCGTTAGGCTGCAAGGCGTCCGCCCTCAATGCCTTCATGAGTCCCAGCATCATCAAAAACAGGACAAACGCAAAGGGCAACCCCATGATCACGACCGTACCTTGCAATACCGTCAGTCCGCCGGCCATCAGCAAAGCCAGTGTCAGCACACCGATAATGCCTGCCCACAAGATACGTATCCAGGGTGGTGCATCACGGCTAGGGTCGCGCAGTACCGAGGTCAGGTTGGCCAGCACCAGCGCGCCAGAGTCGGCCGAAGTGACAAAAAAGACGATCGCAAGAATACTGGTCACCACGGTTGTCAAGCCGACCCACGGCAAGCTTTGTAAAAACAGATAGATGGAGGAGCCCGGATTATTCATCGCCTGCTCGCCAAACTGCGCAACACCCGTGTTATTCATCACCAGATCAATGGCGCTGTTACCCATGATGGACATCCATGCCATCATGAAAACCAGCGGCAGGATCAGGGTGCCGGCAACAAACTGGCGGATAGTGCGTCCACGCGAAATACGCGCCAGAAACAAGCCGACAAATGGACCCCAGGCAATCCACCAGGCCCAGAAAAAGATGGTCCATGCATTGAGCCAGTCAGTAGGCTGCTTGTAGGCATAGGTATTGAGCGACAGGGTCACAAAGTTGCTCAGGTAATCGCCGACATTCATCACCAGTGCATTGAGCAGGAAGATGGTCTTGCCGGTGAAAAGCACGAACAGCATCAGCAGCAAAGCGAGCAGCATATTAAATTCTGACAAACGGCGTATGCCCTTGCCCACGCCGGTAACAGCCGAGATGGCAGCAAAAAGCACGATGAGCGTGGCCAGTATCATCTGAGTCACCACGTTCTCGGGAATGCCGAACATATATTTCAGGCCAAAATTGAGCTGGATGATACCGATACCCAAACTGGTTGCAATACCGAAGACCGTGCCGAGTACGGCCGCTATATCGACAGCATGGCCAATGACACCATGAATCCGGTTGCCAAAGAGGGGAAAGAGCGATGAGCGGATATTAAGCGGCATGCCGTGCCGGTAGCTAAAAAACGCCAGCGACATGCCCACCAGTGTGTAGACGCCCCAGCCGGATAATCCCCAGTGCAGATAAGTGAGCTCCATCGCATGGCGTGCAGCCTGAATCGTGCCACCCTCACCTACCGGTGGCGCAAGAAACTGGGTAACAGGTTCGGCGATACAAAAAAACAGCAGGTCGATCCCGATCCCGGCAGAAAACAGCATCGAGGCCCAGGTGACAATGTTGAAGTCAGGCTTTGAATTGGCAGGACCTAGCTTGAGGTCACCATACCTGGAGAAAGCAATATAGATGACAAAAACCAGATACGCCGTTATGGCAACAAAATAAAACCAGCCGAAACTATGTGAAATCCAGCCCAGTATGGCATTGATCACGGTACTGGCAGATGCAGTAAAAAACATGGTCCAGACCGCAAAAAACAGGATCCCCACGGCCGATCCATAAAAGACAATCGGATTGATGCGATCCCGTTCCATCTTGGGTTGCCCCTGTCGATCAGCAGATTCATTGACCATTTTTTTCCTTTTGTTATTTTTATAAAATTATTATTTACCGTTTTCCTGGCACCATGGCGGTGAAAAAAAACGGTATTGGAAGCGACAAAAATGGACCGGCAAGCCGGCCATTTTTATCAATGCAGACCCGTCAGATCAACGCCGGGCTGGTAAATCTTTCGCAACGAAGTAGGGTGTCTCAACACGTGCTAGCGGAGTGCGCCCGCGGATCACGTCGGCGAGCTTCTCTGCCATCATGATGGTTGGCGCGTTGAGGTTACCGCTGACAATGAGCGGCATGATGGAGGCATCCACCACGCGCAAGCCTTCCACACCATGTACCAGGCCATGGGCATCGACCACGGCCATGTCGTCATAGCCCATCGCATTTGTACAAGAGGGATGGTAGGCGGTCTCGGCATGATCGCGTACGAAGGCATCAAGCTCTGCATCACTTTCAACACCGCTGCCAGGAGAAATTTCACGTCCGGCGTACGGCACCAGAGCTTGCTGGCGCATGATGTCACGGGTGATGCGGATACCGGCGCGAAATTCACGCCAGTCCTGCTCGGTCGACATGTAGTTGAACAGAATACTGGGATGCTGACGCGGATCTTTCGAGCGCGCATAAACCCGGCCGCGACTCGGTGAGCGCATCGAGCCCATGTGCGCCTGAAAGCCATGAATCTTGATCGGATTACTGCCGTTGTAGTTAATCGCAATCGGCAAGAAATGGTACTGGATATTAGGCCATTCAAAACTCTCGCTGCTGCGGATGAATCCACCGGCCTCGAACTGGTTGCTGGCACCGATTCCGCTACCGTTAAATAGCCATTCAGCCCCGATCAGAGGCTGGTTCTGCAGCTTGAGCGCGCCCACCAGAGAGATTGGCTTGAGGCATTCATGCTGTTGATAGACTTCCAGATGATCCTGTAAATTGGCACCGACACCAGGCAAATCACAGACCACCTCGATACCGAGCTGTGCCAGCAGCGCCGAAGGGCCAACACCCGAGCGCTGCAAGATCTGCGGCGAGGCGATGGCACCGGAACACAGCAGGACTTCCTTGCCGGCGTGCGCGGTTTGCGCCTGATCCTTGTGAATGTATGCCACACCGGTTGCCCGCTTGCCGGAGAACAGGATACGATCGGTCAGGGCGTGGGTGATGATCGTCAGGTTGGCGCGCCCTTTTGCCTGATCCAGATAACCGCGTGCGGTGCTGGAGCGACGACCTTGCGGGGTCGTGGTTCGGTCCATCGGGCCAAAGCCTTCCTGCTGATAACCATTGAGATCGTCGGTACGCGGATAGCCTGCCTGAACGCCGGCTTCCACCATCGCATGAAACAACTCGTTATTACCCGCCTTGGGTGTGGTCACGCTCAACGGGCCGGTACCACCGTGATAGTCATTGGGTCCGATGTCACGCGATTCCGCTTTTTTAAAATACGGCAGACAGTCGAGGTACGACCAGTTTTCCAGGCCACCAAGCTTGGCCCAGCCATCATAGTCAAGTGCATTGCCGCGGATATAGCACATGCCATTGATGAGTGAGGAACCGCCCAAGCCCTTGCCACGTCCGCACTCCATACGGCGCTGATTCATGTGTGGTTCAGGATCGGTTTCATAAGCCCAGTTATATCGCTTGCCTTGTAACGGGAACGCCAGTGCCGCCGGCATCTGGGTGCGAAAATCCAAGCGGTAATCGGGGCCACCGGCTTCCAGCAACAAGACGGTGACGCTGGCATCTTCCGTCAGGCGCGTGGCGAGAACGTTACCGGCTGAACCGGCACCGATGATAATGTAGTCGTATTCATTTGATTTCTGCATAGAAACCTTTCTTATTGTTATTTGTTATTGTTGTTTATTATTATTGTTTTTTATCGCTAAACAGCCCGCGCTCCAGCTTGCCGGACACTATGTGCCGCAAGCTGGAGCGCGGCTCATCAAAATACCGAGGTGTAGGCACCCAGCTCAATTTGTATCGCCTTGATCCGGGTATATTGCTGCAATGAGCTCAGGCCATTCTCGCGCCCGACGCCTGACTGCTTATAGCCGCCGACCGGCATTTCTGCCGCAGACTCACCCCAGGTATTGACCCAG
>CANIFC010000276.1 GCA_947466695.1 Oxalobacteraceae bacterium | reverse complement strand
TGATGCAGCGTTTGCAAAAATCCCGAAGGCAGATCTGGATGCTCTGTTAAAAGATAAGGCAAAACTGACTAAAGTACTTACTTACCATGTGGTTCCAGGTAAAGTCATGGCAGCCGATGTCAAGGCCGGCAAAGTGAAAACTGTTGAAGGTTCGTCACTGACCGTGAGTACCAAAAATGGCGTCATGGTCGACAGCGCTAAAGTAACTGCAACGGACATCGTTGCCGACAATGGTGTGATTCACGTCATTGACACAGTGATCATGCCTAAGAAATAAGAATAGGTAATAAAACTGGTTTCGACCGGTTTTAACTTGCCTCGATGTAAAAACAGCCTGATTCTCAGGCTGTTTTTTTATCCAGTTGAAGGAGATTACCTGACAACCCTCGATGTTTTCCGGCAATTCCTGCAGTTCCAGTGGCTTTGACTAACTGTCTGCAGAATCACCTTATAGTTGTTATCAGTGTTTGCTCTGCCCAGGTGCATCGATGCCATCCGTGATGGTGGTGGCGACAAATAACTGTGTGCAATCGACTTGGTCAAAGGCATACAGCTTGCCACAAAAGTCACAGTTAATATCAAGTTTACCCAGTTCGGCGACGGCGCTCTTGATTTCAGGTTCACCCAGCATCTTAAGCATATTACCCACTTTCTCGCGTGAGCAGTTGCAGAGAAATTTTGGATGTTGCAGATCAAAAACGCGGATAGTCTCTTCCCAGAACAGGCGTTTTATCAATGTCTCGATATCCGTGCTCAACAGTTCTTCCTGCTTGAGCGTACCACCGAGCGCCATGGCGCGATTCCACTCTTCGGTTTCGTGTTCCGCCCTGGCTTCAGGCGACATATCCGTGTCCGCTTCATAGCCACCAGTCATGGGCAATTTTTGCAGCAACATGCCGCGTGCCACCTGATTGTCAGCAGCCAGCCATATTTTGGTGTCCAGTTGCTCTGAGCGCATCATGTAATTTTCAATAACGGCGGCAACGGATGCGCCATCAAGCGGCACGATACCCTGGTAGGCATGCTGACCGGGCATTTTGTCGTTTGGATCCAGCGTGATGATGAAGCGACCCTGACCATGGGCGTGAATGAGGTCAGTGAGGGTGGCGTCGTCGGCGATGGTGATATTGTCACGCAGTTTGGCGGTGGCACGCAGGTTCAGGTCAGCGTCGCATTCGACCACCAGTAGCTTGACCGGGCCATCACCATGAATCTGCATGATCATGGTGCCATTAAATTTCAGGTTGGCGCTGAGCAGGGCGGAGGCGGCAAGTAATTCGCCGAGCAGGGTCCTGACTGCGGGTGGATAGGCCTGATTGGCCAGAATCTGTTGCCACGTTTCAGGTAGTTCTACCAGTTCGCCGCGTACACCGGCGTTTTCAAACATAAATTTTTGTAAATTATCGCTCATTACTTATCCTATACGCTTCAATTGTGTCTTGTACTCCTGGCCCCGGCGTACGTAGTTGGCGGTGTTGCCGTGCATTCCGGTGATCGCTTCATCGGTCAGTAATCGCACTGCCTTGGCAGGCGAACCGATGATGAGTGAATTATCAGGAAATTCTTTTCCTTCAGTGACGAGTGCGCCGGCGCCCACCAGGCAATTTTTGCCGATTTTAGCGCCATTGAGAATGATCGCCTGAATGCCGATCAGCGAGCCTTCACCGATTGTGCAGCCATGCAGCATGGCCTGGTGACCGATGGTCACGTTGTCACCGATACTGAGCGGGTAACCCGGATCGGTGTGCAGAATGGAGCCTTCCTGCACATTACTATTTTGTCCCACGCTGATGAGCTCATTGTCGCCGCGGATGGTGACATCAAACCAGATGCTGGCATTGGCGCCAATTTTGACCTTGCCAATGATGTTGGCGCTCTCGGTGATGAACGCACTCTGATCGATTTCAGGAGAAATTTCGCCTAATTGGTAGATGGCCATGATTGTTCCGTAAAATAGGGGGATTAATTGCTTATTTTACCGCTCCGCGCATGAATTCAGTGAATCCACCTTCTTTTTCTCTCCCTCCTGAGCAACTTATGTCAACTGACGAGTTGCGTTTGCTGGCATTACGCTGGCTCATTGAACCGCAACCCGAGCGCAAAGCAGAAGGTGTAAGGCAATTGCGTGAAGCGTGGTTGCGTGGATCGATTGCACTCGATACTGAGATCGATCTGGTCGCAACGACAGGCATCGGTGAACAACAAGCCATTCCTGGTCGTCCGTCACGCCCGGAACTGGTGCCGCCTTTGGGCGTCCGGCGCCGTGCCATGCATACGGTAGAAGGCCGGGCGGTTCTGATCCACGCCTTGGCGCATATAGAATTTAACGCCATCAACCTGGCACTTGATGCGCTCTGGCGTTTTGCCGGCATGCCTGCAGCCTATTACACCGACTGGCTGCAAGTGGCCCAGGAGGAAGCCTATCATTTCACGCTGGTGGCGGCACATCTGGTTACGCTGGGTTTTGAATATGGCGATTTCCCGGCGCACAACAGCTTGTGGGAGATGGTCGAGCGCACTCAGGGCGATGTGCTGGCGCGTATGGCGCTGGTACCGCGAACCATGGAAGCGCGCGGTCTCGATGCGACTCCGGCCATGAGGGCCAAGCTGGCGCAGGCAGGAGATCATGCGGCTGCGGCCATTCTTGACATTATCCTGCGCGATGAAATTGGTCACGTTGCTGTTGGCAATACCTGGTTTGGCTATCTTTGCCGGGAGCGTGATCTGGAGCCGCTGACGTGTTACGCCGATCTTGCCACACAATTCAGGGCGCCGAGAATGCGCGCTCCGTTCAATCTGGAGGCGCGTCGCGCCGCTGGTTTCAGCGAGGCAGAGTTACAGGTTTTGCTCAGCAGTGAGGCAGGGCAGGGTAGGTTAGGGTAGTGTTCCTGATCCGGGCTGATGGTCAAAGTAAATGTAAATGATGCGTCAATCCTGATACGTACTACTATTGCGCTATTCCTTTCTGGCCGGATAAAACGTCTACAAATACGGGGGTGAAGAGACGATGCAACACACGAATCAACAACGCAGTAACAGATTTTTTTTCAGGATGACCAAGTTGTTGCCTTTGCTGCTGCTAGGTCCGGTCGGCCTGTGCCTGGCTCAGGCGAACACAGCATCACTGCCATCGTCTTCGGAAGCGACTGACTTATCGGTAAAAACAGTTGTGGTAGAACCGCCGCTTCCTACGCTCACGACCGCCGGTGGCCCGCAAGACATGAATGCAGCTGGTAATGGCTTGGCGAATAACGCAGGTAATGTCTCAGCTCTGACTGCTCGTGTGTATAAGAAAAAGGTACTGGCCGCAGCATTTGCGGTCAGTAAGCCGGGACAAGTGCAGGATATCGAAGACATTGCGCACGGCTTTCCGCGTGAACTCCTGCGCCGGCTGGAAAATTCACGCGCGTTCGTGATCAGAAGTTCGCCCGATCTGCTGTCCCTGACGATGCAGGCAGATCCTCCCGGCGTTAATCTGGTCAGGCAGGTTGCCGCGCAATACGATAGCCAGTTTATTATTGCCGGTGAAGTGCGCAATGCAGGTGTTCAGGTTGCCTCTCGCTATTTTGGCTTATGGACGACTCGCAGTCGCCCGATCGATATCGAGCTATCGGTGTACGACGGCGTTAGCGGTGCCTTGCTTGCCAGGCATAACTTGCATCAGCAGGTGGAGGATCAGGGCAAGATCGGACGTGAACGTCCGTTTGGCAGCAGCGCGTTTTTTGCCACCGGTTATGGCAAGGCGATTGATGCCATGCTCGATGAATCGGTGCGCCTGATTGTAAAAGACTTGCAGCCTCATCCGGTATTGGCGCGGATATTAAAGGTCAGTAACGGTCAGGTGGTCTTTGATGCGGGTGAAACATCCTCGATTGTGGCTGGCGACATGGCCAGCGTCGTATCAGGCAATAATGAGCTGCCAACGTTAGGCCTGCGCTCACATCAGGCGCAATTGGTGGTCTACGGTACGCCACAGACCAACGTCGGAAAGATGGTCGTTACCCAGGTGCAGTATCTGTTTTCAGTCGGGGATCTAGCTGCCGGCGTCAGGCAGGAGGATGTCAGGGTTGGTGATTTCATTCGTTTCGATAACGTACCTCTCCAGTAATGATGGAAAAACGCCTGAATAAATTTCCCCGGTAGGCACGGTACCATCACGATTCACGCCGTGATGGTATGCGCCAGCAGGTCGTTGAGCGGATCATTGAGCAATGATCGATCAATAATCGAGCAATAATCGAGCTCCCTGCTGACTACAATCCAATCCTAGACCAATGCCCGGGCTTCCTCTTGCAGGCGTAATACGCGCCTGAGTATTTTTCCGCTGGTGGTCATCGGCAGTTCTGCAACAAATTCAATTTCTCGTGGATATTCGTAAGGTGCCAGCTTGCCGCGGACATGGTTTTGCAATTCCGTAATGAGTTCTTCGCTGGCGAGAAAGCCCTTGCTCAGCACCACATACGCCTTGACCACGTTACCGCGCTCCTTGTCCGGTTTGGGTACTACCGCGACATTAACGACGGCGGCATGCTTGAGCAGGCAGTTTTCGATTTCTGACGGTCCGATCCGGTACCCGGCCGCCTTGAACATGTCATCGGCGCGACCTTGATACCAGAGATA
>CANIFC010000275.1 GCA_947466695.1 Oxalobacteraceae bacterium | reverse complement strand
GGTCTTTGCCAGAATTGAGGCCGCCGATATTGCCGCCACCTTATCATCCCCTTTGACGACTGCAATCGCACGTAGTGTCATTACCGGACAACGGTTGCCATCAATTAATGCCAGCGTTGGTGCGACGCTCAGGCCTTCAACCGCGCGCCGCATCGCCAGCAGGGACGCCTGCAAAATATTGATCTCATCGATCTCTTGCTCGGAACATTCAGCCACAGCCCAGGCAATTGCATATTTTTTTATTTCTATCGCGAGCGCGTTACGCCTCGCTTCGGAAAGTTTTTTAGAGTCGCGTAAGCCTTTAATCGGAAACGCGGGATCAAGAATCACCGCCGCGGCCATGACAGGCCCGGCCAATGGACCGCGACCAGCTTCGTCGACACCGCAAATCACTTCGCCCACATACTCCGACAGAGGGAAAAGGGCTTCAAAATCATGCATGGAAAAACGCTTTCAATTTTATTTCATCAAGAAAATAATGACAAATTTGTTGGTCGTCCTGACCTTCCTTATGCCCTATAAGCACCGGGACCAATTCATCGTATACAGCGAGCAAGCTGTCATCGGCATCCACATCGCGTATCTCGATGGTAAAAAGATGATCGTGCTGATGGGCCTGCAGTTGCGCCAGCATGTCATCGCACAAATGACAATAACTGCGGGAGTAAAGTGTGAAGCCCATCATAGGGAGTCGCCTGACATTCGATCAAGGATAGACCCCTGATATCTGTTAAAAAATTCTGCATTAATGCCTTGGCCGCTTGAAGGATAGTCACGGTCTTTGTTTCTCGCGCCGGTAAATAAGCAAGAAACAGGCAAGCGACCGGACAAGGCAATGCATCGCAAGGCAACATTATAAGTCGTCAGCAAGCCAGTCCAGCAAATAAAAAACTGCCCGCAGAAATAATCCGGGGGCAGTTTTTTTCTACAACAGTCAAGCTCGTTTATGGAGCAACAGGACGAATTGGTATGAATTGTGAGGCATCACCACGACGCACCAGTAACACGACTGCTTTTTTAGGATCAGCCTTGGCAAGCATGGCAGAGAACTGCTTGGCATCTTTAACGTCAACATTATTCATGGTCAGGATAATGTCACCGGCACGTAGCCCGACCTGGGCGGCAGGACCATCTACCGTGTCAATCACGACGCCAATACCGCCCGGGGTTTCTTTTTTCTGTGCCGCATTCAAGTCCGACACATAGATTCCCAAGATGTTACTGACGCGTTCTTGTTTCGCTTTTTTATCGGTTTTTGCGACAGATTTATCCGCGTCAACCTCAGCGACACCAACCGTCAGGTCACGAGCCGCACCTTTTCGCCAGATCGACACTGTCGCTTTACTGCCTGGCTTGGCAACGCCAACGATACCTGGCAGATTGCTCGATTTTTCGACAATGACACCATTAAACTTGAGAATGACATCACCATCCTGAATACCCGCTTTTTCTGCAGGACCACCGGCTTCAACCCGGGTTACCAACGCGCCCTGCGCTTTGGTCAGGCCGATGGATTCTGCCACCTCTTTAGAAACTTCTGCAATCTGTACACCGATGCGGCCGCGGGTAACTTTACCAGATGACTTCAGTTGTTCCGCCACCCGGATTGCCTCATCAATGGGAATGGCAAACGAGATTCCCATGTAACCACCGGATCGGCTATAGATTTGCGAGTTGATACCAATCACCTCGCCACGCATATTGATCAGGGGCCCGCCGGAATTTCCCGGATTCACAGCAACGTCAGTCTGAATCAACGGCAGATAATCCCCGGTATCACGGGCCTTGGCAGAAACGATGCCTGCAGTCACCGTGTTATCAAGATCGAATGGCGAACCGATCGCGATCACCCACTCTCCGACTTTCACTTTTTCAGAATCCCCGATCGTCAGGCGTGGCAGCTTGCTACCTTCAATTTTCAATACCGCCACATCACTACGCTTGTCAGTGCCGATCACTTTCGCCTTGAACTCGCGCTTGTCAGTGAGCTTGACATACACCTCGGAGGCGCCATCCACCACGTGTGCGTTGGTCAGTACATAGCCATCCTGAGAGATGATGAAACCGGAACCGACGCCGCGCGCGACTTCCTCCTCTTGCTGAGGAGCTTGCTTACGCCCTTTTGGCGACGGTGCCTGTTTGGGAACCGGGGTACCGAAGAAACGGCGGAAGAACTCCTGCATCTGCTCATCTTCCTCCCCTCCCGCTGTGGTCGATCCCATTTGTACTTTTTCCGTAGTGCGGATATTGACTACAGCAGGGCCGGTTTTTTCGACCAACTCAGTAAAGTCCGGCAGTCCCGTCACCAGAACCGGAGCAGCCCCGGCTTGCGGTGTCGCTGCGACTGCAGCAGGTACCGCGAAACCGATACACGCACCAAGTAATACAGTAGCTAGCAAAGCGGAAACATTTTTTTCTGTCTTGAAAAGCAAAGATACTTTCATCGTACCACCCTTATTTCGGTTTAAATTCAATGGAACTCATGACTTGTTTAATCGCAGAAGAAGGCACTTCACCAACAACTGTCATCCAATGACCTGCCTGGCGTTTTCCCATGATTGTCATGGCGCCCTGCTGCAGACTACCTTCAGTCCGGTTACCGGTATCTGGCTCAATGAACACTGAAATACTCGACAGGCCATCCGAAAAAATCATCTGCGTCACTTGATGCGGCTTGCCCTGATGCGCGCCGCCTTCTGAGACTGATATGGGGATCAAACGCTTCATTTCACGTATTTTTTTGAAACTTGATGGCAAAGATTTGACGGACCATCCCGAACTGGCATTCGCCTGAACCGTCATGTGCTCGATCTGCCACTGTGCTGTATTCAAAAAACTCGGTTTCAGCCGGGATTTATCTACTTCACCAATATCAATCTGGGTGAAAGAAATTTGTTCGATGACCTCCTGCCTGGAATTGAGTGTTTGCGCGCGCAACAATAAACCCGACGTATTGTCGACACAAAGCCGGTAAGCGTAGCGCAACGCATCTTTAGGCTCAAAACTGATTACCTGGCAGGCAATGCCGGCAACGCGGCTCACTTCTGCCATTTTAATCACGTAAGACTCAGGCAAGGTGTGTGCGTTACTTGTCAGCAGAGCCGGAAAAACTTCCTGTGTCACATTTTTTTCTATCTGTATGGTCTTGCTATCGGGCAGATAGCACGTCACTTCGTCATTACGCCTGAGGTACTCTCTTGGCTTACCGTCAAGAATTTCCAATTTCTCAGTTTCGCCATGGGCATCAACCAAATGATAAATGCGGGAAGTACGAATCTGATTTGCTTGCTGATAAATGAAGGTACCTGAATAATTGAGCCGCTTTGCCGCCAGCTGCACTTTACGCAACGTAGCTTGCATTTCCCTTGTATCGGCCGCGTCTTGCGCATAGAGTTCAGGTGTGGAGCACACAGCCAGCACACTCACCACCAATGCCATGAACGGAAATTTAAATAGCTGAAACGACATAGCCAATTATTTCTCCAAAGCGGTCGCTGCGGCAGATACCGCATTGGCACGCGTCACATATTGCGCACCACTTGCCATTGAAGGAGAAAACTTCTGATGCGCAAGCAAATAACTATCGAGCCGGGGGTCGCGTAACATTTCGATCTGATTAGCTGAGCGGGCAGAAACATCACTGCCATTCACAGCGGTCGCCACCTGGATTGTCTCAAGCTGTCCAATACCAGAGCCGGGCTGTACGGCTTTTGTCAGCTGCATAATGGAACCATTGGGGCCACCAGAGCCACTCTGGTCACCGGAAAGCGACATTATTTGGGGCGCCATGAAAAAAGCCACTGCCGCTGCTGCGGCTAGGCTACCGGTCGCCACATAACGGGCTATACCGGGCTTCACCGAATGACGATGACCTGCCAATTCCGGCACAGCATCGGGCAAGCGCTCTACATGCGCTGATTTTGGCGCCATGACGACCGGTTCGGCGTCAAGTAAAGCCGACAGCCGGGATGAAAAATCTGGACTCAGCGTCATGGCCAGATCATCCGAGCGCAATACGTCACCGATCTGATGATAAATCTCCCAGGTTTTTCGTCCGCCAACATTGCCTGCCTCGCCCAGGCTAGCGAGTGTCAACTCGAATGCCGTGTCGTTGAGCTCGCCGTCAAGCAGGCTCGAGATGCTTTGGTATTGGGTAGTATCTGATTTCATGATCTGGTCCAAATGAGGTATTGCAGTTGCGGCAAATTCAATTTTATTGCTGCTTTAAAGCTGTTAGAGTTGGTCAAGCTGTTCACAAAGGGCGTCACCACCGCTGGTCGATGCTGGTCCCCAACATCGGTCGCAATTTCTCCGCAATCGCTTCGCGTGCCCTGAAGATCCGGCTACGCACAGTACCGATCGGACACGCCATCACTTCTGCAATTTCCTCGTAACTCAAGCCTTCAATTTCACGCAAGGAAATAGCGTTGCGTAACTCTTCCGGCAGAGACATCATCGCTGCATTCACCGTTTCAGCGATTTGCTTACTTGCAAGCAAAGACTCCGGAGTATTAATATCTCTTAGTCCATCCGCATCGAAAAAAGTTTCAGCTTCCTCGATATCTGCGCTAGTTGAGGTAGGGGCACGTCGCCCCTGAGACACCAGATAATTTTTAGCCGTATT
>CANIFC010000274.1 GCA_947466695.1 Oxalobacteraceae bacterium | reverse complement strand
TCAAACGAGAGACGGGTACGGGTGGAGCTTTTTTCAAAAATCATCACCAGGGTGCGGTCCAGCAGCGGGTGATACGGTTCGTAATTTTTGAATTTACGTTTGATGATGCGCGCCCGGTCCATCACGTACTCAAACTCGGGCAGTGATAAATCGGAAAACTGTAAAAAGTGTTTGATAGCCATAAATAAAATCGGAGACAAGAGGAAATTTTGTCAACGCCTGTTATAACTGCTGAATTATAAGGGATTTAATTACGCAAGCTCCATAAATTCAGGAAACTTGCAATAATTACATTTTTCAAGTGCTTATTTTTTTAGTTGGGTCAGCAATGCGTCGAGCATTACGATCATCTGGTCAATCTCTGCAACGCTGACATTTAAAGCTGGCATGAAGCGCAACAGGTCCGGCCGCGGTGAGTTGAGCAGCACGCCTACCGGTTCTACGCCACGTCCCGCCTCAACCAGTTTGGGACCCAGCTCATGGCCCAATTTGAGCGCACGCAGCAAGCCTTCACCACGTTCGCCTTCCAGTCCGTGCTTGTGCGACAGGGTCAGTAAGGCTTGGCTGAGATAGTGGCCCATTTCCTTGACCGAGGACAGAAAGCCGGGAGCCAGCAATTGCCTGATGACCGCAATACCCACTGCCGTTACAAGAGGATTGCCGTTGTAGGTACCACCCTGATCGCCAGGCACAAAACAGGCAATTTCTTCGCGGCACAGCAGGGCGGCCAGCGGAACTCCGCCGCCTATTCCTTTACCCAGCGTCATGATGTCTGGTTCAATACCCGATAATTGATAGGCAAACAGTTCACCGGTGCGGCCCATGCCGGACTGGACTTCATCCACGATGAGCAAGATATTGTGTTTCTTGGTCAGCGCGCGCAGGGCTTGCATGAATTCGCGGCTGGCAGGTATGACGCCACCTTCGCCCTGGACCGGTTCGAGCATGACCGCCACGGTCTTGTCCGAAATCAGTTGCTCTACCGAGGCCAGGTCGTTGAGGTCGGCTTTCGGAAAGCCGGTAACCTGCGGTGCGAACATGGTATCCCAGCCCGGTTTGCCCGAGGCCGACATAGTGGCCAGCGTGCGGCCGTGAAAACTGTGGTCAAAAGTGATAATTTCAAAGGCGCCGGCTTTATGCAGCTGGCCCCATTTACGTGCCAGCTTGATGGCGCCTTCATTGGCCTCAGCGCCGCTATTGGTGAAAAACACGCGGTCAAAACAGGAGTTGGCAGTCAGCAAGCCAGCCAGTTCGATCGCCGGTTCGTTGTAAAAAGCAGGGGACGGGTTAATCAGTTTTTTTGACTGTGCCACGAGTGCATCCTGAATGCACTGTGGCGAATGGCCCAGGCAATTGACGGCCCAGCCTTGCAGGTAATCGAGGTAGCGCTTACCGTTCTGGTCGGTCAGCCACATACCGCTGCCTTCGATAAACACCAGGTCTGGGCGGGGCGTGATGTACATGAGTGCATTCACGTTGTACTGACTGAATTCCATTTTTCGGCTCCTGAAAAGTAAGGATGGTGCAAGGATGATTAATTGATTATTTGGTTACCAGAATGCTGGGTTGGCCGTTTTAGAAAAAGGGTAACACTGTTTCTATAGTAAAAAAGCCACAGGTTTTTGTCCTGTGGCTTCTAGTGTGCATTTTAACTGATGACAGCTTTTTATACGCAAGATACCCCAGGCCCGATCTGCACGTTACGGCGTCGGGCGATACTTGGCGAAGTCATGTCAGTCAATTTGTTCATGGACATAGTGTAAAGCAGTTTTATGTGTTTTGCGCACTGCAGTATAAAATTACATGAAAAAACATCATTTGGTCTACAGATCGGCTGCGGAGGTAAAGGCATCTGCATAAAATTGCTCTTGCGGCAGCTGGCATTGTCCGGTGAAATCGCGCTTGGCCGAGTCAATAACGACCGGTGCGCCACAGGCATAAACTTGGTAGCTGGACAAGTCAGCATGGTCAGCGATCACTGCCTGGTGCACGAAGCCGCTGCGACCGGTCCACTGGTCTTCTGGCAGTGCATTGGAAACCACCGGAATATAGCTGAAATTGGGCAGGGCATCAGCCCATTGCCGGCAGAGCGCATCCATATACAAGTCCTGCGGCCGTCGTCCGCCCCAGTACAGGGTGATGGTTCGGTCTGATTTCAAATCGATCAGGTGCTCCATCAAGGCCTTGATCGGGGCAAAACCCGTGCCGGAGGCCAGCAGGATGATCGGTTTATCGCTGTCTTCGCGCAAGAAAAAGCTGCCATGCGGACCTTCAAAACGCAAGATATCGCGCTCTTTCATGGTGGAAAAGACCTGGTCCGTAAAAATACCGCCAGGCATATGCCGTACATGCAGGGTAATTTGTGCATCCAGATGCGGTGCATTGGCCATGCTATAGCTACGGCGCTTGCCATCCTTGAGCATGAATTCGATGTATTGCCCGGCGCGATATTGCAAGCGCTCATTGGCGGGCAGTTGCAGCGCAATCAGCATGACGTCTTCAGACAAGCGCTCCATTTTTGCGATCCTGCTGGGCATTTTTTTCAGCGGATATTCGTCGCTGCCCTGAATTTCGCGCACTTCGACGATGACGTCGGAACTTGGTCTGGCGCAACAAAATAGCGACATTCCCTGCGCTTCCTCGGTATCTGACAAGGCTTTTTGCTGGTGCCCGCCATGTGCTACCTGACCGGTGACGATCTTTCCTTTACACGAGCCGCAAGCGCCGTTCTTGCAACCATATGGCAAGCCGACGCCAGCGCGCAGGGCCGCTGCCAGAATCGTTTCATCGGCATCGCAATTAAATTGGCGGCCACTGGGTGTCACAGTTACTTGAAAAGTCATACAATTCCAGAAATATAAAATCAGATAAAAATTAAATGAATCAAAACCATCCATCTGCCAGGCTGACCGACAGCCATCGGTTCTCTTTTGGCAAACCCCGCCTGTTGATCGTCGGTTGCGGTGATGTCGGCATGCGCCTGTTGCCCCTGATCCGGTCGCATTTTCGCGTTTTTGCCGTCACCAGTCAGCCCGGGCGTCATACAGAGCTCCGGGCCGCCGGCGCCATCCCCATTACCGCTAACCTTGATGAGCCACATTCGCTGGCGCGACTGGCAGGATTGGCCAAACATATCGTGCATCTGGCGCCGCCTCATGCCGAGGGTGATTCAGATCGTCGCACGCGTAATTTGATCGCTATTTTACCCGACATGGGGCGTCTTGTTTATGTGAGCACCACTGGTGTGTATGGAAATTGCGGCGATCAGTTATTCGACGAGACCCGCCCGGTCAAGGCGAGTAATCCGCGTGCCAGGCGCAGGGTAGCAGCAGAGCAATTGTTGCGCGGATGGGCGGTTCGCAGCGGGTCAGCGCTGTCGATCCTGCGTGTGCCCGGGATTTACGCCGCCGACAGGCTGCCACTTGAACGCTTGCATAAAGGTACGCCGGCATTGACGCAGGCTGAGGATGTTTATACCAACCATATCCATGCCGATGATCTGGCCATGCTGATCCGGCTGGCCTTATTTCGCGCCTCACCGAACCGGGTCTACCATGCGCTGGACGATAGTGACCTCAAGATGGGCGCCTACTTTGATCTGGTGGCGGACTGTTTTAATCTGCCTCACGCCCCGCGGTTGCCGCGTGACGAATTGGCCAGGCAGATTTCTCCGATGCTGCTGTCGTTCATGTCTGAATCTAGGCGCATGAAAAATGACCGGATCAAGCTGGAGTTGGGGGTAAGACTACGCTATCCGACGGTGCAGCAGGGCGTTCGTGCTGCCTTCAATGCGCGCCTGAAAGTCACAGGAGATCGCTGACGGCAGAGCGAATATGAGCAGCGATTTTGTTGCTGCAAGCGGCCACTCTGCTGTCAGTATTGAGCTTTTAGTATAACGCCGAGGTCACTTTCAAAACCTCTTCCGCGGTGGTCACGCCTTCCAGAATTTTATAGGCGCCGGCGATACGCAAAGGCTTCATCTGATCCTTGATGCTTTGCGCCCTGAGCGCGTTGATATCAGAGTCCTGCTTGATCAGCTTGCTGAATGCTTGTGTTACCGTGAGCAATTCATAGAGGCCTACGCGCCCCTTGAAACCGGTCTGGCGGCATTCGGTACAGCCTACCGCACGGTAAATGGTATCGGGCTTTGCGATGCCCCATTCCTCGGTCAGGCTGAACCAGACCTCGTCGAGCATCTCGCCATCGGGTAATTTGCACTGCGGGCAAAGGGTGCGTACCAGGCGTTGCGCCAGAATGCCAATGATGGTCGCTTCCAGCAAATAGTGCGGCACACCCAGCTCAAGCAAACGCATGATGGCTGACGGCGCATCATTGGTATGCAGGGTAGAGAGCACCAGATGGCCGGTCAGCGCCGCCTGTATGGCCATTTCAGCTGTCGGCAGGTCGCGGATTTCGCCGACCATAATGATGTCGGGATCCTGGCGCATCAGGGCCCGCACGCCATCGGCAAAACTCAGGCCAATATTGTGCTGAACCTGCATCTGGTTAAAAGACACTTCCACCATTTCGATCGGGTCTTCGACCGTGCAGACATTCACTTCGGGGGTCGCCAATGCCTTCAGTGTGGTGTACAGCGTGGTGGTTTTGCCAGAGCCAGTCGGCCCGGT
>CANIFC010000273.1 GCA_947466695.1 Oxalobacteraceae bacterium | reverse complement strand
CTGTCTAGACCTGTTTATTGTTTCCGTCATACCCGTAAGAATTTTTTGCTAAAGGTTGTTTATGTTGATGTCATCTGCCATGTCTTCACGCGCATCCCTGTTGCGTTCGTCAGGATGTTTACCCGGCTCCCGGATGTCGCGAAGAGTTTTATTCCTGCTGCTGGCCGTTTTCATTCTCTTGCTATCGGCTTGCCAGAGTACTGCGTTGCGGGTGAGCGACTGCAAGAAAGGTGACTGGGGCATTATTGGCAATCAGGATGGCGACCAGGGCCTCACTGCACGTTTTGAAGAGCGGCAAAAGTTTTGCTCGGGCGTTGAGGGCAGTAAGTCCGGTGCTGATTCTTCCCGCTTATATCTGGCGGGGTGGGAGCAGGGTAATTTTCAATACTGGCGGCGGCTCGGTTCACAAGACGGCTTGGCTGCCAGGGCGATGTCGAGTTTTGCCGATCAGGCAGTTTCTGAGGCGGTAAAGAAAAATAACACCCCCTTGCATCAGCTAGCCTACAAGCAGGGGTGGATCAGTGGCAATGCCGCTTACTGGCAGCGGATCGGGGACGAAGATGGCGCGGCCGGACAACCAGCATCCAGCGAAAACACCCGTGCCGGCGAAGGCTTGGGCATCGGCTTTAACCGTCTTAGTTATATGGAAGGCTGGCGTCATGGCAATACCGCCTACTGGACCCGGCTGGGTTATCTCGACGCGCATGCGGGTATCCCGGACAACAAGTTCCGGCAGCATGCCGAGCTGGCGCAGCGTGCCGGGGTACAGGTAGTCGAAGCGGCCTACCGCAGCGCCTGGGATCTTGAGATCATTGAGTATTGGAAAAAACTGGCGGGGGAAGATGCCACGACCGGGCGTGACGTGAACACCCGGCGTGTGGATGCACAAGAGCGCGGCCTGAAATTGACAGAGCTTGAATACAAGCGTAGTTGGGAGCAACGTCTCATGCAGTACTGGCAGGAGGCCGGTAAGCTCGATGGTGATGGCAAGCCGAGCCAGCTAGAAAGCAGGATGGCAAATGCACGCAACAACAAGGTCTTTGTCATTGCTCAGACGCGAGAGGTATATCAGCAGGCGTGGGCAGCGCAGAACGCCCTTTATTGTAGTGCCGAGAATGCCTTTGCCTATGGTCGCCGTAATCAGTCTATGGCGGTTGATGTCTGTGCCGGCGCGCAGCAAAGCGTGGTAAGGCAGGCGTTGATGAGTGGTCAGGAATATGCGCATATCGTGCGCCAGCAAAGTTATCGTAACGACGAGCTACGCCGTCTGGCCGAGAGGCGCAATGAAGCCCTGTTTCGCCTGAACAGACTAGACCAGGAGATGAGAAACGATGTCAGGCGCGATCAGGACGAGAAAACCCGCATAAGTGCTCCGGATGCCGCTGCCATAGAACGCAGGCGCGAGCAGGAACGGCGCGAGTTGCGCGACTTCTTGCGCAGAAGTGCCGATGAATTTGAGGATTTGCAACGGATAATCGTCCGGTACGACTACCAACTGCGCCAGATCCGGCGTGACATTCGTCTTGATGACGAAAGTCCGGTTAATTGATCGGGCTTACCTGATCGGGCTTACCTGACCGGGCTTACCTGACCGGGCCTACTTGATGAGTCAGTAGAATTGAAATTTGATGAATGACGCCCCGGTCAGCAACAATTGGCCGGACTCTCCCTATTGGCTAATCCTTACCAGCTCTGGCAAGGAATGCCATCAGTCCGTTTCCATCGGGTGGTTTTTCTCTTGAATGTGGATTGAGACCTTTGGCATAAGCGTCGCCGCACACTCAGACGTCCTTAGCGTTTTAAAAATCAATTCAACTCGGCGATCAGGGCGACAATCTCGGCGCCATAGCTTTCCAGTTTTTTCGCGCCTACGCCAGTGACACCGCGCAAGTCGTCGAGCGAGCCTGGTTTTGCCTTGGCAATTTCGCGCAGGGTTGAGTCATGAAAGATGATGAAAGCGGCGATGTTGTGCGCTTTGGCCGTCTCGACGCGCCACCAGCGCAATTTTTCAAAGATACGCTGCTCGCTGGAAGATAGATCAGTTTCGGCAAAGTCCTTGGCAGACTGGCGCCGGTGCTTGGTCGCTTTTTCCGCTTTCTTGTATTGCCTGAGCTGTATCTTGGTCTCGCCACGCAGCACTGCGCGCGATCCTTCGGTCAGTTTCAGTGAGCTGTAATTTTCATAATCAACCGCGACCAGGCCAAGTGCAATCATCTGGCGCAACAGGGCGCGCCATTCAGCTTCACTTTTATCTGAACCGACGCCAAATGTGGAAAGCTGGTTGTGACGCCATTGCTGCACGCGTTCGGTATCGATGCCGCGCAATACATCGATCACGTGCCCGGCGGCAAAGCGCTGGTCAACCCGGTAGACGGTAGAGAGAATTTTTTGCGCAGCAATGCTACCATCAAAGGAGGTCGGCGGTGACAGGCAGGTATCGCAATTGCCGCAGGGCTCCGAGGCCTGGCCGAAATAATCGAGTAACTGGACGCGGCGGCAATTGAGTGTTTCGCACAGGCTGAGCATGGCGTCGAGCTTGACACCTTGCACCCGCTTGAACGTTTCATTGGCTTCGGATTCATCAATCATGCGGCGTTGCTGCACCACGTCTTGCAGGCCATAGGCCATCCAGGCATTGGCGCTGGCGCCATCACGACCGGCACGACCGGTTTCCTGATAGTAGCCTTCAATGCTTTTCGGCAGGTCAAGATGGGCGACAAAACGCACGTCAGGCTTGTCGATACCCATGCCGAAAGCGATCGTGGCGCACATGACGATACCGTCTTCGCGCAGAAATCTCGATTGATTACGGCTGCGTACCTGCATTTCCATGCCGGCATGATAGGGCAATGAGGTAATGCCGTTTTCGTTTAAAAACGCGGCGGTTTCTTCGACTTTTTTACGCGACAGGCAATACACGATACCGGCGTCACCGCCATGCTGGGCGTTGATGAAGTCGAGCAATTGCTTGCGGCCATTGGCCTTCTCGACGATCTGGTAACGGATGTTGGGACGATCGAACGACGAGATAAACTGCAGGGCGTTTTCCAGTTGCAGGCGCAGGATAATTTCATCGCGGGTCTGCTGGTCGGCAGTTGCCGTGAGCGCGATGCGCGGCACTTGAGGAAAGCGTTCATGCAGGATCGAGAGCTTGATGTATTCAGGGCGAAAATCATGACCCCATTGTGAAACGCAATGTGCCTCGTCGATGGCAAACAAGGCGACCGGCGTTGCAGAGAGCAACTCCAGGCAGCGCGCCGTCATCAGGCGTTCAGGGGCAATGTAGACGAGGTCAAGTTCACCGGCGCGCATCAGGCGCTCAATGCGCATGGATTCCTCAAAGGTCTGGGTCGAATTTAAAAATGCGGCCCGCACGCCCACTTCTTCCAGCGCATCGACCTGATCTTGCATCAGGGCGATCAGCGGCGAGACTACAATGCCGACACCATGGCGGATCATTGCCGGAATCTGGTAGCACAAAGATTTACCGCCACCCGTTGGCATCAATACCAGTGCATCGCCGCCGTTGACGACATGGTCGACGATCTGCCCTTGCTGTGAGCGAAACTCAGGATAGCCAAAGACAGTTTGCAGCAGGTGCAGGGCGCGGTCTTGCTGACTTGCATGCTTATTTGGGTGTTCGCTAGCTTGTTCTAAGGACTGTTCGCCCGTTTGTTCTGTATGTTGTGTTTGTTCTGTGTGGTACTCGATGTTACTGGGCATAGTCATGACTTCATGGAGTGATTAGTCCGCCCACACGATCGTGCCAGTGTAAGCCGTTACCAGGATCATCACGCCAAAGGCGATCCGGTACCAGGCGAAGGCGTTGAAATTGTGCGAACTGATGTAACGTAACAGCCAGCGCACACAAAATAGCGCGGAAATAAAGGCGGCAATGGTACCGAGGCCAAACATCGGGATGTCGGACGCCGAGAGTTCCGCGCGGGCCTTGTAGAGTGAGTAGACGGTGGCGCCAAGCAAGGTTGGTATCGCCAGGAAAAATGAGAATTCGGTTGCGGCCTTACGCGACATGCCAAACAGCATGCCACCAATAATCGATGCGCCGGAACGGCTGGTGCCGGGAATCAGGGCAAATGCCTGAGCGATGCCGATCTTCAAGGCGTCGAGCGCACTCATGTCGTCGATGGTCTCTATACGTGCGGCAGAACCAGGACCAGAACTAGAACCAGAACTAGAATCAGTGCCAGCTTTGCCGGCCTTGGTTTGCTTGTGTTCAGCCCACAAAATGACGAAGCCGCCGATGATGAAGGCTAACGCCACTGGCACCGGAGAAAACAGGAGTTCCTTGATTTTTTTGCTGAACATCAGGCCGAGGATGGCGGCGGGCAGAAACGCGATGATCAGGTTGAGGGCAAACTTGCGCGCTTTTGGATCGCTACCCAAACCGCCAATGACGGAGGCAATGCGCTGGCGGTATTCGAGACAGACGGCGAAAATTGCGCCAGACTGAATCGCAATCTCAAACACTTTCACTTTTTCGCCGGTGAAATTGAGCAGGCTGCCGGCGAGGATCAGGTGACCTGTGGAGGAAATCGGTAAAAATTCGGTCAGCCCCTCAACGATACCCATGATGATGATTTTTGCGGCAAGAAGAAGATCCATAAGTTGTCAGCGAGTCTTAGTGAAAAGGGTGAATGGG
>CANIFC010000272.1 GCA_947466695.1 Oxalobacteraceae bacterium | reverse complement strand
GGTAACGAATGCCAAAGCGGTTAATATCTGAATCAATTTTTTCATATCTATTCCTTTTTATCTATAAAAATTAAGTGTTTTTTTAACTCTAAAAAATACTTTAAAAAAGATAGCACTCATTATTTGAATTCACAAGATATTGTTTTTTTATTATTTAATAAAAATATTGTTGCTGATATATTATTCATACTCTAATGACAATTCAAAGAAGAATGACAATTCAAAAAAGAATGAAAATTTCACAAGAACAGTTATTATCCGGATAATTTAAAATGGATTCGTCCAAGGTATCGCGCACTTGAGGCAGTCAGACCTGAGTTATTTTCATTCATGGCAATATGGTAAAATCGTGCCGTTTGCTGAGAATGAAGGCTTATTTTTTTACATCTGCACCCACATATCTGCCAAAATTCTTTCTTTTATTTTTTCGGCGCGCAAGCGGTTGATTCAACTTGCCCAGGCGTCTCCCTTGCAACACGCTTTTTTGGAGACTTCCATGAAATTCCGCTTCCCCATCGTCATCATTGACGAAGATTTCCGTTCTGAAAATACCTCTGGCCTTGGTATTCGTGCACTTGCCGAAGCCATGGAAAAAGAAGGTATGGAAGTGTTGGGTGTTACCAGTTATGGTGACTTATCCCAATTCGCCCAGCAACAATCCCGTGCATCCGCCTTTATCCTGTCTATCGACGATGAAGAGTTTGGTACCGGTTCAGAAGAAGAGAGCGACGTCGCGCTTAAGCCTCTGCGCGCATTTGTCAAGGAAATACGTTACAAGAACTCGGACATCCCCATTTATCTCTATGGCGAGACACGGACATCACGTCACATCCCCAACGACATCCTGCGCGAATTGCATGGCTTCATTCATATGTTTGAGGACACGCCAGAATTCGTGGCAAGACACATCATTCGCGAAGCCAAATCCTACCTCGATGGACTCTCCCCGCCTTTTTTTCGCGCCCTGGTTCACTATGCCAACGATGGTTCGTATTCCTGGCACTGCCCAGGCCACTCTGGCGGAGTCGCGTTTCTCAAGTCGCCGATTGGCCAGATGTTTCACCAGTTTTTTGGCGAAAACATGTTGCGTGCCGACGTCTGTAATGCCGTCGAGGAACTCGGTCAGTTATTGGATCACACCGGCCCGGTCGCTGCGTCGGAACGCAATGCTGCGCGGATATTTAATGCCGACCATTGCTATTTCGTAACGAACGGTACGTCGACCTCGAACAAGATGGTATGGCACTCAACCGTGGCGCCAGGTGATATCGTCGTAGTCGACCGCAACTGCCACAAATCGATTTTGCATTCCATTATCATGTGTGGTGCGATTCCGGTATTTTTAATGCCTACACGAAATCATCTTGGTATCATCGGACCGATACCGCTCGAAGAATTTACGATGGAAAGCATCCGTAAAAAAATCGAAGCCAATCCCTTTGCGCGTGAGGCGAAAAATAAGAAACCACGTATTTTGACCATCACCCAGTCGACCTATGATGGCGTGGTCTATAACGTCGAAACCTTAAAAGAAATGCTCGACGGCGAAATTGATACCTTGCATTTTGATGAGGCCTGGCTGCCACATGCCACTTTCCATCCTTTCTACCAGGATATGCATGCGATCGGCAAAGACCGCCCGCGCGCCAAGAAGTCGATGATTTTCTCGACCCAGTCGACACATAAATTGCTAGCGGGTATTTCGCAGGCATCACAAATTCTGGTGCGTGAATCGGATACGGTAAAACTCGATAAAGACAGCTTTAACGAAGCCTACCTGATGCATACTTCCACCTCGCCGCAATACGCTATCATCGCCTCTTGCGATGTGGCTGCGGCAATGATGGAAGCACCAGGCGGCACGGCTCTGGTGGAAGAGTCGATTCTGGAAGCGCTGGATTTTCGCCGTGCCATGCGCAAAGTGGATCAGGAATGGGGTCAGGACTGGTGGTTTCAGGTCTGGGGTCCGGAAACACTGTCAGAAGACGGCATCGGCTCGCGGGAGGACTGGATCATCCGTGCAGAAGACGACTGGCATGGTTTTGGCAATCTGGCACCTAACTTCAACATGCTCGATCCGATCAAGGCAACGATCGTCACACCCGGCTTGTCGCTGGAAGGTAAATTTGACACTACGGGCATCCCGGCCTCCATCGTCACCAAATACCTGGCAGAACATGGCGTCATTATTGAAAAATGTGGCCTGTATTCTTTCTTCATCATGTTTACGATCGGCATCACTAAAGGCCGCTGGAATACCTTGCTCACGGCCTTGCAGCAATTTAAGGATGATTACGACAAAAATCAGCCGATGTGGCGCATCTTGCCGGAATTTGCGGCAGCAAATCCGCGCTACGAAGGTGAAGGTCTCAAGGACCTGTGCCAGAAAATTCATGAAGTCTACAAGATGTATGATGTCGCCCGCCTGACGACCGAAATGTACCTGTCCGACATGCAACCGGCAATGAAACCTTCGGATGCCTTTTCTAAAATGGCACACCGGGAGCTTGACAGGGTGTCAATCGATGAACTGGAAGGCCGCGTTACCGCCATTTTGCTGACCCCTTATCCGCCAGGGATTCCGCTGTTGATTCCTGGCGAGCGTTTCAATAAAACGATTGTGGATTATCTGATATTTGTGCGTAATTTCAACGAACAATTCCCTGGTTTTGAAACCGATTGTCACGGTCTGGTCAAAGCGGAAGTCAACGGGAAACGGGGTTATTTTGTCGATTGCGTACGACTAGGGGCAGAATACGGGTTATGACTTGCACGTATGGGGCAACAGGCGTTACGCTTGATTCTTTTAACGCACCGTCTGTAAGAAAAAACAGGCATTAAAATGCGGGTCAGTCAGTCGGACTGACCCGCATTTCTCACGAAAAAAACAGGTAACTCCCGGAAATTTTTCGTACTTTTTAATACTCTACGATAAAAGCCATTTTCCCTCGGACATACTGTGACCGGCAGTTTTCTGCGCCTTGGCATACATTCTTTCCAGCGCGCCATCAATCGCGCTACACCTTTCTCTCAGGTACTTTACCGCAGCGCCTCCACCCTGCGCCACTTGTTACCGACACACATTCAATATTTTTTTTATAAATTTTTACTATTTTAAGAGATCGAAAAAACTCGGAAATCCAGTTTTTTCAGGACACTGATTGGTAACGGGTTTCAGCTGCAGTAAGCGCTTCGGTTTTACAAACAGTAACACTTATTACATTGGATAAATTAAATGACCGTGCTAACTTATCGACATATTTTCTCTGTTTAATTTTACCGACATTTCGACCGGGACCCGACATGCAAAATCGCATTAATAAACTCATGGTAATCGTCTGCAGCTTGTCACTACTGAACGCTTGCGGTGGTGGAGCCGGCTCAGGAAATACGACAAGCAGTGGATCGCTAACGCCGCAAGTAACTACCCCGCCGACATCGGCACAAGCCGGACGGTTGCTGGCCCAAGCGAGCTTTGGCGCTACGCCGGCAGAAATTAATAATGTCAGTATGAGCGGCTATAGCGGCTGGATAGATGCCCAGTTCGATGCGCCACAAAAACTGCATCGCCTGTATATGGACAGTGCGTTGTCCACCCTTCCTGCAGGAACGAGCTTAAATCAAAATCAGTTTTTCGAATCATTCTGGCAACAGGCCGTGAATGGTGATGACCAGCTGCGCCAGCGCGTTACCTATGCGCTTTCGCAAATTTTCGTGGTGTCGTTTCAGGATAGCAGTGTCGGCAACTATCCACGCGGTGTTGCCTCCTACTACGACACACTTGCAAGCAATGCATTCGGCAATTACCGTACTTTGCTGGAAGCTGTTGCCTTACATCCAATGATGGGAATTTACCTGACATCAATGCGCAATCAAAAAGAATCTGGAACCCGCGTTCCCGATGAAAATTTTGCCCGTGAAGTCATGCAACTTTTTACGATTGGCCTGAGTGAGTTAAATCAGGACGGAAGTGTAAAAATACTTAATGGTAAAGCACTTGAAACTTACACGAATACTGATATTACGGGTCTGGCCAAGGTATTCACTGGCTGGAGCTGGGCCGGCCCCGACAAGTCGGACGCGCGTTTCTATGGTGGCAATCCGGACCCTGGCCGTGATATCACGGCGATGCAAAGCTATCCCAAATATCACTCTACAGCAGAGAAATCCTTTTTAGGAACCACAATCGCAGCGCAAGGTAGCGCCAACCCGGAAGCGAGCCTGAAAACTGCCCTCGATCGACTTTACAATCACAGCAATGTCGGACCTTTCATTGGCAAGCAGTTAATTCAAAGACTCGTCACCAGTAATCCAAGCCCGCAGTATATCGCCCGCGTCGCTGCGGTATTTGCCGATAACGGACAAGGTGTGCGTGGTGATATGAAAGCACTCATAAAGGCGATCTTGCTTGACAAGGAGGCGCGCAGTGACATCGCCGGCATCGACACCAGTACCGGAAAATTACGCGAGCCCGTCATCCGACTGGCCAACTGGATGCGGGCTTTTAATGTCAAGTCCACTTCCGGCCGTTTCCTGATGGGTAGTCTGGACGACCCGCTCAGCGCCTTGAGTCAGACGCCGATGCGGGCTCCTTCCGTTTTTAATTTCTATCGCCCTGGTTACGTCCCCCCTAACACCGCTATCGCCAGCTCGAATCTGGTTGCACCGG
>CANIFC010000271.1 GCA_947466695.1 Oxalobacteraceae bacterium | reverse complement strand
TGAAGATAGAAACGCGTCATCGTGTCACGGTCATCCTGATTCCGAACACCCATCTGGAAACGCCACACTACAAGCTTGATCGCCTGAAACATGACGATCCGCGCCTGGAAGAAGAGCATGCAAGTTATGCCATGGCAGAACAGGCTGACACCGATATCGGTTACAGCAAGCGTCAAAAAGAAGAGCTTAAGCCGCGCCAGGAAGCCATGGTCAAGAGCATTACTCCTGACACGGCACCACTAGTAGAACGCAAGGAAGTGCCGGCTCCAGTCGTCGCGGCCATTGTTGCGGCACCGGCACCAGTAGGCTTCTTTGCCAAGTTGATGAATCTTTTCCGCGCCAAGCCGGCAGAACCCGCCGTTGTTGCCGTTGTCGTTGAAGAAAAACCACAGCAATCTCCCGAACGTGCTGAGCGTGATCGCAATGGCCGCGGCCAGCGCAACAACCGCAATGGACGTGGACGTGACCGGGCAGAACGTGAAGATCGTCCTGCCAGCGCCAACCCACGGGTAGAAAAAGAAGTTAAAGAGGAAAGCGTCAAGCCAATCGCTCAGGAAGCGACTCCACGTCCACCTAAAACCCCTCGTCCACCACGTGAAGAGCGTGAGGGCCAGGAGCCCCGTCGCGGTCGCCAGCCACGTCAGCGCGAAGATCGTAAGGAAACAGCGATCCTGGGAGCGAAGGTCGAAGAGACAAGCTTGGCTTTGCTGACTCCGGCGCAATTGCCTGTTGTACAAAAAATCGAAGAACAAGCTGAAACGCGTGCTGAGCAACAGCTGGTGGCAACAACGGCAACTGCAGAAACAGCGGTTACCGAGGTCGCCGGCGCAGAAGCGGAAAGCGCGGATCAGGGCGACAGCCGCCGTCGTCGTCGTCGTGGTGGTCGCAACCGCAATCGTCGTGACCGTGATGACACGGATAACAACGAGTCAACTGAAGGCGTGGAACTCTCTGAAGCAGGCAGTACAGTCATGCCAGTTGCAGTGGCAGCACCTGTCATTGTTCCGGCAGCGCACGTTGAAGCAGAAGTTGCTCAGGCACCAGTTGCAGTAACATCAGAAGTTACTCTGACGGAGCCAACTCCAGTAGCGGCACCCGTCGCTGAAGTTGCAACACCAGTAGTCATTGAAGTTACAGAGGCGAAGCCGATCGTTGCCGTAACAGCAGAGCTGCCAGCTGCAATTGCGATTACTGCAACGCCAGTTGCCGTGACTCGGGCCGAAAGTATCCCTGCAACACCAGCGGCTGAAACAGTAGCGTCAGCACCAGTTGTCGAGACACCAGCGCTTGTTGTTCCAAAAGCTGAATCATTGGTTGCGACGGAAGTTACTACTGCGCCCTTGGCTAGCAATCCACCAGTGCCAAGCGTTGCTGCCGTTTCAGCACCCCTGGAACCAGTGATAGTACTGGCAGCGGCAACAGAGCAGGTCAAGGCTGAGACTCCGGTTCAGGCAAGTATTGATCTGGCGCTGACGGCCATGGTTGACGTCATTGCAGAGCAAGCCAGAAATGCGGCGAAAAGTGAGGCGCAACTGCTGGCCATACCAGCAGCGGAGCCAACTCCGGCGCCCTTGTCAGCAGAAGGTATGCAGACAATGCTGGAACACGCTGACCTGACGCTGGCAAGTACTGATCCGGAAAAATTGCGTGCTGCGCAAGCCGCGACAGCTGCTAAGCCAGCAACGCAACGGGTACCGCTCGAGCGCAAGCCATTGCCACCGCAATCGACAGAACCGCTAGTCATGATCGATACCAAGCGATAAGCGCGATCTACTAGCAAAAAAACCCGGCATCAGTCAAAGGTTGCCGGGTTTTTATTTGACTAAAAAAATACATTGGCGACTCGTGGTATTGTCTTAAGATAGAAACCAACAGCACACCACCCATTCTCATGACAGAAAAATTCATTCCCTTGATTGATCACCGTCAATACCAGGCAAACTTACGTGTACCAACCCACCTTGAAGAGCCGGTCGGAAAGCTAGCCGATACCTTGGGACGGCCATTGCATGACCTACGCATTTCAGTCACGGATCGCTGTAATTTCCGCTGCGTTTATTGCATGCCCAAGGAAGTGTTTGACAAGGATTATGCCTTTCTGCCGCAAACTTCCCTGTTAAGTTTTGAAGAAATCACTAGAATTGCGCGTATTTTTGTTCAGCACGGCGTACGCAAGATCAGGCTGACAGGCGGAGAGCCTCTGCTAAGAAAAAATCTTGAAAAGCTCATTGCCATGTTAAGTGCCATACCGACGCTCGATGGCGGCAAGCTCGATTTAACCCTGACCACCAACGGTTCCTTACTCGCACGCAAGGCAAAAAGTTTGAAAGATGCTGGTCTGACGCGTGTGACCGTCTCTCTGGACGCTCTGGATGAAACCATATTTCAGCGTATGAACGACGTGGACTTTCCAGTGTCAGATGTCTTGCAGGGTATCGAGGCTGCCTATGAAGCAGGGCTCGGGCCCGTTAAAGTCAACATGGTCGTCAAAGGTGGTATGAATGACCAGCAGATCGTGCCGATGGCACGTTACTTCAAGGACACACCGCATATCTTGCGATTTATCGAATACATGGATGTTGGCGCATCCAACGGCTGGAAGCTGGACGAAGTGGTGCCCTCTGCAGAGGTGATCCGCAAGATCAGCGATGCAGGGATGCAAGTGCGGGCGATTGATCCCAACTACACCGGAGAGACCGCTGCCCGCTGGCGCTACCTCGATGGGAATGGGGAAATCGGACTCATTTCCAGTGTGACGCAAAGCTTTTGCCAGGATTGCAGCCGGGCACGCTTGTCGACTGAGGGTAAGCTCTACACCTGTCTTTTTGCAAGCCACGGTCACGACCTGCGTGCGCTGATACGAGCCCAGGACGAGCAGAACAGCGGGCATTCAGATTTAGCCATCTCGAATGTCGTGGCGCAATTATGGAAGGCGCGGGGCGACCGGTATTCCGAACTACGCAGCGAAAACACATCCGAGTTCCCTGTTACCAGAAAGAAAATTGAAATGTCTTATATTGGTGGCTAGAAATACGCATGCCAGACCATACCGGAAAGAGGGCAATTTCTTTTTTTCACTACGACCTCATTCATAAGGCACAACAATGATGACAACAATGACGACAGCAATCGACAAACAATTCATTACCGGACTCATACTTGCCGGTGGACGCGGCACCAGAATGGGACAAGTCGATAAAGGCCTGCAGATATTTCGTGGCATGCCTATGGCGATGCACGTGCAAATGCGGCTAGGCCCTCAGGTGGGCGAGATGATCATCAATGCCAATCAACACCTGGCTGCCTACGAATCTTTCGGCGCTGCCGTCTGGCCTGATCAGATAGACGGCTATGCCGGCCCATTGGCAGGTCTGCAAGCAGGCCTGACCCATTGCGAGACGCCCTATATGGTGAGTGCACCTTGTGATTCTCCATTCCTGCCGCTTGATCTGGTCGATCGACTGGCGCAGGCCATGCTGCTAGACGATGCCGATCTCGCCGTCGCCGTCACTATTGAGACGCAGGACGGTACGGCAACGACCCAGGCACATCCAGTATTTTCAATGATGAAATCCTCGTTACTACCGCACCTCAGCCATTTCCTTCAAAACGGTGGACGCAAGGTTGATGCCTGGTACGCATCATTAAAAGTGGTCGAAGTATTATTTGAGGATATTGCCGCTTTTCGCAATATCAATACCTTAAATGAATTGCGCCAGTACGAGGCTTAGCAAAATGACTACTCCCTTTTTTCCAGCATCTTCTCAAACGCAAGCTTACGCCACGCTGCAAGATGTCGTCAGTTGTATGTCTGACTACGATCCTGATGCGCTGCCGGTGACGCAAGCGCAGCAAATCATTACGCAATTCGTTGAGCCTGTTCATGCAATAGAAAAACTGGCGCTCCGTCAGGCGCTGGGGCGCGTACTGGCGGAAGATATCATTTCCGGAATCAACGTGCCGGCTTATGATAACTCCGCCATGGACGGCTACGCCCTGCGCAGCGCTTGCCTTCAGGAAGCGGGCGACACCCTGCTCAAAATCATCGGCACGGCCTTTGCAGGACGGGCCTTTGATGGCAGCGTCGCTCCTGGCGAGTGCGTTCGCATCATGACCGGAGCGGTCATGCCGGAGCATTGCGACACCGTCATTCCGCAAGAATTCACCCGAAATGCCAGTGACAAAGAAGTGACTGTCCCTCTTGGTAAAGTGAAACAAGGCGACAATCGCCGCTTCAAGGGAGAGGATCTGGCGATCGGAACAACCGCCTTGTACAAGGGCAAAATTCTCCGCCCAGCCGATCTGGGCTTACTGGCCTCTTTAGGTGTGGCCGAAGTACCAGTACAGAGACGCCTGAGGGTCGCGTTTTTCTCTACCGGCGATGAATTACGCTCACTTGGCCAGGTGTTGGATGAGGGCTGCGTCTATGACAGCAACCGGTATACCTTGTACGGCATGCTGCAACGCCTCGGTTGCGACATGATCGACATGGGCGTCATCAAGGACGATCCAGTGTCGTTGACAACGGCCTTCCGCAATGCCTGTGAAAATGCCGATGCGATCATCACTTCAGGCGGTGTTTCGGTCGGGGCCGCTGATTATACCAAGCAGATCATGGCAGAATTAGGCGATGTCGCCTTCTGGACGATCGGCATGCGACCCGGAAGGCCGATGGCTTTTGGTAAAATTGAATCCAACGGT
>CANIFC010000270.1 GCA_947466695.1 Oxalobacteraceae bacterium | reverse complement strand
TGAATATTTCTTATTAAAAGCAAATAGACTGTGGAATAATTTGGCCAAATTGAACAAATACATCGATTTTCTGTCTGAATCATGGATAGCCAATATGTAGTGAAGAATGCGTCAAGCGCTTTATATTTATTAAGGAATTTATCATGAAAAAAATTATTATTGTTGCTGCGGTAGTGGGCTTGAGCGCCTGTGCAAGTACCCCGTCAACCTCCAATAGCGTCTATCGGCCGTATCAGACGCAAAACGAACAGTCGATCCGCATGGGTTCGGTTGAATCGGTGCGCGAAGTGGTGATCGATAAAGGGCAGAGCGGCGTAGGTACAGTGGCAGGCGCTGCGCTGGGCGGCATCGCGGCTGGCTCTAACATCGGTGGCGGTAATGGCGCGATCGCAGCGGGCCTTGTCGGTGCAGTCGTCGGCGGGCTGGTTGGCCAGAAGGTCGAGTCAAATATGAACAGGTCCAGAGGTCTGGAAATCACGGTCAGGCTCGACAATGGTGAAATGCGTGCCATCACTCAGGACGCCGATGAATATTTTCGCTCGGGTGACCGCGTACGCTTGCTTAGCAGCGGCGGAGTGACCCGCGTCACGCATTAAGAGCCTATGCAGAGAGTGGCATTTCTTAGCGTTTGAACTAAAAATCCCGTTTTTTACGGGATTTTTTTTATTCACGGTTAATGGTCACGATTTGAAGACTTTTTGGATCTATAGCTGCCAACATGCTACCGAAGGACTATACTGTAAATTGACTATTTGTTATTAGGGATAGTCCCTACGATTTGCCACGTAATTTTCTTCCCGCGACATCACCCCGCATTCGTCTTTTGAGACCACATTGGGGACTCGATAGCAAAGAGCTTAAGAGTAGTGGTTCCGCCGGGTTGTCTCCAATGGCCGATGACAATGCGACAAAATGCTACAAAACCGCAAGCGCCCGCCACGTAGTATCTCGTGCGCCAGCACAGGCGACTCGTCGATTAGGTTCGTCGAACTGTGGTGCCTGTTAGATGCAACACAGCCATTTTTGTATAAAAAATAGTCAGACAGATTGATTGATGTACAATATTTATTATCTTTATGGAACTGTTGTCTTTCAGGGGAGGCGACTCCATAGGCTTTTGCTCTTTTAACCTTGTGTAGGGTTGCTTAAGATTGCTTAAGGTACCGGCTTTATAATAGAAGTTATAATAATGCTACAAAGTAATTTTAAATTACAAAACAGGGAGTTAGGTATCTATGAAAATTGCAAATGGTCTTTTTATCGCCGGCAGTGATCTCGTTTTTTCAGCATATCCGCAATGACGGCCGAACTACTCACGCAGTGTCCGGTACCTGAAAACGAATTGCAGCGCCTGCGCGCAGTCCGTTCGTATGACATCATCGATACGCCTGCTGAAATGAATTTTGATATTCTGGCGCGGGTCGCGATGCACGCCATCGACACGCCTGCCGCGGTCATCGGCTTGATGGAGGCCGACCGGTTATGGTTCAAGTCACAAATTGGTCTGGGAGTTCCGCAACTCGACCGGCAGATTGCCTTTTGTGCGTACACGATCATGCGTCCCGATGAGCCTCTTGTCGTCAACGACCTGCAGCAGGATGCCCGATTCAGTGAAAACCCGCTCGTCACGCAAGCGCCTTATCTGCGTTTTTATGCCGGCGCGCCCTTGATAGATCGCCACGGTTATGTACTGGGCACTATTGCAGTGGCAGATACGCAGCCGCGCGAGTTTAATGATCTTCAGCGCACGCTGTTGCGCGATTTGTCGGCACTTGTGATCACTGCTATTGAAAATCGGCATCAGACGATTTTACTCGGACAGCTAGCCATGACGGATTATTTGACTGGCCTTGCGAACCGGGCACAGTTTGAGCGTGCGCTCAGTGCTGAAATCACCCATTCACTGCGTACTAATGAACCGGTCACCTTGTTTTACATGGATTTAAATGATTTTAAAAAAGTGAATGACAGGTTCGGGCATGCTGCCGGGGACGAAGTCTTGCGAGAGGTCGCTCTGCGCATGCAAAAGCAAATGCGTACTGAAGATTTACTGGCGCGTTTTAGTGGTGACGAGTTTGGTGTGTTATTGCGTCAAAGTACCAGCGACTCGGCGCCATTGCTGGCCAGGCGTATCGTCAGTGCGGTGAGTGCGCCAATTCAGCTGTTAAGCGGTGATGTCGTCAGTGTGAGTATTTCCATCGGCATGGCAACCGGGGCAGATCCCGGCAATTCCATGGCCTCATTGCTGGCTCAGGCCGATAGGGCGTTATACGTCTCAAAGCGGAGTAAATAATTTTTCGCAAGTCTTTACTTGCAACCGGAGGCTAAAATAGAGCGCATGGAAAGCAAAAAATGCAGCGTCACCCGGGCCGACATTTCCAGTCGGGTGAGAGTCCGGTTCCCTTTTTAGACACACAATATAAAAAAATATAAAAAACCCACCTGATGTACGCATGCAGGTGGGTTTTTTATTGGGTCATGGTCGTGCGGGGCGCACCGTTGAATGATGCGCCAGATGTTACGCTTTGACGTTGAGCAGCATGTCGTTGAGGCGTTTCACGAAACTGGCCGGGTCAACTAATGAACCGCCTTCTGCCAGCATGGCCTGGTCAAACAGGATGTGTGACCAGTCGGCAAATTTTGCCTCTTCGTATTTCAGTTTTTGCACCAGGGGATGGTCTGGATTAATTTCCAAAATAGGTTTCGATTCCGGTGCAGACTGTCCTGCTGCCTTGAGCATGCGCATCAGGTTACCCGACAGTTCATTGTCATCGGCGACCAGGCAGGCAGGAGAGTCGGTCAGGCGAAAGGTCACTCGCACATCCTTGGCTTTATCAGCCAGTGCGGTTTTCATTTTCTCAACCAGATCCTTGAACTCGGTCTCGGTTTCCACGTGCTGTTTTTTCTCGGCTTCATCTTCCAGTTTGCCCAGGTCGAGATCGCCCTTGGCAACTGAGGTCAGTTCCTTGCCTTCAAATTCAGTCAGGAAAGAGAGCATCCATTCGTCAACGCGGTCAGTGAGCAACAGGACTTCGACGCCTTTCTTGCGGAAAATTTCCAGATGCGGACTGTTCTTGGCAGCGATATAGCTATCGGCAGTGACGAAGTAAATCTTGTCCTGACCTTCTTTGGCACGACTCAGGTAGTCGGCCAGAGAAACTGTCTGCGCGTCGTTGTCGTTGTGTGTCGAGGCAAAACGCAGCAGTTTGGCGATGCGCTCCTTGTTGCCGGCATCTTCACCGATACCTTCTTTAAACACCTGGCCAAATTCGGTCCAGAAACTGGCGTATTTGTCTTTCTTGGCCTGTGAATCGTCTTCACCTTCGGCATTGGCCAACTCTTCGAGCATGCCCAGCACGCGTTTGGTCGAGCCTTCGCGGATCGCCTTGATATCACGTGATTCCTGCAGGATTTCACGCGAGACGTTGAGCGGCAGATCGTTGGTGTCGATGATCCCTTTGACAAAGCGCAGGTAGACCGGCATCAGTTGTTCAGCGTCGTCCATGATGAACACGCGTTTGACGTAGAGCTTGATGCCGCCACGCTTGTTGCGGTCCCACATGTCAAACGGTGCACGCGTTGGAATGTACAGCAGCTGTGTGTATTCACTGCGGCCTTCTACGCGATTGTGGGTATGCGTCAGCGGAGCGGTGTAGTCATGCGAAATGTGCTTGTAGAACTCTTCGTACTGTTCTGGCGTAATGTCGTTCTTGTTGCGTGCCCACAAGGCGCTGGCCTGGTTGACTGTTTCGAGTTCATCGCGCAGGACCTGTTCTTTTTTCTCTTCATCCCACTCTTCCTTCTGCATCATGATCGGCAGGGAGATATGGTCGGAATAAGTGCGGATGACAGACTTCAATTTCCAGGCGGACAGGAAATCATCTTCGCCTTCGCGCAGGTGCAAGGTGATCGCGGTACCGCGGTCGGCCTTGACAATCGACTCGACGCTGAAATCGCCGGCACCGGTCGATTCCCAGCGCACCGCTTCGCTTGCCTTGACACCGGCACGGCGGGTTTCGACCGTCAGCTTGTCAGCGACAATAAAGCCGGAATAGAAACCAACGCCAAACTGGCCGATCATAGCAGCATCTTTTTGCTGGTCGCCGGATAATTTTCCGAAAAATTCTTTGGTGCCTGATTTGGCAATGGTACCAAGGTGCAGGATCGCCTCGTCGCGTGTCATCCCGATGCCGTTGTCGGCAATGGTGATGGTGCGTGCCTCTTTGTCGAAACTTACCGTGATCTTCAAATCAGAGTCGTTTTCAAATAAGCTGGCGTCGTTGATCGCTTCAAAGCGCAATTTATCGGCAGCATCGGAAGCGTTTGAAATCAATTCACGCAAGAAGATTTCTTTGTTGGAATACAAAGAGTGAATCATCAGTTGCAATAATTGCGAGACTTCGGCTTGAAAGCCCAGGGTTTGTTTTTCTGACATATTTGCCTCAAAAGAAAGAGAACGTTTAATGAAAAAAGTACACTAGTTGTACTTGGCTGCTTAGAAGTATGGGTGTTTGGGTGATTTTCAAGGTGTGTTTCGTAATATGTTGTAAAATTGAAATCCTGACGCCTGTTTCAGAGCGTGAGAAAAAAATACAAAAGACACCGGCGCCCACGGTGTTCTGCGCATGACTGAGCTGACGGCGGATGCTTGCAAAAACAACGGATGCTTCCCCTTTGAAAATGTCATCAGCGCGTAGTAAGTCTT
>CANIFC010000269.1 GCA_947466695.1 Oxalobacteraceae bacterium | reverse complement strand
GCACCAGGATCGTTCAGTAATTCCTGCAAACCGGTTTTTTCGCTGCGAAGTTCCGCCAGTTCCTGTTCAATCTTGATCGCCTCTAGCCGCGCCAGCTGGCGCAAGCGAATTTCAAGGATGTCTTCGGCCTGGCGGTCAGAAAGATGAAACGCTTGCATCAGCGCCGGTTTGGGCTCATCGGCCTCGCGGATAATCTTGATGACTTTATCGATATTGAGTAAAACCGCTACCCGGCCTTCCAGTATATGAATACGGTCATCGACTTTCTTGAGCTTGAATTGGGTGCGTCTGGTGACGGTCGCGAAGCGGAACGTAATCCATTCGGTCAAAATCTCCAGCAGGCCTTTTTGCCGCGGACGTCCGTCGCCGCCGATCATGACCAGATTCATCGATGAGGAAGTTTCCAGCGAAGTATGCGCCAGCAGCATCTGCATGAACTCTGCCTGATCCTGATTTTTCGACTTTGGCTCAAGTACCAGGCGTACCGGGGCATCTTTACCAGATTCATCGCGCACCCGGTCGAGCAGGGAAAGAATCACCTGCTTGAGGCTGACCTGTTCAGGGGACAGCGATTTTTTTCCCATCTTGATTTTTGGATTGGTAATTTCCTCAATCTCTTCAAGAATTTTTTGCGACGAGGTGCCAGGCGGCAGTTCGGTAATCACCGCCTGCCATTGCCCGCGTGCCAGCTCCTCTATTTTCCAGCACGCCCGGACCTTCATGCTGCCGCGGCCATGAACATAAATATCGGAAATTGCCAATGCCGGTGTAATAATCTGGCCGCCACCTGGAAAATCGGGACCGGGTATCAGTGCCATCAATTCGCTGTGTTTGAGTGCCGGATTACGGATCAGTGCAACGGCCGCTTTTGCCACTTCGGTCAGGTTATGCGAGGGAATTTCTGTTGCCATTCCTACCGCAATCCCGGAGGCGCCATTGAGCAGCACAAAGGGCAAACGGCCTGGCAACAAGGTTGGTTCTTCATAGGAACCATCATAGTTAGGCTGGAAGTCGACCGTGCCGAGATTGATTTCATCGAGCAGCAATTTGGAAATCGGCGTCAGGCGGGCTTCGGTATAACGCATCGCCGCAGCGCCATCACCATCGCGCGAACCGAAATTACCCTGACCGTCAATCAGGGGATAACGCAGTGAAAAATTTTGCGCCATTCGCACCATGGCGTCATACACCGACTGGTCACCATGGGGATGCAATTTACCCAAAACATCACCAACGACTGTGGCTGACTTGCGTGGTTTGGCAGCAGAGTTGAGCCCGAGTTCATTCATGGAGAACAGGATACGGCGTTGCACCGGTTTTTGACCATCGCAGACGTCGGGCAGGGCACGGCCCTTGACTACCGAGATGGCGTAGTCAAGATAGGCGCGCTCGGCAAAACTGGCCAGAGTCAGTGTTTCTCCGGCGTCGCTGCCATCGCCGCCATCGGCAGCATCTTCAAATAAATTGGCTTGATCAGTCATAATTCTTTACTTTGTTCGAGAGGATATGTGGGTAAATGGCATCACCACAGGGTGATGTTAAAAGGCTGAAACTACAAAGGGTGAGCCGGGTATCGGAATGGTGTTTCAGGCTGATTGGGCGTTTTGAAGCAACAAGCATCACCATCGCCGTCACCTTCATCGCCATCATGACTATTACCGGGCTTTATTTTTGAATTTCTCTTTAAGCCATTCTCATTCTCATTTTTTACGCATTAAATTTTTTGGTATCCCGGCTTGAGCCTGTAATGCCAACCCTGCGTTTTTAGATGTCCGCTTCGACTTCATTGCCATGTTCTTCCAGCCAGGCGCGTCGCGCTGCCGCCTCGCCTTTTCCCATCAGCATGTTAAAACGCGCTTCCGAGAAGTCCTGGTCAAATTCACCCAGCGCTACCGGCAACAGGCGGCGGGTGTCGGGGTTCATCGTGGTTTCCCATAATTGCACCGCATTCATTTCACCTAATCCTTTGAAGCGTGAAATTGTCCAGGCGCCGTCCTTGATGCCATCTTTGCGTAATTTATCTTCAATCGCCGTCAGTTCACCCTGGTCCAAGGCATAGATTTTTTGTGCCAGTTTTTTGCCACGGGCTGGTGCATCAACCCGAAACAGGGGCGGGCGGGCAACACAGATGTGTCCGCGCGCAATGAGCTGCGGGAAGTGCTTGAAAAACAGCGTCAACAGCAGAACCTGAATGTGTGAGCCATCAACGTCAGCATCTGAAAGGATGCAGATTTTTCCGTAACGCAGGTTGGAAATATCGGGGTTGTCTTTAATTCCATGCGGGTCAACGCCGATTGCGACCGCAATATCATGAATTTCATTGTTGGCAAACAGCCGGTCACGGTCTGACTCCCAGGAATTGAGGACCTTTCCGCGCAAGGGCAGAATGGCCTGAAACTCTTTGTCGCGGCCCATTTTGGCCGAGCCTCCGGCAGAGTCGCCCTCGACCAGAAACAGTTCATTGCGTGTGATGTCGCTCGATTCACAATCGGTGAGCTTGCCTGGCAACACCGCCACGCCGGAGGATTTTCTCTTTTCTACTTTTTGAAGTGAACGCAGGCGCGATTGCGCTTGTTTAATGACCAGTTCAGCAAGTTTTTTACCGTAGTCCACATGCGAATTGAGCCATAGTTCCAGTCGTGGCTTGGTGAAAGCCGACACCAGCTTGACGGCATCACGCGAGTTGAGACGTTCCTTGATCTGGCCTTGAAACTGTGGATCGAGTACCTTGGCCGAGAGCACAAAGGAGACGCGTGCAAAGACGTCGTCAGGCAGTAACTTGACCCCTTTGGGCAAGAGCGAATGCATTTCTATAAAACTCTTCACGGCACCAAACAAGCCTTCGCGTAGCCCTGATTCATGCGTGCCGCCTGCGGTAGTCGGAATGAGGTTGACAAAGGACTCGCGGACGACCGCGCCTTCCTCGGTCCATGCCACGACCCAGGAGGCACCTTCACCCTCGGCAAAACCATCGGTTTCGCCATTGGAGAATTGTTCGCCTTCAAATAAGGGTATCAAGGGTTCGCCGTGCGATGACTGCGCCAGGGCTTCCGTGAGATAACCACGCAAGCCCTGGTCATATTGCCAGGTCTGGCTCTCACCTGTTTTTACGCTGCTCAGCGTGACCTTGACGCCTGGCAGCAAGACCGCCTTCGAACGCAGCAGACGCTGCAGTTCTGTGTAAGAAATAGTGGGGGAATCAAAGTATTTGGGATCGGGCCAGATAGTGACGCGTGTTCCACTTTTTTTCTCAACGCGGGCGAGGGGTTCGCTACTCAGCGGCTCGATCACATCACCGTCGGCGAATGCCAGTTTATGGACGCCCGCCTCCCGCCATACCGTGATTTCCAGACGTTTTGAGAGTGCATTGGTGACCGAAACGCCGACCCCGTGCAAGCCGCCTGAAAAGGCGTACGCGCCGCCTGATCCCTTGTCAAATTTTCCGCCTGCATGCAAGCGGGTAAAGACGATCTCGACGGTTGGCACTTGTTCTTCCGGGTGCAAGCCGACTGGAATGCCGCGGCCGTCATCTTCTACCGTGATACTGCTGTCGGCGTTAACCATAACGAGCATGTTTTTGCAGTAGCCACCCAGCGCTTCATCGGACGCATTGTCGATCACTTCCTGGATGATGTGGAGCGGATTTTCAGTACGGGTGTACATACCCGGCCTTTGCTTGACCGGTTCGAGTCCTTTCAGGACACGGATGGATGCTTCGCTATAGTCGGATGGAGGAGAATTTTTTTTAGTGGCCATGCAGTGAGTTTGGTGCAGTAAGTAGGGATAAGATCGGTGAGTAAGATCGGTGAGTAAGATTTTATTGGCTGAGACGGCGTCAGAAGCCATTGCAATCCTTGCCAAATGGCTTTGAAATCGAAAACAATAGGCTCAATTCAACTATTGTAGCTGTAATTGCTGGCTTTTTATACAGTGGAATTCATGTTTGTGCCTACTTTATTTGCTGAGTATGCGCATGCCGCGTTCCAGACCTTCGATGGTAACGGGAAACATACGGTCATTCATGATCTGCTTAATGACGGAAACTGATTGTCTATATTGCCACAATCCTTCCGGTTCAGGATTGAGCCAGATAAATTTAGGAAAGCTCGATGTGAAACGCTGCAGCCATGTCGCCCCTGCTTCCTCATTGTTGTATTCCACCGAGCCGCCAGGCTGGAGAATTTCGTAAGGACTCATGGTCGCATCGCCGACAAAAATCACCTTGGTGTCGGCCGGATATTTGCGCAGCACATCCCATGTCGGTGATTTTTCAGCGTGACGGCGGTGGTTGTTTTTCCACAGGTAGTCATACACACAGTTATGAAAGTAGAAGAACTCCATGTTCTTGAATTCCGTTTTTGCCGCTGAAAACAATTCTTCCATACGTGCGACATGGTCGTCCATGGTGCCGCCCACATCGAGCAGCATGAGCACCTTGATATTGTTCTTGCGTTCGGCCTGCATCTTGATATCAAGGAAACCCGCATTATTGGCCGTAGCCTGGATTGTTGCCTCCAGTGCCAGTTCATCTTGCGCACCCTGACGCGCAAATTTGCGCAAACGTCGTAATGCCAGCTTGATGTTGCGGGTGCCTAATTCCCGGTCGGCATCATAATCCTTGTAGGATCGCGCTTCCCATACCTTGACTGCGGTGCGGCTGCCGCCTTTGCCGCCGATGCGTATGCCTTCGGGATTTTGGCCGCCGTTACCAAAAGGAGACGT
>CANIFC010000268.1 GCA_947466695.1 Oxalobacteraceae bacterium | reverse complement strand
CGCCCAAAAAAGCATGTTTTTGTATGTCATTTAATACTAATTAAATGACGATTACACCATCTTATTCACAGATTATTTTCTGGCCTCCCGCCAGATGGATGCGATTCCTTCATCTTCTGCTTCTGGTCAACTTATTGGGCCTCTTACCCATATCAGCGATCGCCGCGCCAGCGACAATTAGTTTGAGCGATACGCATCCGAGGGTGGAAGTCTGGCCGGCAGTGACCATACTGCCGGACCCGGATAAAAAAATGACCATTGCCGAGGTCATGACATTAACCGGCAGTTTCACCCCGCCGCAATTGGCTGATAACACGCTGGGCATGCGCAAGGATGCCGTCTGGCTACACATTCCGCTTAGCTTATCGGGGAAAAATGACGCCGACTGGGTGCTCGACATTGACTATGCGGTCATTAACCGTATTGATATGTACCTGGTCAACAAAAAAGTCATTGTGCAGAAAGCCACTTTAGGCAATTTACAAGCACGTGAAGAGCGAAGTATCAAAGGCAGGGTTCACTCGGAAGAGTTGGCGCTGATCGCTGGCGAACAGTATGACTTGTTTTTACGGGTCGAAAACGTTGGCTCCATGATCTTGCCGATCACACTCAATTCACATTCCGCATTCCACGCCAAATCCTTGAACGAACAAATGCTGCAGGGGCTGCTCACCGGACTGGCGCTGTGCCTGCTGATCTACAGCCTGACCCAATGGATCAGCCTCAGGGATCCGCTCTTTGTTAAATATGCCTTGCTCATTTTAGGGGGCTTGCTGTTCTCCTTGTTGCAATTTGGCGTCGGCGCGCAGTATGTCTGGTTCGAAAACTTCTGGATGGAGACCCATATCGGTGGCGTATCTGCCCTGATGGCCATTGCAGGAACGTTTTTATTTATTGAGCAAGTTCTGGCAGGACCCGAACTGCCGCTCTGGTTAGGCAAATTAATGAAACTCGGCGCCGGCGTCGTGCTCTTTTTCGCTTTGTGCTTCTGCCTTGACTGGATAGATATTCATACGGTCACCGCCATTGTCAGCACCATCGGCCTGCTCCCGACTATTCTTGGCACCCCAGGCGCAATCAAGCGCGCAAGGAAGGGGGATGCAGTCGGCGCTTATTTTTTAGTAGCCTGGACGGTCTATTTTATTACCACAGCGATCATGATCGAGGTCATCAAGGGACACCTTCCAGCCAATTTCTGGACCATGCATTCCTTCCAGTTTGGTGCCACCTTTGACATGCTGGTATTCATGCGCGTGCTGGGCTTACGCAGCGTCGACTTACAAACTGCGGTGAATCATGCAACGCATGAGCGTGACACCATGCATAGCATGGCACACAGCGATCCGCTGACCGGATTACCCAACCGCCGCAGCCTGAACGCGACTATTACAACGGCAATCAAAGAGACGAGTGCTGACAATATTCTCGCCATTTACATGCTTGATCTCGATGGGTTTAAGCAAGTCAACGATCAGTATGGTCATGATACCGGTGACGAGTTACTCATTGCCGTCGCAGCCAGGCTGAAAGGCTGTTTGCGTAGCCGCGACCTGGTTTCCCGGCTTGGTGGAGACGAGTTTGTTGTGATGTCGAGCGGACTCGATAGCGCAGAACAAGCCAGGGAGATAGGCGACAAACTGCTACAGGCATTTAGCTATGCATTTATCTTGTCAGAACAGACCTGCAAGATTGGCCTGACCATCGGCTACGCGCTCGCACCGCTCGATGGCCGCGATACCTTAAGCTTACTCAAACGGGCCGATGCCGCCATGTATGCCGGCAAACAAGACGGCAAAAATTGCGTGCTGCGTAGCGAAGCCTCTGCTGTCCTCAACTAGGCGCGTTGGTAGCACCAGAGCGTATTTTTTCAGTCTCATTGTTCAGGTGTGGCAGTCGCCAGAAAACTGAGCTGCTGGTCGATGAAACCATCAAAAGCGTTCAGCAAGGGCTGGTATTTTTCAGCATTACCTTCCAGCTGTATCAGCGCTTGGCAGCTCGCTTCCAGCGTCGACAACTGGTCGGGTTTGTGGGCTTTGCGTATGCGGTAGTGGGACGCCGGCATATCGCTCAACGGTAGCCGCGGCAATTCTTGCAGCAGCCGGTTTTGATACAGCATCTTGCGGCTTTTGCGCCACGTTCCGTCGAGCACGACCAGGCGAAGTTGTTCTGGGTGAGTCAGGATATCTGGCGTCAGTGCTGGCGGCGAGTGCAGCAAACCTGCGGCAACAGGATTTTCGGGATACAGCAATACCGGTGTTTTACCGCCGCTATACAGTTCGCGTTCCAGATACGCGTTATCGAAGATTTCTCCGGTCAGCAAACGGCTGCCATTGAGGCTCAGGTGCAGCAGTCGCGCACTGCCTTTGGCCTGCTGCACTTCCAGCGGATGCTGCAAGATAAGCACCTCGACCAGCGGCCAAGTCGCTACCATCCAGTGGCAAATACAGCTGATGCGTGGCCGCAGACAACGCGGACACACTAGCCGCCGGGTAGAGAAAACTGGCGCGATCTGATCACTCACCTTAGCGCATCTCTTCAAGTATTTTTAAGGTTTCATCAAAATTCCAGACCCGCCGGATTTCAATGACATCATAAGTGGCGGCAATATTCGGAGGAAACGCAGCATACGGGGCATTGAAGCGGATAATCCGCCGGACCGCCTCATCAAGATCGACGCGGCCACTCGATCGGATAATGGTCACCTCCTCCACACTGCCATTGCTGCGTAAGGCAACCAGCACCACAGGATCACCGCGGGCTTTGTCTTTGGCCAGTTGCGAGTAGTTGAGATTACCGTTACGCTCGATTTTTTGCCTCCAGCTATCGACGTACATCCGCAAGGGAATGTCTCTTTCGATGCTGCCGAAAATGCTGCGCCTGCGCGATCTTTCATCCTGTTCCGCCCTGGTCTTGACCGGTACCGGCGGCGTACCACGCAACAGATCAACACCACGCAGTGGATCTTTGGCAGGGCTGGTGAGACCGCTGCTGAAAACATCACTGGACAGCTCAGAAGATCCCCGGCTAGCGTCAGTTGCGGCCGCAACACGCTGACTCGCAGCAGCGGTATTGAGTAAATTTTGACGTTCAGTCTCTCTTTGCGCGGCTTCTTTTTGCTGCACCAGGCGTTGTTCAGCCATCTTTTGCTCTGCTATCTTTTGCTCTGCTATCTTTTGCTCTGCTATCTTTTGCTCTGCCATCTTTTGCTCTGCTATCTTTTGCTCTGCAAGCTTTTGCGCCTGTAGTTCCTGCGCTTTTTTCAGCGTCTGCAACTCGTCCGCCTTGTGTTTCTCAGCGAGCGCATCAAGCTGTTTTTGCAGGATCGTCGCCTCTAATTGCGCTTGCCGTTCTATCTGCTGTTTTTCCTGAGCCTCCGCCTGTTGACGACGCTCCAGATCGAGTGACATCTGACGTTCTGCGACTTGTAACTCGCGCTGCCGGAGCTGCTCTACACGCGTCGCCTCCAGAACTGCCGCTTGTTGTCGCTGCAGTTGTCGCTGCAGTTGCCGCTCCTGCGTTTGCGCTTGCTCCAGATGCTGCTCAGCCAATTTTTCCTGCTCTTTATTTTCCACCGTTTTTTCGCTCTGTAGTTCTGGCTGCAAGTGGGTATTTTCAACTGACTGGGCGAGCGAATCTACGGCGACCGGACGCTCAGGCTCTTCCGGGCTCGGCATCGGCACTACAAAATGATCGTCACGATACAGGTCTTGCGCAATAACACGCACGGGGTTCTCAATTGCTCTGGCGGGTACTGGCATCACCGAAACCGGAGGTGCCGGAGAAACGGGAGGCTTTGTCTCGTACGATCGCGGGTGATCCCTTTTCCTGATCGCTGGCGGAGTCACGGGGGGTACCGCTGCAGGGGTGCGTTTAGCAGCGGGAGTAAGCATCTGCATGCCACTGCCGGCCGTCGACAAGGTCGGTGGCGTACGTAAACCAGTTGCGTCTTGAGGCACGGGCGCAGATGTCATCGGTAAAGGTAATGATGGTGATGGTGATGGTGATGGTGATGGTGATGGTGATGGTGATGGTGATGGTGATGTCCCCGGTGCTTCCTGCGGGGCTGCAATCTGGAGTTGCAGGCGGATTGGCTCAAGCTCGGCCCGGCGCTCGCGCCAGGGCAGCTCCATCCCCGGCAAGCCCAAGCCGGGAACGCCAAATTGCAAGGACAAGACCAGCGCATGCACTAGAATGGACAACAGCACGGCGATAATCAGGCGTCGATCTGATCGAGACACCTGATAGGAACCAACAGCCGGGGTCGTGAGGCTTACAAGTGGCATGCAAAGATAAGTTAAGTAAAGTAAAGTTTGGCTGGCACAATGCCGTTGCCATTATCGCACGCAGAGTAAGCGTTTTTTACTTCACCTTTGTTTTCTCCCTGTAAAATCTGCACACTAATCGCCCAACAAAACGGATACCAAGACCATGAACAAAGAACCGGCAGAGATCAACGTCCTCGCTTTTGATATATTCGGCACCGTCGTCGACTGGCATGGCAGCATTGCCCGCGAAGTAGATGCGTTGGACCTGAACGTGGATGGAGCCACCTTTGCGCAAGCCTGGCGGGCAGGCTATGCACCGGCAATGCAAGCGGTCATGGACGGCGAACTTGGCTGGAAAAAACTCGATGTCTTGCACCGCAACATCCTCAATCAGCTGCTGATTCAATTTGAGATTACCCAGTTCAGCGAAGCGCAAAAAAAGCATCTCAACCTGATCTG
>CANIFC010000267.1 GCA_947466695.1 Oxalobacteraceae bacterium | reverse complement strand
TGCAGAATGGCAAAACTCTACCCGCAATCTCTATAACCAGGATACCCGGGTTGCCGAATACGATTACCGGCGCCAACAAATCGGGCTTGATTTTGGTTTTCCCTTGGGCCGGCAAAATAATCTTGGGGAAGCAAGAGTGGGCATCGCGGCCAATCGTTACCAGGTGCTGCCTAAACTGGGCGGCATGCTGACAACTTCTGCGGATGGAGAAACCTCTGCTGTCAGCTTGCCTGGCGGGGTTTTACAGCAAGTCGGCCTGAAAACAGCTATCGTCATTGACCAGCTCAGTGACCCGACGTTTCCGCGCGACGGCTACAAGCTCGACAGTAGCCTGTTTTTCGGAATCAATAAAACCTATGCAAATTATCAGGAATTTTCGTTTGACGGAATCTGGGCCACCAGTATCCGCGACCACAGCATCAATCTCAGGCTGAAGGGCGCAGGCCTGTTTCAGTCCGGCACCGAAATACGCGGCATTGGTTCTTCGCTAGGAGGATTCCAGCAGTTATCGGCCTATCAACCGGATCAGTTCACCGGCAATTACCTGGTCTATGGAAGTTTCACCTACTTGCTGCGTGCCGTAAAATTTGACCTCGCCGGACAAAGCTTGTTTTTAGGGACCTCGCTTGAGGCCGGCAATGTCGCCGACCGGTCCAAAGACCTTAGCTTTAGCACGCTGAGAAAAAGTGCCAGCCTGTTCGCCGGATTTAACAGCTTTATCGGCCCGATTTATCTCGGATTCGCCGTTGGCACCAATGGCGCACGCAACATTTTCTTTCAGCTCGGCCGTCAATAAAGATATCATCTTATTAATGTGTACTAGCCCGGTATCAATGCCGTTACCGGGATCCGTTACCGGAACTGTGACGGGTCATTAAAAGCAAACTACCGGACGGGCACACAGCCTGACGCTATTTGCTATGATATTCAACGATACTTTGGTCGATCGCACCAAAAATCGACTTGCCACTCTTGTCCAGCATTTCAATCCGGATCGTGTCACCAAACTTCATGAAGCCCGTAGTTGCGGCACCTTTGGCAATCGTTTCCAATGCCCGCTTTTCCGCAATACAGCTAAAGCCTTTCTTGCTGTCCTTGTTTGACACGGTACCAGAACCGATAATGGTGCCACTGCGGGCGGAGCGGGTCTTGCACAAATGGGTGATGAGCTGGGGAAACGAAAAGACCATATCCACGCCGGCATTGGGTTGCCCCACCAAGACCTTGTTCCAGGTTGAGCGCAGCGCCAAATGTACCTTTCCCTCTTTCCAGGACTCACCGAGCTCATCAGGAGTGACGGCAACAGGAGAAAAACTGCTGGCCGGCTTGGCTTGAAAGAAACCAAAACCTTTCGCTAACTCGGCTGGAATCAGGTTGCGCAGCGAGACATCATTGACCAGCATCAGCAAGCGTATGTGCTGCGAAGCATGTTGTACCCTCACTCCCATCGGCACGTCTCCGACAATCACAGCGACTTCGCTTTCAAAATCGATACCCCACTCTTCCGACATCAATTCAATGTCATCCATGGGGCCAATGAAATCATCGCTACCGCCCTGATACATCAGGGGATCATGCCAGAAACTGCCGGGCATCTCAGCGTTACGCGCCTTGCGCACCAGCTCGACATGATTGACATAGGCAGAACCATCAGCCCATTGAAAGGCACGGGGCAAGGGAGACATACATCGGGCCGGATCAAAGTCAAAGGCGTTACTCCCCTTGCCGGCGTTTAAACGCTCATACACGTCCAGTAATTGCGGAGCGATGAAGTCCCAGTCATCGAGTGCACGTTGCATGGTGGCGGCAATACCATCTGCCATCTGCGCTGTTTTCAGGTCACGTGAAACGACAGCCAATTGGCCATCGCGGGATCCATCTTTGAGTGTAGCGAGTTTCATAAGCGAGTCTGGATGAACATTCCTGTGCAGGAATGCACTATTGATTTAAAGTTCAAAAAAATAAGATTTTATAACAAGGCGTACTGACTTCACCTTCATATCGAGGGAACGTCAATTTGTGCAGGAGTCAATTTTCAATTTTAACGAGAAATGGTTCAGAAAAAAACTGGTTCCACTTCTAAAATAACATTGAATTTCTGCAACACATCGCCCTGGATGCGCTGCGCCAAATTGCGCACATCAGCCCCCGTCGCACCTCCAAGATTGACCAGCACCAGCGCCTGTTTGGAGTAGACCCCGGCACGTCCAAGCGACTGCCCTTTCCAGCCACACTGCTCTATCAGCCAACCCGCTGCAAGCTTGTACAGGCCATCAGTCTGGACGTAGTTCACGGCATCGGGATAACTGGCAAGCAGGCGGTCACGCAGCTCTTTAGTCACAACCGGATTTTTAAAAAAACTTCCGGCGTTACCGATGACTGCCGGATCCGGTAATTTACTTTGCCTGATCTTAATAATGGCATCGCTAACGTCTGTTGGGGACGGCTGTGTGATTCCTCTGTCCGCCAAAAGATGCGCAACATCACCGTAATTCAACCTTGCCTTCCAGACCTTGGGTAAGGCAAAAACAACCTCCAGGATCACCATGCGGTCTTTATAGGCATGCTTGAAAATACTGTCCCGGTAGGCAAACTGACAGTCGCTCTTGCTCAGGCTGACAATCTCACCGGTCAAAAAATCAAAAGCCGTGAGATGGTGGATGTACTCTTGTATTTCGACCCCGTAAGCGCCTATATTTTGTATCGGCGCAGCGCCTGCCGTACCGGGAATAAGCGAGAGATTTTCAAATCCCCCCAAGCCTTGCCGCAACGTCCACACGACAAAATCATGCCATTTTTCGCCTGCAGCAGCGCTGACATAGACATAGTGATCATCCTCGGAATCAATCTGTTTTCCGGTCAGACCAATGTGCAGCACGAGCGCATTGACAGTGTCGGACAACACCAGGTTACTGCCACCGCCGAGTATCAGTCTGGGCAAGGCGACAAGCGCAGCATCATCCCTGAGTTGGAATAATTGTGCGGCATTGTCGATGCGCACAAAAAACTGCGCTTGCGCTGCAATACCAAAACTATTCAAGGACTGCAAAGAAATATTTTTTTGTACGGAAAGAGGCATATTCATATTGCCAAAATTATAGACGCGAATAGCGCTGCAAAGTGACCAACACTGCTTAACAATCATGTTCATGGTCAAATCTTGACGAATAGGCGTCAGGTACAGGCTGGCATTTGTTAAAATAGGGTCATAAGTTTTAATTAATGTAAATTACCAGGGAATAAACATGCCTTCTTTTGATACCGTCTCTGAAGCCAATATGGACGAAGTAAAAAATGCAATCGTACAAACCAATAAAGTGGTGACCAATCGTTTTGATTTAAAAGGCACCAGTGCCAAAGTTGAATTCAAGGAAAAAGAACGCGAAGTCGTCCTTTTTGGTGACTCTGAATTTCATCTTGAGCAAATCATGATCGAAGTGACTCAAACCATGGGTAAGCGTGGCGTCGATGTGCGCTTCCTCGATCAAGGTAAAGTTGAGAAAATTGGTGGTGACAAGGTCAAGCAGGTCATTAAAATCAAGAACGGTATCGAGAGCGACGATGCAAAAAAAATAGTCAAGACCGTCAAGGAAAGTAAACTCAAAGTGCAAGCTAGCATACAAGGTGATGCGGTTCGTATCACAGGCGCAAAACGTGACGATTTACAAGATGCGATGGCACTGCTGCGCAAGGAAATCAAGGATTTACCGCTTGAATTTAATAATTTTCGCGATTAATTCCACCTTTTTTCCGGATGAAAAAAATTGTGTCCGTCTTCATGTCGATGCTGCTGATGCCATCAGCTCAGGCTGTTGACATCGGTTTGGTCGGCCTGTTTCCGGGTAAGGCGGTGCTGGTAGTCGACGCCGAAGCACCCAAGATCTTTACGGTTGGCAGCACTATTGTAGAAGGTATCCGCCTAATTTCCGCCGACCGGGAGACTGCAAGCATTGAGGTTAATGGCAAACGCCAGATATTGACTCTGGGACAGTACGTACACCGTTCCGCAGCGAGTAAAAATTCCAGCGTTATTTTGCAGGCTGACGCGCGTGGTCACTTTACCGCGAGGGGACAGATCAATGGCGGTAGTTCGCTCGATATGCTGGTGGATACCGGCGCAAGCCTCATCGCAATACCCGCGGCAGAGGCGAAGCGCTTGGGTATTGATTATAAAAATGGCAAAAAGTCCCGCGCCAGTACGGCCAATGGGATAGTCAATACCTATATCGTCAGGCTCGATTCCATCAAGATCGGGGATATCGAACTCAATCAGGTAGACGCTTCTATTCTTGAGGAAGGATTACCGACAAGCTTACTGGGAATGTCTTTTCTCAATCGTATGGAAATGACCAGAAATGGCGAACAAATGATCTTAAAGAAGCGATTTTAAATTGCTTCTTTAAGATCATTATTACTTATTTGGATCTACCAATTGCTTAAAAGTTACTTAATAATTAGTTAATAATTACTAATAGTTACTTGATAGTTACTTGATAGTTACTTACGTTGCGATGAGCTTCTGTTCGTTGCAAGGACTAATAAAATTACTCTGACTGTTTCAAACGACGCTGCTTCACCGCCTCGGCCAAGCCCTCCAGCACGCTGATACTCTCGTCCCAGGCGATACAGCCATCCGTCACCGATTGTCCGTACACCAGCGCTTTGCCAGGAACCAGATCCTGGCGACCTGCAACTAGATTTGATTCAATCATGACACCAACAATGCG
>CANIFC010000266.1 GCA_947466695.1 Oxalobacteraceae bacterium | reverse complement strand
TTGGTAAAAATTAAGGCTGAAGGTAAGACAATTTTGTTGATCGAGCATGACGTCAAGCTGATGATGGGCTTGTGTGACCGGATCACGGTACTTGATTATGGAAAACCGATTGCAGAAGGTGTCCCTGCAGACATACAAAAAAATCCAGCCGTGATTGAGGCTTATTTGGGAGGTGGCCACTAATGGTTGACAATGTATTGAAGGTAAATAACCTTAAAGTGGCATATGGTGGAATTAAGGCGGTTAAAGGGATAGACCTGGAAGTTAACAAAGGTGAATTAATTACTTTAATCGGAGCAAATGGCGCCGGAAAAACTACTACTTTAAAAGCGATCACCTCGACCTTGCCGGACTGCAAGGTCGAGGGAGAAATAATTTACAACGGGAAGTCAATTAAGGGAGTGAGTTCATTTCATTTGGTAAATAATCAACTTGCGATGGTACCGGAAGGTCGGGGTGTCTTTACTCGCATGACTATCCAAGAAAACCTGATGATGGGTGCTTTCACCAGAAATGATAAAGCGGCCATTAATTCTGATATTGAAAAATGGTTTACTGTTTTTCCGCGCCTGAAAGAGCGGGCTGCGCAACTGGCGGGTACTTTGTCTGGTGGTGAGCAGCAGATGCTGGCAATGGCACGTGCATTGATGAGTCATCCTAACTTGCTTCTTCTTGATGAGCCATCCATGGGTTTGTCTCCCATTATGGTAGAGAAAATTTTTGAAGTAATACGCACGGTTTCTGCCCAAGGAGTCACTATTTTACTTGTGGAGCAAAATGCAAAACTTGCATTACAAGCTGCCGACCGCGCTTATGTCATGGACTCTGGACTGATAACCATGAGCGGAAACGCAAAAGATATGTTGGACGATCCGAAAGTACAAGCTGCCTATTTAGGTGAAGCTTGATTTAATTTGATGTTGTTTTAGATGAAATTAAAATGCCCTGCATACGCCGGGCATTTTAATTTAAAATTTATTAATGTTTTATTTTTTTACTACATTGCGCGGATAATCTTTTGCAGTGGCCTGAGTTATCTGATTGACTGCGCTGCTCATGTTCGCTTCCATTGTTTCAACTGCCTGCTTGGTCGTTTTTGTTAATTGCTCATAGCTGGCATTGGCGTTTCCGATGGCTGTTTTTACTAAAGCGACGACATTTTGTGAGCCAGCTGGCGCATTTTTTGTAACTTCCTCAATCAGCGCCATTACCTTAATATTTGATTCTGATATTTGTTTTTCGGTAGCACGCGCTAATTCAACTTGTGTGCTGTTCATGATGTTTGTTAAATGACGTCCATAGGACAACGCTTTTTCTGCCGTTGGCTGTACTTGTGCCGCAGACATATTAAAAAACTCTTGAGGATCTTTTGCCGCCATTAATTGTTGAGCATTACTGCTAGACTCTTCAATTGAAGTTTTTACAACGGTCATATTTAATTCAACGAGCTTTTCCATTCCTTCAAACGCTTTTTTTACAAATGCATTCATGATCGCCAATTGAGAATCAAAATTTGCTTTTGTTGCTGTCGATAGCTGTTCAGGTACTGAAAACATAGAATTCTCCAGAAAATGTGGAATTAAAAAAAGATAAAAATATTAGCCTTATTTGTGCGTTGCAACATAACTATTTTATGACGTAATCTGCTTAAGTCAAGATAAATTGTTAATAAAATTTTATCTATAGTATTATCGAAAAAAATCAACGTATTGATAAGTCACTTTATTATGGTGATTAATTATGACGATGAAATGACATTTTAATTAATTATTTAATATCTGCATGCTTATGCTGAATAGCGCATATTCCTATAAATAAGTACGTTTTTTTATTTGGCGGCACTACACATCGAAAAGTCGTTATTCAGCGTATTTTTTGTTTCAAATATTGGTCAAGCTGCTTAATTATCTTGCCAATTTTTGTAATTTTGCTAGACTGAAATATGTTTATTTATATTGGTATAGGGAGCAACTGATGGCGAAATTTTTCCGTCAAATATTAGCCATTTTTACAGTCGCCATATTACCTGTATCGCTGGTAGCCGCTGCGACGACGCAAGCTCATAAATCTACTATTAAAAAGCAGATAGTTCATAAAAAAGTGCATATAAAGCTATCTTCTGCTAAGGTAGTAAAACGATATGCAGTCATTAACGGAAAACATGTCATCCCGGCTCATCTGATGATTGAGCGACTTTCTGCTGGTGATATAGCTGGATTGAAACATGCGGATGATCCCTTGGATCTTCAATCAAATGTTGCTTTTGTGGTTGATCAGTCAAGCTCTCAGGTTCTATTCGAAAAAAATTCCCATGTTTCCTTGCCGATTGCGTCAATTACCAAATTGATGACGAGCCTGGTTGTGGTTGAATCTAATCAGAATATGAGTGAGATCATCGAGGTAACAACAGAGGATCTGGATAGAGAGAAAGGAACGGGATCACGCTTAGTGATCGGCGCAAAACTTTCCCGGGCAGATATGCTGCATATTGCATTGATGAGTTCTGAAAATCGGGCCGCTTCTGCGTTAGGTCGAAATTACGTAGGAGGATTACCGGCATTTGTGGCCGCCATGAACGCCAAGGCAAAGCAACTCGGGATGACAGATACCCGCTACGTTGATTCCTCCGGACTTTCTAGCCAAAATGTTGCAAGCGCACGTGATCTAGTGAAACTGATTAATGCCGCTTACTTGCACCCCGTCATTCGTGAGTATTCAACGGATTCTAAATATGTTGTGAACCCAAATGGCAGGCCCTTGCAATATTCCACAACAAATAAATTGGTTTCTAGTCCAGGATGGGAAATCGGCTTACAAAAAACGGGATATATTTCTGAAGCAGGGCGCTGTTTAGTCATGCAGGCAATGATTGAGGGGCGTGCCGTTGTGATGGTGTTTCTTGATTCTAAAGGGAAATATTCCAGACTTGCAGATGCCGGTCGCATTCGAAAATGGCTCGAGACCTTGAAGCCGCAAGCCTAAACGAGACAATATTATTATGTTAAAATAAACAATTTATCCCATAGACGACGCGTAGCCAGCAATTCGCTGGCTATTTTTTCATGGCTGACCAATGCATTTTCTTTACCCTGCAATCTAATATTATGTTGTAGTTTACGAAATACTCTATAAGCATTTGCCGTTTCTGATGCCATTTTTTGGTCAATTAACCCTAACTCGCCGCAACGGTTGAGAAGTGCAATATTGCCACGGTTCACTGTAAGCTCCGAATAGTTGTGTGCATATCGTAATACTAAAAATTGAACGATAAATTCAATATCGATCATGCCACCGGAATCATGCTTTAAATCGAATAAATCTGAACGGTTAACATGTGCTTCGCGCATTTTTTTACGCATGTTGATAATTTCCAGCTTCAGTTGGTTTTCTTCTCTTTTTTGCGAAAGAATGCGAATCCTGGTGTCTTCAAATTGTGTTTCAATTGCCTGATAACCAGCGCAAAAACGTGCGCGCGTCAGCGCCTGATGCTCCCAAATCCAGGCAGATGTTTCCTGATATCGAATAAATGAGGTAACAGAAGACACCATTAATCCGCTGGCGCCGTCAGGGCGTAAGGCGACGTCGATATCAAATAAAATTCCTGCGGAGGTGTGGGACGTCATCCAGGTAATGAATCGTTGCGCCAGTTTCGCATAGGAAGCGGGCGCATCCGGGTGGCTATCATCGTAAAGAAAGATGATATCCAGATCTGATGCGTAACTCAATTCCTTTCCGCCAAGTTTTCCGTAGGCAATCACAGCAAATTGCGGCTTATCGCAATGTCTGGTCGTGATCGTCTCCCACACTGCCTGAATCGTTGAAGCGACAATAATATCGGCAAGTTTAGACAGTGCGTCGGCCAGATGCTCTACGCTGAGATAATTTTCCAGATCCTGGGCGAGAAAGCGGAACAGGAGCGCATGGTGCATATCGCGCAAGATGTCCATTTGACGTTCGGTATCTCCTTTGTGATGTGTCAACTGTTGCTCGAGATCTTCGGAAAAAGCTTGCCATTCAGGAAGTTGGTGTAAAACTGTCTCGTCGAGCAGCTCATCAAGAAGGATTGGGTGGCGGGTAAGAAACTTGGCAGCCCAGTCGCTTGCTGCCATCATCCTCACGACGCGCTGCAGTGTATGTGGATACTCCTTGAGCAGTGCCAGATAAGCTGTACGTCGGGCGATTGCCTCCATAAAATCGAGCAAGCGATTGAGTGTTTGTAAATGTCCGGAGGATTGTTTTGCAATCATGATCAGGGCGGTGTTGATGAGCGCGATCATCTTGTCGCGATTTATTTCAGACAAGGATTGCATTTTGGGAGATTTCCATGTGGCAATGAGTCGTTTTACTGTTTCGTCTGTTTCTCCAAATCCGAGCGAAACTAGATGTAATGAAATTGATTCCTCATCGTCGCGATCGGATATGGTCGAAGTAATTGTAGAATTTTCAATTTCTTTTTCTTTGAAGATCAAATCAAATTGTTCCGCTACGAATTTTCGGTAGGGCGCTAGCTGACCCAGTAATTGAGATGTTGAATCGCAATTCATCATGCGTGCGATGATGAGCTGATCTTCCTCCTTGGCTGGGAATGTGTGCGTTTGGGCATCCTCAAGGTATTGAAGCCGATGTTCTACATTGCGTAAAAATGTATAGGCTTCAATTAATTTTTTGACGGTCGCTGTTTCCATTATCCCTTTCTCTGCCAGCGTATGCAGAGTTACAAGGGTTGAC
>CANIFC010000265.1 GCA_947466695.1 Oxalobacteraceae bacterium | reverse complement strand
CTGGTGTTTGATCACCTTCAGCTTGATCCTGAAATCCATGCCAAGGCGGCGCAGTTCGTCCACGTCATCAGCTTCGGGATGCCCGCTTTTGCCATGTACCGTGCCTTGTACAGCTACACAACGAGCCTGAACCAGACTAAACCGGTTATGGTGATCGCCCTTCTTGGACTCAGCTTCAATGTCGTTGTCAATTGGCTGCTCATTTATGGTCACTGGGGCTTTCCTCAACTTGGGGCGACCGGTTGTGCGGTTGCGACCGCACTTGGCTTGTGGCTGATGCTCGCTGCGATGGTATGGTGGACGCACCACGCGCCGGTATATCGCCAGACTTTTCCCTTTACCCACACCGAGGTCCCGAACTGGCAGGAAATACGTACCATGCTGCGTATCGGATTACCCATCGGCGTCACCTACTTTGCTGAAGTATCCGCTTTTTCCGCCATCGGCTTGCTGGTGGCGCGTTTTGGCATCGTGCCAGTCTCGGCAAATCAGATTGCGCTTAATTTTTCATCCCTCGTTTTCATGGTGCCACTCAGTATCGGTATCGCGCTCACGACCAGGGTTGGACAATCACTGGGCGAAGGCGATGCCGTCAAAGCGCGTTTTATCTCGCTGGTCGGCGTCGGACTGTCACTGGGCTTTAGTATTCTCTCCGCAGCCTTCATTGCCATTTTCCGCCACCAGATCGCGGCAGCTTATACCTCGGATGCCGCTGTGCAGGAAATGACCGCTACCTTGCTGCTTTTCGCCGCAATTTTCCAGCTCTCTGACGCCACCCAAGTGAGTGCCTCCTGCGCCATCCGCGGCTACAAGGTAACCCGGACACCGATGCTGATTCACCTGATGGCTTTTTACGGCTTTGCACTTCCTGTGGGCTGCGCGCTAGGACTGGGCATACTGCCCGAATGGCTGCCATGGCGGCCGGAACAAGCAATGGGAGCGGCCGGCTTTTGGATCGGACTGGTCATGGGATTAACCATCGCTGCAGTGCTCCTGGTCATCTTTTTACAGCGCCTGTCACTAAGAAAGATCAGCTTAGCTGCCAGTTACGGTAAAATAGAGGGCTAATCAAGGAATTTCAAGACAATCAGTTATTGATATCCCTTCATCTCCACACATTTAAGCAAAGATCATCATGAGTCTCCAATGCGGCATCGTCGGCCTGCCTAACGTCGGCAAATCAACCCTTTTCAATGCACTGACCAAAGCAGGCATCCCCGCAGAGAACTATCCATTCTGCACGATCGAGCCTAACGTTGGCGTTGTTGAAGTACCAGATCCACGTCTGGCGCAATTGTCACTCATCGTCAAACCAGAACGCGTCCAGAACGCCATCGTTGAATTCGTCGACATCGCCGGTCTCGTCGCAGGAGCCTCAAAAGGTGAAGGCCTGGGTAACCAGTTCCTCGCCCACATCCGCGAAACCGACGCCATCGTCAATGTCGTACGTTGTTTTGAAGACGACAATGTGATCCATGTGGCAGGCAAGGTCAGTCCGCTCGACGACATCGAAGTCATCCAGACAGAGCTGGCATTAGCCGACATGAGTACGGTCGAGAAAGCCATTCACCGCGAACACAAAAAATCGCGTTCCGGCGACAAGGATGCCGCCAAGCTGGTAGAGCTGCTTGAACGCATCATGCCGGCATTAAATGATGCAACACCTGTCCGTGCGCTAGGTCTGGATGCAGAAGAAATGCTGCTCATCAAGCCTTTGTGCCTGATTACCGCCAAACCGGCGATGTACGTTGCCAATGTTTCCGATACCGGTTTCATTAACAATCCGTTGCTCGACCAGCTCACTACCTACGCAGCATCACAGAACGCGCCTATCGTCGCGATCTGCGCCTCGATCGAATCCGAAATTTCCGATTTGGAAGATGCCGATAAAGCGGAGTTCCTCGCTGACATGGGTATGCAGGAACCAGGTCTGGATCGGTTGATCCGCGCCGCCTACAAGCTTTTAGGCCTGCAAACCTACTTCACCGCCGGCGTCAAGGAAGTCCGCGCCTGGACCATCCATGTGGGCGATACCGGCCCTCAGGCTGCCGGTGTGATTCACACCGATTTTGAACGCGGCTTCATTCGCGCCCAGACCATCGCCTTTGAGGACTTCATCCAGTTCAAGGGCGAAGCCGGAGCCAAGGAAGCAGGCAAGATGCGCGCTGAAGGTAAGGAATACGTCGTCAAAGATGGCGACGTATTGAACTTCCTGTTTAACGTTTAAGGTTTAAGGTTTAAGGTTTAAGGTTTAAGGTTTAAGGTCTAACGTTAAACGAGCATTGGCTAAGTAAAAACGCCGCAAAAAATGAAAGGCTCCAGCATGGAGCCTTTTTTATTTCCAATAACGGTTTTCTGATGTCGAAGAACAGCACCGCTCACAAATTGTATTTTTCATCCTGATAAAAAATAATTCGTTTCGCTGCTGCCTTCATCGCAATCTGATCAACACGACAAATAGTGAATCATTGTTAGCAGTTTTCATCAAACTGTTCGGAAAATTGATCATTGCTTGCGAAAAAAATCAGCACGCCCATCGGGCCTGACCTCATATCCACGATAAGATAAACTAGTGTGCTTTTAGCTCCGCCATCCCGATCATCCCTATTTCCCTGCATTAGGCACTTCCCAGTCATGCTACAATATTGTCATATTAATAAATATATGTATTTGGATCAATACTTTCATGCCGACTATCGCTGCGCTCACTATATATCCCGTTAAATCCTGTGCTGGTATGTCGCTGCAGGCCGCGCTACTCACCGAAGCGGGGCTATCGCATGAAGGGGTTGGCGACCGCCAGTGGATGGTGGTCGATAGACATGGTCAGTTTTTAACGCAGCGTGAATATCCGGGGATGGCGCTAATTCGACCATCAATCAGCGGCAAGAATTTGGTGTTGCACGCTCCCGATATCCCGCCTCTGTCTTTGTCGAAGTCGCCAGGCCAGCAAGATCCTTTGTATGCACCTGTTGAAGTACAGATCTGGGACGATCGTCTGCTTGCACATGACTGCGGGGATAACGCTGCCGCCTGGTTTGCTACCTTACTCGGAGTTGAATGCAGGCTGGTACGATTTATGGAGTTGGTAACACGTCCGGTTAGCCCGGCATGGATTGAAAACCGTGTGGTATCCACCTTGTTTTCAGATGCTTATCCACTCCTGCTAACCTCGGTTGCATCGTTGGAAGATCTCAATCTGAAACTGCGTGCATCAGGGAGAGCCGAGGTTCCAATGAACCGGTTCAGACCAAATATCGTGCTCGATGGCATAACTGCATTTGAAGAGGAATACACTCAGCTATTGATTATTGGCAGATCTGACGAGGATGGACCGGATATCTGCCTGAAACCGGTAAAGCCATGCGCCCGCTGCCCGATACCGGCAGTCGATCAAATTACCGCAAAAATTGGTCCCAATCCTGTCGATATATTGCAAAGCTATCGTGCCAACGCCTTACTTGACGGAGTGGCAACATTCGGAATGAATACTATTTTAATCAAAGGAGCTGGTCGATATCTTCAAGTCGGCGATGAAGTTACATCAGAATTAGCCTTTTGAAGTGTATTACTTGAATTTCGTTTAAATTTCGCTTGAATTGTACCTGGAAGGAAACTTCAATAGCATGGATAGCATGGATAGCATAGATAGCACAGTTAAGCCGGTGATAGGCGCGGTGGAGAGTCATCCACCCATTGAACAACTGATTACCGAAAATCATCACTTACGCGAACAATTACAACAGCTTCTTGAGCAGGCCAATGACAATCAGGAAATCATGTCACGCCATCAAAAATTTAATCTGGAATTGATCGGGGCAAGCAGTTTTCGTGAACTCATCGAGAGCATGTTCCATTCTCTGGCAGTCACTTCTGACCTCGATGTGGTCAGCCTGAGCTTGATTGACCATCAAGCCAGTTTACGCACCATGCTGCAAGAGCTTAATTTTGAGCTCAATGACTTTCCTGCCTTGACCTTTATTGAAAATGCTCAAGAACTGACCCTACCAGAAGAGATGGAAAATAAGCCCTTGCTCGGAGCCTATGCAGAACCAGACCATGCCAGGTTTTTTCCCAGTTACGAAAAAAAACCTGCAAGTATTGCGATCGTTCCTCTCATCAGGCAGAACCGTTTGTTAGGTAGCCTGAATCTGGGTAGTTTCGATCCACATCGGTTTATTTCGGATATGGCGACTGATTTTATTGAACAGATAGGCGCCATCATCTCCATCTGCCTCGGAAATGTGATCAATCACGAACGACTGACCTACATCGGGCTCACTGATCCCCTCACTAATGTCGGTAACCGGCGTAGTGTCGAGCAACGAATGCTGGAAGAAATTGCGCGCGCCCGGCGTCAGAAATACAGTATTGCCTGCATGTATCTCGATATCGATTTTTTCAAACAGGTCAACGATCAATACGGCCACCAGAGTGGAGACGATGTCCTCAAGGAAGTCGCCCGTAGAATCAAGGCTGAGTTACGGCTCAGCGATACCTTGGGGCGTTATGGGGGAGAAGAGTTTGTTGTCTTACTGGTCAATACAAACCAAAAAGACGCCGCTCAGGTAGCGGAGCGCATCCGCCTCAGCATCTCGGATACGCCTTTTTTCCTGAGCATGGCCGGCGTCTGTCGCTGTAGTATTTCCATTGGTCTGGCGACACTGCCGGAAACGAGCAACATGGAGAACCTTAACGAAACTGCAGGAGAATTGCTATGGAATGCCGACCGG
>CANIFC010000264.1 GCA_947466695.1 Oxalobacteraceae bacterium | reverse complement strand
TGGTACCAACCGGAATATTCACACCTAGTTGCTGCATCATATTAATGATACTTTGTACGGTAAACGGCGTCTGGGTGGTCTGGTCGCCGCTGCCGTCAAGACCGACAACGAGGCCGTACCCGATCAATTGATTTTGCCTGACGCCCTGAATGCCGGCCAAATCCTTCAGGCGCTCAGCATGAGAGTCCGGGATAACAAAAAATTGCAGCCCCATGAAACAAACAAGCAAATATACATACTTATTAAGAGACCATCTCGCTTTTATCATAAGACTTTTTGTTTCTGCTATTTTGCTATAAAGGGATAAAACTCAAGAAAAACCGTGTCAACAGTGAGTTCATTTCAGCAATATCGACGTGCGTGGTGGAGCGATATTCAAAACGGGCGTCGGCAACCTGCGTTGAGGCTACCAGATTACCCGCTGCGATTGTCCGCGGATTCACCACCCCGGAGAAGCGCACAAATTCAGACCCCTTATCAAAAGCAATCTGCTTTTCTCCGCTTACCAATAAATTACCGTTAGGCAAAACATCAATCACCGTTACCGCAATTGTCCCGGTAAATGAGTTACTCGAAGTTTCTGCGCCTTTTTCATCAAACTTCGATGATGAGCTAGTCGAAATTGAGGCTTTTGCGAGAGTCGCTGCCGGAATGCCCAACACGGTAGGCGCGGCAAAAGATGTTCCACCCGATTTACTACTGGAACTCGCGGCAGCTTTACCCGCCGACGTTCTCTCACTGATGGAAACAGTCATGACGTCGCCGATCAGGCGGGCGCGGGCATCCTCGAACAGCGGCCGATAATACACCGACTGAAAAATAGCGCCATTCATCTCGCGCTGGGGGTTGGCTGATTGTGCCTGCGAGGACATGGGCTGATGCACAATTGCCGGCGGGGTCACCGCACAACCAGAAAAAATGAACAGCGCACAAAAAAAGGCAAACGCATTAAGTTTCATGACAGGATCAAAAAAAGCTTTCATTACAGCTCAATTACAGCTGAGACAGGCGTTGTAACATCTGATCCGATGTTGTAATTGCTTTACTGTTAATTTCATACGCCCTCTGGGTTTGTATCATATTAACCAGTTCCTCTGCGACATTCACGTTGGAGGTCTCCACGGAACTTTGGATAAGCAATCCTGCACCATTGGTGCCTGGTGTATTCGTACCAGGATTGCCTGACGCAGCGGTCTCAACGTAGAGGTTTTCACCCAGTGACATCATGCCGGCTGGATTAATAAAGGTGGCAAGTTGTACCGAACCTACCTGCACAGGCGTCGCTGATCCCGGTTGAGTTACCGAAACAGTACCATCGCGACCAACCGTGATGCTCTGGGCATTGGCAGGAATCGTAATCGCTGGCTGAATGACAAAGCCACTGGAAGTCACCATTTGTCCCTGGCTATCCACTTGAAAGGAGCCATCCCGAGTATAACCAGTCGTACCATCAGGCAATAACACTTGAAAAAAACCCTGCCCGTTGATCGCCAGGTCTTTACTGTTGCCGGTTTGCTGCAAGTTTCCCTGCGTAAAAATTCGTTCCGTGGCAACAGGGCGTACGCCAGTACCAATCTGCAAACCAGAAGGCAATTGCGTTTGCTGGGAACTCTGTGCGCCTGGCTGACGTATATTTTGATAGAGCAAATCTTCAAAAACAGCGCGCGAACGCTTGAACCCGGTGGTGCTGACATTCGCCAAGTTATTGGTGATGACGTCCATCTGCGTTTGCTGCGCATCTAGTCCGGTTTTTGCAATCCACAGTGAACGTATCATTTTTTTCTCCTATTTGCCTCAAAGGCAAAAACTTTTTTAAATCAACCTATTTTCTTACAGGCGACATCAACCCAAAGCGAGGATCTGACTCGCTTTAGCTGCGTTACTCTCGGCATTCGTCAATAGCTTCATTTGCATCTCAAAAGAGCGCGCGAGCGCAATCATGCTCACCATTGACTCGACCACGTTAACATTACTTCCCTCCAGCATGCCGCCGGCGATTGATACCGTAATATCCGAGTCGAGCGCAACGCCGTCTTTCGTTACAAACAAACCATCGTCACCCCTCACCAAATTGTCTTCAGGCGGATTAACCAGCTTGAATCGACCAACGACTTCCACTGCATTGGGCTTGGTTCCGCTGGGTACCGTCGACACCGTACCATCTTTCGCAATGGCTATGGACACATCTGGCGGAATGGTTATCGGACCGGCATCACCCATGACGTTGAGTCCACCTTGGGTTTGCAAGATGCCATTTTCGCTGATTTTCAAACTGCCATGACGGGTAAAACCCTCTGATCCATCCGCTTTTTGCACTACCAGCCAACCCTTACCCTGGATTGCCACATCGAGCTCACGCCCGGTAGACTGCATGCTCCCGGTCGAAAAGTCAGTTCCGACGGTAGCGTCTACAACAAATGCCCGTGTCGGCAAACCGTCGCCAAGTACAGGCACTGCTCGAAAAGAATCAAGCTGCGAACGAAAACCCGTAGTAGTCGCATTGGCAAGATTATGGGCCGTCGTTGCCTGTTGCTCCATGATATGCTTTGCACCTGTCATCGCCGTATAGATCAGTCGGTCCATTAGGAAGCCTTTGCGAAAGTTAGCGTTGCAGCAAAATATTTACTCATTTGATATGCAAGTTCACTAACGAAGATTAACCAGTGTCTGCAAAACCTGATCCTGCGTTTTAATCGTCTGCGCATTTGCCTGATAAATACGCTGAGCGGTAATCATGTTGACCAACTCACCGGTCAGGTCAGTATTGGAGTCTTCCGTCGCGCTGGCAGAAAGCTGCCCCAAGTTTCCTGAGCCGGGAGGACCTGTCAATGCCTGGCCGGAAGTCGCTGTTTCATTCCATTGATTGTCACCCAGCGATTGCAGGCCATTCGGATTAACAAAATTTGCCAACACAATTTGCCCAAGAATTTTGGTCGTTCCATTCGTATAACTACCAACAATAGAGCCATCTTTTGCCGTATTAAATTTCGACAATTTTCCGGAAGTAAATCCATCCTGAGACAGTGCATTGACACTAAATGGTGAGCCAAACTGAGTAGATCCAGTCAGATCAAACTTCACCGGTAGCGGGTCCGAAATGGGCGATTTTGCACCGGTTGTCACTGCAATTAAAAGATCTAACGAAAATGGTGTCGCTGCTTTGGAAGGCGACACCGAACTCACCTTACCAAAAGCGTCAAAGCCAATAGTTCCGTTTTTGCTAAATGTTGCTGGTGAAACTGGTAAAACCCCATCAACCACAGTATACACATCCCAAAGTTTCGTCACCGGCGGTGTGGGTACAGCACTGGTTTTCACATAGAAACTTTGCAATACATGCGGGTTTCCCAAGCTATCAAACACCTCGACCGAGGTCGCCTTGTTGAAGGTTGTCGGATCGCTTGGATTAAAAGGCGTTGCAGTTGGAACCAATTCACGTGAATCCAGATTAATCTGCGTGCTGACCTTCGTGGTTTGACTGGCAGCAACATCTGAAGTGTTGACAATAATTGGTGTCGCAGAACCCGTTGCCAAGACCCCTTGACTGTTCGCAACATAACCGGTCAACTGTGCACCTTGCGCATTAACAATTCCACCATTTTTATCCATTTGAAACTGACCGTTACGGCTATATGTAATCGCTCCATCGGTTGTCATTCGAAAAAAACCAGCGCCATTGATAGCGATATCGAGCGGATTATTGGTACCGGTAATATTACCCTGAGTAAATTGCTGGGCGACAGCGGCAACCCTGGTACCGATACCAACATTATTTGTTCCACCACCACTCAGGGAATTGGCGAACACATCGGCAAACTGGGCCTGAGCCATCTTGAATCCAACCGTATTGGCATTTGAAATGTTGTTACCGATTACATCAAGTGATTTAGACGCTGCATTTAATCCACTCAAGCCTTGTTGAAAACCCATGATTTTTCTCCGTTAGTATAGAATTTTGCGACGCTGGTTTTGCAGTGAATTAATATATTTGCTTTACATCTGCCATGCCAATATCACCAATATTAGCAACACTTAATTTAGCACCTTGCGTACTGGACGTCACGCTGGAAACCAAACCAAAACTGAGCGGGACGGCGTCAAGCACTTTTTCAGCCGAACTGGCACTGACTTCAAACTTATAATTTCCATTTACCGCTGTCGCTCCGGTATCGGCTACGCCGTCCCAGGTAAGCATGTTGATACCCGCTTTTCCTGCGTCCATACTCATTGTTTTTACCGCAACTCCAGCGGCATCACGTATCGTCACGGCCACCTTGTCAGCCGCCTGCGGCAGCTCTATACCAAAAATTGATTTACCATCTGCCAAGGCTATGGAATTACCTGATGCCACCACACCGTGTCCAATCATGCTGGCAGACTGCAAATTTTGAGCGGCTAAAAAATTGGCATTCATTGACGAAACTGTTGAGTTCAACTTGTCGATCCCACTCACCGTTGAAAGTTGCGCTAACTGACTTGTTACTTGGGCGTTATCCATCGGATTTAACGGATCCTGATTTTTCATCTGGGTAACCAGTAAGGTCATGAACCGGTCCTGCGCCTCCTGAGCAGCATTCTTGGAGGTGACATTACCGTTCATTGTTGTCTGCAGACTTGGATCAATCGCGGCTGTTTGTATGGTCGACATGGAAAATCCTCTTGATTAAGAACTTACTGACCCAGGGTCAGTGTCTTGAGCAGCATCGTCTTGGCTGCGTTCATTGTCTCTACATTG
>CANIFC010000263.1 GCA_947466695.1 Oxalobacteraceae bacterium | reverse complement strand
TGTTTTTTGCCTTGCGTTACAACCAGCAACAGGGCTAAACCTGCCAGCAAGAGTAAATAACTTGCCGGTTCCGGTAACGCTACCCCGGCGGTATGGATGCTTAACACGGCTCCCAGTAGATATTTTCCACATGAAGACTGGTGCCGGTGCCGAGAGTCAACCCGGTCGCCCGATAGTCAAGGTAAAAGACGAATAGTCCAGATCGACAAGCATCAGGTTAACGCCGAAAGTTATTTATATTTTCAAAGTTTGTCACTTTCAGACGGTGAACTGGCCTGCAATAGGTTGGCCATGATTATTGATCAGGTAATCAGGATGTTCAGTTCGTCTGGATTTGTTACATGAGCGGCGACCATTCTGTTAACCCATTGAAAATACCGAAAGCGATTTTTGACTGGATTTTATCAATTAATCAGCGATCAGCAGGCAATCAGAAACTGCCGGTAAATTGGTAACGGTTACCCGGATGCCACATGGTCACGATGGTGGCGATTTTTTCTTGTGACCGGGTTTTCCTGTGCAGTACCAGGCAGGCTTCATTTTTAGAAATATGCAGCATGCCGGCAATGTCACCGGGTGGTAACACAGCTTCGATGCTGTAGTCCACGCCTTGCAGGGGAGCGACTGCAACGAGATATTCATTGGGTGTGATCATGGCAAAATCCTGCTGCAAATAATCGGGTGCCAGTTCGGCATTGACCCAGCGGTCTTCGACCTGTATCGCGATATCGTTTTCAAAATGCACAATAACAGAATGAAACAAGCCGTGTCCGGTCCTGACCTGAAACTCGAGGCACTGTCGCTGTCTTGCGCTGACCGCATTTAATACATGTAGTTCGCTGCGGTGCACGTGTCCACGCGAGCGGATCTCTTGGGCAATATTTTTGATCTCGACCAGCGTGGCCTGATATTTGCGCTGCGCGACATAGGTTCCCGACCCTTGCCGGCGTATCAGAATTTGCTCGCTGGTGAGTTCACGCACGGCGCGGTTGACGGTCATGCGCGAGACCTGAAACTGCCCGGCGAGCAGGGCTTCCGAAGGGATGGCATCGCCTTCCTTCCAGGTGCCGGATTGGATTTCTTTGAGTAAATAGTCCTTGATGAGCTGAAATGCCGGACTGATAGGGCGTATTTGGGCTGGCACGTACTTCCTGTCTTGAAATTTTACTGCAATGTCTGGCGTACTTCTCACTGCCTTCGTTCTGTCATTGTCGCACAAAAAAATCTCCTTGCATAAGTTGTATATACAACTTAAACTACTTTTCATTCAATATCCGGCCTTGCTTTCATTGAATTCAATGGAATTGATCTGACTGAGCTGCACTGGCCTCGATTGTATTGACCACTGATGTAAAGACGAGGGGAAAGAGACCATGGACAAAGATTCACGCTGGGATGAAAGTCGCGAAATCCGCGCACCACGCGGTGCCGAAAAAGTTTGCAAGACCTGGGCTGCCGAAGCGGCTTACCGGATGATCCAGAATAATCTCGATCCGGAGGTGGCTGAAAATCCCAGGCATCTGGTGGTCTACGGCGGTATTGGCCGCGCCGCACGTAACTGGGAATGTTTTGACCAGATCCTGGCCTCGCTCAAGGATCTGGGTGAAGAGGAAACCTTGCTGATTCAATCCGGCAAGCCAGTCGGTATCTTTACCACCCACGAAGATGCTCCCCGGGTGCTGATCGCCAATTCCAACCTGGTGCCCAAATGGGCCAACTGGGAACATTTCAATGAGCTCGACCGCAAGGGTCTGTTCATGTATGGCCAGATGACTGCCGGCAGCTGGATCTACATCGGTAGCCAGGGCATTGTGCAGGGTACCTATGAAACGTTTGTCGAGGCCGGCAAGCAGCACTTTCAGGGTGACTGGGCCGGGCGCTGGATACTTACCGCTGGCCTCGGTGGCATGGGCGGTGCGCAACCGCTGGCAGCCACGCTGGCCGGCGCCGTATCACTCACCATCGAGTGCCAGCAAAGCAGTATTGATTTTCGTTTGCGCACGCGTTACGTTGACCGGCAAGCCAGCGATATCGACGATGCGCTGGCGCTGGTCAAGCACTATTGCGAGCGTAAGGAAGCGGTATCGATTGCCCTGCTTGGCAATGCGGCAGAAATCTTGCCGGAACTGGTCAGGCGCGCAAAAGCGGGTGGCATGCAGCCCGACTTTGTGACGGACCAAACCTCGGCGCATGACCTGATCAATGGTTATCTGCCCATCGGCTGGAGCGTGGCCGAGTGGAAAGTGGCGCAGCATGATCCTGACCAGCATGCAAAACTCACAGCCGATGCCGCCAGTTCCTGTGCGTTGCATGTTCAGGCCATGCTCGCTTTTCATGCCATGGGAATTGCGACCGTCGATTACGGCAATAATATTCGTCAGGTCGCCCTTGACGCGGGTGTGCTGCAAGCGTTTGATTTTCCCGGATTTGTTCCGGCCTATATCCGTCCCTTGTTCTGCGAGGGCAAAGGGCCGTTTCGCTGGGTTGCCTTATCGGGCGATCCGGAGGACATTTATAAAACCGATACCAAGCTCAAGGAGCTGTTTCCCGACAACCACGCAGTACATCATTGGCTGGATATGGCAAAAGAGCGGATTGCCTTCCAGGGTTTGCCGGCACGGATTTGCTGGCTTGGTCTGGGTGAACGGCATCTGGCCGGGCTGGCCTTTAATGAGATGGTCAGGACGGGCGAACTCAAGGCGCCCATCGTGATTGGCCGGGATCATCTCGATACCGGGTCAGTAGCCAGCCCGAATCGTGAAACCGAGGCAATGCTCGATGGCACGGACGCCGTTTCCGACTGGCCTTTGCTGAACGCCTTGCTCAATACCGCCGGTGGCGCCAGTTGGGTGTCGCTACACCATGGCGGTGGAGTCGGAATGGGTTACTCGCAACATGCCGGGATGGTGATTGTAGCGGACGGTAGCGCGGCAGCGGCCAGGCGGTTGGCCCGGGTTCTGGTCAATGACAGCGCTTCGGGTGTGATGCGTCACGCCGATGCCGGTTATCCGGCCGCAGTGGCGTGTGCCAAACGCAATGGACTTAAATTGCCCATGATCGACAAAACTTAGTACCGGATACGACAAGCAGGATAAGACGACCTTCAGCCTGTATTTTTATGTGGCGGGCCTTGAATTTATGCGCCACAAGATACGCTAACCCAGTACGATTTTTCTCTATTTTTTCTGCGTTTTTTTCGTGGAAAGACTCTGGAAAGTGAAAGAAACACAGATGAGCACGAGCAAAAATACCCCCGGAAATAGGATCAAAAATATGGCGTTGAGCACGACGCTCAATGCTCAACGCAGGCACGGTGACGACAATGAATAACGCAACGGTACTCCAACCCCTGCTGATCGAACCTGGTCAGTTTCACCTGGCTGACCTGCGTTCCATCTGGCAATCAGCGCGCCCCTTGCAACTGGCTGCCACTGCCTACGCATCCATCGACGCGGCCTCTGCAACCATCCACAAAATCGTTGCCAAAGGCGATGCTGCCTACGGGATCAATACCGGATTTGGAAAGTTGGCCAAGACGCGGATCCCCGATGAGCAGCTGGAATTACTGCAGCGCAATCTCATCCTGTCGCATTCAGTCGGCTCCGGCGAACTCATTGCCGACGAGATCGTGCGGTTGATCCTGCTGATGAAAATCGCCAGCCTGGCGCGCGGTTTTTCCGGCATCAGGGCCTCAGTGATCGACAGCATGATTGCCTTGTACAACGCCGGCATCATGCCCGCCATTCCGGTAAAGGGCTCGGTCGGCGCCTCCGGTGATCTGGCGCCGCTCTCCCACATGACCCTGGCCCTGATGGGTGTCGGGCAAGTGCGGGTAGCCGGTCAGATGACAGATGCCAGCGTCGCTTTGCATACGGCCGGTATCACGCCGGTCGTGCTCGCTGCCAAGGAAGGTCTCGCCCTGATCAACGGCACCCAGGTCTCGACCGCACTGACGCTGAACGGTTTGTTTCTGGCAGAACGCTTGCTGGGAGCGGCCACCATCACCGGCGCCATGTCGGTCGATGCGGCCAAAGGGAGTGACGCGCCGTTTGATGCCCGCATTCATGCCGTGCGCGGTCAACCCGGGCAGATCGCCACCGCCGGTATTTACCGCCAGTTGTTGCAGGGCAGCGAGATTCGCCAGTCGCATCTGGTGAATGATGAACGGGTACAGGACCCCTATTGCCTGCGCTGCCAGCCGCAAGTCATGGGTGCCTGTCTCGATATCATCAATAATGCCGCGCGCACCTTGCTGATCGAAGCCAATGCTGTCACGGATAATCCGCTGGTGTTTGTCGATACCGGTGATGTGCTTTCTGGCGGCAATTTTCATGCCGAGCCAGTCGCTTTTGCCGCCGACACGCTGGCGCTGGCGATCGCCGAGATCGGCTCTATTTCCGAGCGTCGCATTGCCTTGCTGATTGATGCCAGCATTTCAGGCTTGCCACCGTTTCTGGTGCCGTCTTCGGGCTTGAATTCGGGCTTCATGATTGCGCACGTGACCGCGGCAGCGCTCGCTTCGGAGAATAAATCACACGCTCATCCGGCCAGCGTTGACACCATCCCGACTTCAGCCAATCAGGAAGATCACGTCAGCATGGCGACCTTTGCCGGACGTCGTTTACATGAGATGGCGCACAATACCGCCACCATCGTTGGTATAGAATTATTGGCAGCGGCGCAGGGGATCGATTTTCATCAGCCTTTGTCCACCTCCGGTAGTCTGGCGAAGGTACATCAGTCCTTGCGTG
>CANIFC010000262.1 GCA_947466695.1 Oxalobacteraceae bacterium | reverse complement strand
TTTTGACAACATCTGACCCACCCCGAAATAGCCGAAATAAACGCTATTTATTCGGCATCGCGGCCCTCATTGTACTTGGCGCGCTGATTCTTCAGCTACTCAACTGGTTTCGCTCAGACCTGCTTAATTTGCCGGCATTAGTGAACATGGCGGGACTGCTGGTACTCACATTGACCGGTTTTTTTGATCCGCCATCAAGAAGAATCCGCCAGCGGCTGCATCTGCTGGCAATTGCACTCATTATCTCAAGTGCACTTTTCATTGTCCTGTCAAAAACATCTACCGGCTAAATAGTAAATTGTGTTTGAAGAATGAGAAATGGCGATTTTAAAATGATAAATCGACATCATCCTGTAACCATCTGCCTGCTATCGTTTACAAAAGGTGGAAGGTAAGCAGGCTGCTGAGATTATCAGGCCGGTTATCGAGGACCGTCTAACAATTTCAGAACAGTTGCGGGCACCTTCCGGCACGTGGATTGCCACCACCCAAGTGCCGGCATCAGGCTCATCCTTCCTCTTGTTCCTTGCTTGCCAAGGCGCGTAATTTATCTTTTTTACTCGGGCGGCGTCCCTTGATACCCCCGTTACTGTCGCTGATGAGTTCAGTGGCCGCGGTTATTGATCCGTCCGATTCAAAACCGCCGATGACCTCGCGAACAATTTTTTTCTGATGGCGTTGCTCTATCAGGCGAAAATGCGCTTCATTGGCGCTGTCTGCACAAACAAAACTGATCGCCATGCCGCTTTCACCCGCCCTCCCGGTACGACCAATGCGGTGGGTATAGTCGTCACTCGAACGCGGCAGGTCGTAGTTGACTACCACCGGCAAGTTGCTGATATCGATGCCCCTTGCTGCGACATCCGTAGCGATGACGACCTTGACGCGGGATGCCTTGAAATCCATCAGGACCTGGGTACGCTTGCCCTGACTGAGCTCACCATGAAAGGGTTCTGCATTGATCCTGGCGCGACGCAATTTTGCCGCCACCAGTTCAGCGGCATATTTGGTGGCAACAAACACCAGAACGCGTGGCCATTTTTCAGATTCAATGAGATGACGTAATAACTGGGTGCGTTGCTGAGCATCGACACTGATTGCACGTTGCGTAATATCAGGCACATTACCGGTACTTGTTCCATTTGCCGCATTCGTGTTTCTATCACCACTGCCATCAACATCGTCACTATCCGGCCTTTGCGGACTTTGCTGACTTTGCTTAATACCGTCTTCCAGGTTGATCCTGAGCGGATCGTTCAACAGTTTATTCGCCAGCGCCGCGACCAGAAGCGGGATAGTCGCCGAAAAAAACAGGTTTTGCCTGCTGGCTGGCAATGTCGTCAGAACGCGCGTCAGTTCCTCGGCAAAGCCCAATTCCAGCAAGCGGTCAGCTTCATCGAGCACGAGGCAACGCACATCAGCAAGTTGCAAGGCATTCTGGGCAAGCAGATCAAGCAAGCGACCGGGTGTGGCGATAACGATATCGGCGCCACCGCGCAAATGCAACATTTGCGGGTTAATTGAAACGCCGCCAAAAATAACCGCCAACTTGATCGACGGGGTCAAATGCCGTGTCAACGTCTCCAGCGTCTCACCGACCTGGGCTGCCAATTCTCGGGTAGGAACCAGAATGAGGGTATGAACCTGCCGCGTGGCCGGACGCACTACAGCTGGAGGTCTCTTGCGCAACAGATCGAGCAGCGGCAGGCAAAAAGCGGCAGTTTTTCCTGAACCGGTCGGTGCGGAAGCAAGTACGTCGCGTCCGGCTAAAATCGCCGGAATGGCCTCCGCCTGAATCACGCTCGGTTCAAGATAAGCGCGTTCAAGGGCGGCGTTGACGAGGGCAGGGGACAAGCCCAGTGAAGAAAATGACATGTGGTGGCGGATAACGGAAAGTGGAAAAGTGTGCAGGAAAAAACTGTATGAACGTCGTGACAGCGGATGTTTTCTTGCGACAAAAGCGCATTTTAATCTATTTAACCTTGTTATTCCAAGATTACCCCCGTTGCAAAGGCTAATTATGCTCTCTAGGCTTTAAAAGCCGGTGACAAACGTAAGACTGGCAGCCTGCAGGGCTCCCAGTGAACCTGCTCGCACCGTATTCCTGATTTTTATCACCCGTTTTTGTCTACTTGCCACTATCGGACAAGTGAATCAGCAGTGAATGAAAGTGCAAGAAATTTGATCTAAGGCAAACACCTTGATCTGGAATCCTTACACAATGATTATTGAGAATGTTTTGATATGTAATCCACCTGGAGCGACAGACATGAGCTATAAAAGCATAACGGTTTGCCTTGATAATAGCGCAGGATCAGAACGGCGCCTGGTCTTTGCGCTGGCATTGGCGGCGCATTTTGACGCTCACCTGACCGGTTTGCACCTGACTTACTCACCGCTGATCATGTCCGATCCGTACGCCATCTGGACGCCCATGATGCTCGAATTTGAAGAGGCGGCGAAAGATCATCAAGAGAAGGCTAAGCGCAATTTTTTTAGCAATACACATAAAGCGGGTGTCAACGCCAACTGGGATTCTTACCACAGTTCTGATTTTCGTCCGGTCATCTCCCAGGCGCGCGCCGCAGATCTGGTCATTGTCGGACAGCGCGACCCGGATGATTTTAATAATGATTTCGGCGCTGAACTGACGGAAAGCTTTGTCCTGAAATTGGGCCGGCCAGTGTTATATTTTCCTTATGCAGGTGATTTTTCGACCAATTTCGATTCCATTCTTGTCGCCTGGAACGGTGGCCGTGAAGCGGCGCGCGCCATGGCAGACGCCTTACCATTTTTGAAACAGGCAAAACGTGTGACAGTATTGAATGTGTCAGAAAAAATCGATGATCAACATGAGTTGCCTGACATTGATATTGCTGCTTATCTGGCAAGGCATCAGGTCAGGGTGGAAATCGAAAAAAACGAAAATATTGATATCTCGCCGGCCGACTGGTTACTCTCACGCGCGGCCGATATGGATGCAAATTTATTGGTCATGGGGGCATATGGTCACAGCCGTTTTTCTGAAATGGTGTTTGGCGGCGTGACAAAATCAATTTTGCGCCAGATGACACTACCTGTATTGATGTCACATTGAGTTGCTGGCAAGGCGCCAGATATCGGTAACGAATTTTCTGGCGCAGTCAGCATAGGAGCTCATGTCATTTTTTGCACTGATCTCGTCAGTCCGGTGGCAAAGATACAAGATTGACCGTCACGGACGCGGGTCGCGTCTGCGGCATTGAACCCGTACAATGGGGAGCTAAAGCGTAATTAGCGCTCAATCGACGAATTGCCTCTCAAAAATGATCCCACTCAGTCCCTTTGAACCGTTTGACGCGCAATTTTTTGCGTTGCGCAAGCGGGCCAAGCAGTTATGTATCCAGATAAATGCTATCCCTGTCCATCTGCTCCGGCAGCGCCTGCCGTTGTATCAGCAGTTATTCGGCGCCGTTTCATCGGCATTCATCGAAGCTGATTTTTTTTGTGATTACGGTCAGAATATTTTCATTGGTGACGCTTTTTTTGCCAATCACCATTGCGTCATGCTGGACGCGGCGCAAATTCATATTGGCAATCGCGTGCTACTCGGGCCTGGCGTTCACCTCTACACCACGACCCATCCGCTTGACGCGAAGCTGCGTGCTACCGGCCTACAAATGATTGCCCCCATTGCACTGGAAGATGATTGCTGGATTGGCGGCAACAGCGTCATCATGCCAGGCGTCACCATCGGCGCACGGGCAGTCGTGGGAGCCGGCAGTGTCATCACGCGCGATGTTGCGCCCGATACGGTGGTGGCGGGCAATCCTGGCCGGCTGGTTCAAGCCAGCTAGTAGCCAGCTTGGCGATGCCCAAGCGCTTGCTGGGTGCCTTGTTAATTCGTCACATCAATGTCAATATCACCCAGGGTGTCGTTCATCCACGCGTCAAGTAAGGTGTAGGTGACGGCGAGTACTACCGGGCCGATAAAAATGCCGATGAGCCCAAAACCGATCATGCCGCCGATGACGCCGGAAAAAATGAGAAGTAGCGAGAGATCAGCGCCACGCCGGATTAGCATCGGGCGCAAGAAATTGTCGAGGGTGGTGACGATGATGCTCCAGACTAACAAAAAGATGGCCCAGCCGGTGTTTCCGGTCCAGAACATCCAGCCAACTGCTGGCAGCAGCACCGGCGCGGGTCCGACCTGGGCAATGCACAGCATGAGCATCAGGGCCGACAGTAGTGCGGCAAACGGTACACCGGCAATTGCCAGGCCAATACCGCCCAGTACCGTCTGCACGAGTGCGGTGACTCCTACGCCCAGGGCCACGCCACGGATGGCGTTACCTGCCAGGATGATGGAATTTTCACCTCGCTCACCGGCCAGTCGAAAGCCGAAACGGCGCAGGATACGCGCCCCTGCTTCGCCTTGAATATAAAAAATCGCCGATAGCATCACAATCAGGAAAAACTGGATCAACAGACCTCCGACGCTGCCAAATTGCGCCAGCAGCCAGGTACCCGCTTTCGCTGTGTAGGGTTGGGCTCTGGCAACGAGGCCATCGGAACCGCTATCGGCCAGTTGCGTCCAGAAAGTGGCAATTTTCTCACCGGCCAGAGGGATGGCACTGACCCATTCGGGTGGATGTGGCAAGCCTGAAACGGCGAAACTTCTGGCAATACTGGTAATGCTGCCGGCGTGACTGGCAATGGTATCGACTGCCAGCCAAAGCGGGATCACCAGTAGCAGCAGCATACTGAGCGTCA
>CANIFC010000261.1 GCA_947466695.1 Oxalobacteraceae bacterium | reverse complement strand
CAGCGCGCCGACAATATGGTCGTTGTCTGCAGCCGCTCCTGAAGTGTCAAACAGCAGACGGCTGCACATCAAGATGATACCGAGTGCTGTGCTGAGCATCAGAGTCCATGGCACGCTGATGCCGCTCAAGAGTATTTGACGGACGACCGCGCCCGCCGGCGCTTCAAAATTATCCGAGTAATCTGCGCTGCCTCCGCTCATCGTGTCGCCATGCAGTAACAGGAACCACAAAGGCTTACCCTGCTGCCGGCGATTTTTGAGGAATTGAAGGGTCGCAAGTATCTCGTCGAGCGAGTAGGGAATTTGCAGAAGCATGGCCAGCGCACCAACCAGACACAAGGTGCACCAGGTGCCGATGACGATAGGCTGGATAATAATAAAAAACACACTGACCCCGCCAAGCGGAACGATCAGGATGCCGAACAAGAGCACCAGCCACGGCATGGTGCGCCAGCGTCGCTTGTCGCCGATAATCCCGGTGATTATTTCGATGACATACACGGCCGCGCCGAGGCCGGCATCGGCCACTGGCCAGGCCTCGGATACCGATGAGGTCACAATGCGTTCGCTGCCGTCACCAAACAAAGGGTCCCATGCCCCACTGATATGACCAAGCTGATAAGCGGCCAGGTAGCGCGAGATAAACAGGCCGACAAATGCCAGAAGGATGATGGGCAGGCGATTGGTCCACCCTGATGGGGTGTAATCCCAACCCGGCGGCACATCGGGGCCGCTGACGCGTGCAAGAGGATTGATGCCGGGGGCGACCGGAATTGCCACCGCAAAGGCAATGGCAAGTGCGCCGACGAGCGTGTCATTGGCATACGCCGCAGCGCTTGGCGTCCAGAACAGCAGTGGCGCAAACAACAACCACAATCCAGTCGCCGCGACTGACCAGCGGGCCCAACCCGCGTCACGCGAAAGAGAGAGCAAGCCAAAAAGGATCATGAGTACGCCGCTGATGATATCGCTCAAGGTCATCCAGGTATCGGAATAAGCCAGCCCACGCCCGTTAGGGCTGGCCAGGACGCCAGCTTGTAGCCAGTTCTGGGCCAGCCCGAAGACAAACGGGCTGCTGAGCAACCACAGCCCGAGCGCAATATTGGCGAAGTGGCACCACAATGTCCGCTGGTGTTCTGTGCGGTCGAGTGCGTGGTAGTCGGCAATGGCACGGGTGCTGGCAGCCTGACCTGACGTTTCCTGCAGCCAGAGCGGCAAAGCAATTTTGTTAGTTTTATACCAGAGTGTCGGGTCTCGCCGCAATGCGCCGACGATGACTGGCAAGCTGCGGCGCAAAGAATGTTCGGGCTGCCAGCCAAGCACTTGCTCGGCACGCGATATGTTCAATTCATAATGATCGTCAGCCAGATACACCATGAACGGCTTGATAAACGGCTTGACGCCACGGTCTATCGTGTCCGGGATCACTTCCTCCATCATATCTTGCAGCCAGGCGCCCGTGGCGGCTACCGTCTTCGGGATCTGCCGGGTTGCCCAGACCTCGTCATGCAACAGCTGCCCGATCAGGTTCTGTAGAGCCTGATAACTCTCCGTCACTGGCTCGCCGATCAGCATCGTGCTCGTTTGCGGAAGTTGCGCCCGTCGCTCAACGGTTGCATGAAACGCCCGCGTAACGTCGTCCAGATGGACAAAGGCTTGGCCATGTGATGCGTTGCCGGGGAAGACACGACTCACCATCTGCCGTTCATAGATGCGCTGGATCTGGCAGGCGAGCGATGGCAGCTCGCAGGCATCGGTATAGACTCCGGCGATGCGCAGGATAACGGCTGGAATGGGCCCGCGCCGGGCCTCCACCACGTCTTCAGCATTAAGTTTCGATTGTGGGTATGGCCATGCAGGCTTCAAAACCGAGCTCTCGTTGATCGGCTGACCTGGTACGGTGGGTGCATGAACCAACATGGTGCTGGCGTAAATAAATTGTTCGACCTCGAACTCCTGCAAAGCCCGCAACAGCCGCTCCGTGCCACGGACATTCACCTCGTCATAAAGCGGGTTGGGTTGGTCAGAAAATTCGTAAAAGGCCGCCAGGTGGATCACCGAGGCGAGGTGCTTGCCGTAGCGCGCACGCAAAGCATGACAACCCTGTGCCAGCGCCTCGTCCGAAGTCAGATCGGCGCTAATGCAATTATCATTTTTGCATTCAAGTTCGAAACCCACGACCTCATACGTGTCCGCCAGACGGGCTGCAATCGCCTTTCCGAGGCGGCCTTCGGAACCGGTAATCAATACAACAGGTTTCTGTAAAGCCATAACATTTCCCCTGCCATCTGCGAGGCTACATTTGTCCCGTATTTTTCCGTGCCGCACCCGGTAGCGGCTTGTGTTTTCGCAAGCCATCGAGCGAATCCTCAATCCTTCGGGTGCATGCTTTGGAAACCGTAGTAAGATTATTTTGCCGCTCTGTTTGTGCGATGTTTTGGGTCGGGAAATTGAGCGTAAAAACGAAGCGCGACAGGCTCGACCGATGGATCCGGCAAACCAGAGTCTGACCCACAGCACCAGCGTATTTCTCGTGAAAGCCAAGCAATGAACCCTCCTGAGCAGCCCGCTTCCCATTTTGACGACATCCTGGTCCGGCGGCTGCAACAGTCGATCCGCTGGGCGGTGCGCGCGCTGGCAGTGCTGATGATGCTTGTCATTTGGTGGGGTGTAGCCGACGTGGTCTATGTACTGTACGAGCGTATGCGGGTCAATCCTTACATATTGCTCAATATCAGTGACATTCTCGCGACCTTTGGAGCCTTCATGGCCGTGCTAATTGCCATCGAGATCTTCGTGAATATTATCAGCTACCTGCGCGACGACGTGATCCACATCAAGATCGTGCTCTCTACTGCATTCATGGCCGTGGCGCGCAAGGTTATCGTGCTCGACTACAAGGAAATCGGAGCCGATTATGTCTACGCCACTGCGGCGTTGGTGCTTTCATTAAGCGTCGCCTACTGGCTCGCGGTCGTGAAAAACCCGGTCAAAACGCAACATGGAGAGTTGTAGCATCTGCTTTCCCGTTGACCTCTTTGAACGTCGCCTGGCAACGCCCGCCATCGCGCTTTTGATGTGGCCGAAAACTGCTTTTCCAGCCATGGATACGAGGGCGATTACCGCTTACACATACTGAATTACATTTACAGGGTTGTGCGACTGTCCGCCTTGTCTTGATTGTAGACTGTCTACTTTGCCATCCTGCGTGAGACAAAATCAAGCCAGAATCAAGCCGAAATCAAACTAAATTTATAGTGAAAACTTGAGCAAAGGCAAACCGGCCTGAATGAAGCTTGGTAAGCTTAGATTTGACATTATGAAACCAGTATGAAAACGTGATTACGTCATTTGAACAAATTAAAAACACGACGGAAGACCGGTATCTTTGCAGTAAAGAAAACTGTCAATACCCGCGCCACTTTACAACCCATTCACAAGGTAACGACGATGGTAATCAGTACAAGCAGTCACAACGAAAAAAAACATCTCGTTATCGTTCCACCGACGGATCTTGCTGCGGGCCAGTCTGCCGGCCGTCACCATACAAAAATTGAACCGAGTGAAATTGCTGTCGGCGTTGTCATCGGGCGGGCCTCGGAATATTTTGATTTTTTTGTCTTTGCCATCGCCTCGGTATTGGTTTTTCCGTCGGTTTTTTTCCCTTTCGAACAAAAGCTGGAAGGAATGCTCTACGCCTTTGCCGTTTTTTCTCTTGCCTTCATTGCCCGTCCTTTTGGAACTGTTATTTCGATGGAGATCCAGCGCCACTTTGGTCGCGAGGTGAAGCTGACCGCCGCCCTGTTCTTGCTCGGCATCTCGACCGCCGGTATCGCTTTCCTGCCGACCTACGCGCAACTGGGTTCCACCGCGATCGTCCTGCTGGCCTTGCTGCGCATCGGCCAGGGTATGGCACTGGGTGGTTCATGGGATGGCCTGCCCTCATTACTGGCGCTCAATGCGCCGCCAGAACGACGTGGCTGGTATGCCATGCTCGGTCAGCTTGGCGCGCCACTGGGCTTTTTTGTTGCAGCTGGCCTGTTCTGGTATTTGCTTTCAACCCTGCCCAGTGTCGACTTTCTCGACTGGGGCTGGCGCTATCCGTTCTATGTGGCCTTCGCCATTAATGTCGTGGCGCTCTTTGCGCGCTTACGCCTCATTGCCACCGGCGACTATGCCCGCCTGCTTGAAGAGCGTGAATTGCAGCCGGTAGCGGTGGGCGAACTGGTCGGTTCGCAAGGGCGCAATTTGCTGATCGGCGCACTGGCGGCATTGGCAAGCTACGCGCTGTTTCATGTGGTGACCGTGTTTCCTCTTTCTTGGATCAGCTTGTATTCCGACCGCTCCGTGACGGCTTTTTTGCTGCTACAGATGGTCGGTGCGATTCTGGCGGCGGCCGGCATGGTCGCTTCGGGCCTGATCGCCGACCGCGTCGGGCGACGTACGACATTGGCGGTACTGGCCTGCCTGATCGCTGTTTTCAGCGCTTTCGTTCCCTTGCTGATGAAGGGCGGAGAGCTAGGCCAAAATGTCTTTGTGCTGGCGGGCTTTGGCTTGCTCGGGCTCTCTTACGGCCAAGCTGCCGGCGCAGTCACGGCGAACCTTCCGGCGAAATACCGCTATACCGGAGCCGCCTTAACCTCTGATCTGGCCTGGCTGGTAGGGGCCGGTTTCGCACCGCTGGTGGCGCTCTACCTGTCCGCGCATTTCGGCCTGGTCTATGTGGGCATCTATCTGTTCTCGGGAGCGGCAT
>CANIFC010000260.1 GCA_947466695.1 Oxalobacteraceae bacterium | reverse complement strand
CTTTCAATTACCCACAAAATTCTTTCCAATAGTAAAACCTAATTCGATATCGATGAGGCGGGTGATGCCTCGCCACATGACCATATTTCCGGGCGGAGGGTCATGGGAGCGGGCGAGGTAGCCGCCGAGTCGGGCGATTTTTGTCAGATAGTGTGAAAGATCTTTTTCTGTCGTGGATTTTTTGTCCGCTAGCAGATGATCGAGCAAGGCAACTTCAGTTTCATTTATTGCCAATGCTGGGGGTGCATTAGGTTCGAATCGGTTTATCATCGTGATCCAGAACACGCGCCAACTGACAATGCAAAAAACGGCGATCAAGTTGGCCAGGCGTTCAGCCGTTCGCAATTTCGAATTTTCCGCTCTGCAACCCGATTTTAAAATTTTATGAAAGGTCTCAATTTTCCAGCGCTGGGCATACCAATCCAATTTTTCAATGGCATCCTGGCTCGATGTAACCGGCAAATCGGTGATCAATTTCCACTCGATTGCTTTTCGTTTTTCAGGCGCATCACGTTCCGTGGCATGGATCACCGTCAAGTTTAGTGTTTGGTATTGTTTTTGTTTTCCGATAGGTGGCAGTACGTCTATACGCCGGTAGCGTAGTTCAAGAACAGCCTCAGACCGTTTGCCATCGTCGTCAGCAACCACGACACGATGCAGGCCAGCCACTTGCACTTCTCCCATCTCGTCGGCAATCGTATGCTGGCCATCGCCTGCCAGTCGATCGACGCAGGTCCTGACGAGGAAGTGCGTCTGTAGTTCTTGGGCTGTACAGAACAATTCATAGATATCGCTTTCACGGTCGCCGACATGAATACATCGGCCCGGATCACAAAGTAACTGAGTCGATTGCCGAAGGTTTTCCAGCCAACGAATGCTTTCTTTCTGCTCTATCGGAACTCTTGTGGGATTGATTTTCTTTTTTAGCGCATTGCAGCCTTTGAACTGACTCCGGCTCCAGAATTTGATTGCCGCGAGACCGAGCGGAAGTCCTTCTGTCGTGACGGCAAGGCTGGAGTGCATTAAAATTCCGCACTTCGTCAATGTCCTTTTGCGAGGAACTTCTTTCGTAATAAACGATTTGTAGGGAATACCAACGGCATTCGGATCATCTCGCTGAAAAGAAAATGTCGTTGTGTCCTGAAGAACCAATATCGGCCCGTCACAGGCGGCAAATCTCTTTGCGGTGGACTGGAAATGCGCTGCTAATATTTCCTTTTCACTGACTCGGTCATTTGAAAAAAAGCGATAAGCCGCTTTCGTATTTGCCCAATCCTGGCATGCCAGCGGAATAGTTTCACCAACACCATTTGATAGGCGCTCCACCAGCAGTCGCAGCCGCCTGCCAAGTCTTACATCCCTGAATGCACAGTCGGCCAGTTCCTCATCGTGCCAAGCCTTGCTTTCCTTCACAAAATTGGTATTCATAGCATCGCCTCATGTCTGCTCTGTCATAAGGCGTTAGACCGAAAAACTTATGGGTAATTGCAAGAACGGCGCTGCGCAATGCGCAAAATATCCTGGTCGGCTACCTGTTCATCAGCACGGACAACACCCGTCACAAGCTGTTCGAGGAGGCGCTCAAAACAGAGGGCCTGCTACGAAGTGCTATTTATAAAAGTACCAGTTTTTCTGGGATCGTCTGCGACACCTATGGCATGATCCAGATTTTCAATGCAGGGTCTGAAAAAATGCTCGGGTATTCCTCCGCCGAGGTCACTAAACGCTTGTCCTACGTGGATTTTTTCGACCCGCTGGAACTGCGCAGCCGTGCTGAGGCATTAAGTGTTGACTACAGCACCCTGGTGACACCCGATTTTGAAGCGCTCACTGTCAACGCCAGAAACGGTATCGAGGAAAATTTCGCCATGACGACGATCTGCAAGGACGGCAATCGCCTGTCGGTCTTGCTATCGATTATCACATTACACGACAAACAAAACGCGGTCATCGGTTACTTGTTCGTCGGAACCGATAACACGCATCGCAAGCTGGCCGAAGACAATATCAGAAAAGCAAATTTTTTTCAAAGCATGATCTTCAACAGTGTCCGTTTTTCCAGCATCACGACCGACACCAATGGCATTATCCAGATTTTCAATGCAGGGGCCGAAAAGATGCTCGGCTATTCCTCAAAGGAGGTCGTCAACCGGCTTTCCCATGTAGATATGTCAGATCCTCAGGAACTGGTCGCCCGCGCTGCTGCGCTGAGCCTGGAGTTTGGCACCGTCATCGAGCCCGGCTTTGAGGCGCTGGTCTACCGGGCCAAGCGCGGTATCGAAGACAGTTATGCGGCCACGAAGGTGCATAAAAACTGCCGCAAGATTCCCGTGATGCTATCAATTTCGGCGTTATACGATGAGAAAAATACGATCATCGGTTATTCCTTCATTAGCACCGACAACTCATTGCGTAAAAAGCTGGAGGTCAATGCCATGCAACTGACCGACAACGAACGGGCGGCAAAAAAAGCGCATGAGGCAAGGAGCCGGCTGGAATCGGTCGGCGTCATGGCAGCCGGTATCGCGCATGACTTTAATTCTATTCTGGGAACGATCAACGGCTACTCCGAACTGCTGCTCGACGACGTCTCAGACCAGCCGTCGCTGAAGGAGTCGGTTGAAGAGATACTCGCAGCGAGCCTGCGCGCACGCGACCTGATCAAGCGCCTGATGGCCTTTGCCCGTCAGATGTCGCCTGAACTGGTGCTTACCGATGCCGTCGTGGCGACCGTGACGATCCTGAAAATGCTGGAAGTGTCGACGCCTCATGATGTCAATGTGAGGTTTAATTCTGAAGTGTTAACCGCACCGGTGTTGGCGGAGTCAAACCAGATTGAGCAAATCGTCATGAATCTCTATAACAATGCCATCGATGCGATACATGGTAAAGGCTGGCTCGATATCAGCATCAAAAGAATCCACAATATGACACTCAACGACGGTAAAAGGCCGGGCATTAGCATTACGGTAGAAGATAATGGCGATGGTATGTCGACTGACACACAGCAGCGTATCTTTGATCCGTTTTTTACCACCAAGGGCATCGGTAAAGGCTCGGGTCTGGGACTTTCGGTCGTATTTGGTATCGTCGCTGAACTCGGTGGCGACATCCAGTTACACAGCATGCTGGGGATGGGGAGTAAATTCACGATCCGCCTGCCCTTAACGTCGATTATGCCGATACCAGACGACACACATTCGGGCTAGCCGGTGTAGCACAAAACAAATCCCATCAGATGGCAAACAGATTTTTTAGTTTTATGCAGTCACCATATCCCAAGTTGTTGCAGGCGCATTGATGGGATTGATGGCGTTCACTGCGCGCAAGTAACTGCTCTTTTGGCCCAGGCCCGCATTAGCCTCAAGGTATGCTTTCGTGAACGAGGTCGTTGCTGTTGCACGCGGCATGCTGGTGGCTGGTGAGCAGCCGTTTGAGGAACTGGCTTTGCTCGCCGTAACGACTATTACAAGCAGCATGATGCTGATTGATACTGATTGATACTGATCAAACCCGCACTCAGGCAGGCCTGGTGGACTGGCTAGGAGATATGCATGATCGCCTCAAAGGCGCTCTTTTAAAAGCCTGAAGAAATCAGAAAAATTCGACGTCGTCATGGGATTGCTCGACTTTCAGATCACCGCTTTTTACCAGATCTTCATAGAAGCAGGTTTTGTTTCTGCCGTTCGTCTTGGCAAAATACAGGGCCTGGTCTGCCCTGCCGATAATGCCGACTGCCGCCTCAAAAAGATTAATGCGGGCAAAGCCGATACTGACCGTCACATTACCGACCTGGGGGAAATTATAGCGGGCGACGTTTTCACGAAAACGGTCAAAAATATCCTGCGCATCATCAATGGACGTCGAGCGCAGCAAGATAACAAATTCCTCACCACCAAAACGAAACAGCTTGTCGGTAGGGCGAAAGGAGGAGCGCAGCAAATTGGCGATCAGGATCAATACTTCATCGCCGTAAAGATGGCCGAACTGGTCGTTGACGCGCTTAAAGTGATCAATGTCGAGAACCGCCAGCCAGTGCGCGCTTTCCGGCTCGAGGAGATGACGTCTTTCAGTGCCAACGACGTCGATTCCCAAGCTGGGATTTTGCGGACTCCCCGCCCGCAGTATCTTGGAAAAATTATCGTCAAACGTTTTGCGGTTCAAGAGACCGGTGAGAGAGTCGCGCTCGCTGTAATCGAGTAGATTCTGGAAATTACGGTAAACAATCAGGATGCCGTTCATCACCTCACGGGTATTTTTTGTATAGGATGCCGGATTGACTATTTCAAGGCAGGTGCTGATTTTTTCGTTCATCCAGATGGGTAGCCAGATTGTGCGGTTGCCGGCAACACTGGGTGTTTCAATCACAGAAAGATGTTGTTCAAGGCCATTTTGCAAATCAGGATAATTCCCGATCGGTTCGCCGTTGCTCGTCATCGACAGAAATTCATCGGCAACGACCAGTTTATCGTTCGCAAAGGAAATTTTTGATTTTACAAAAAGATTCTGCCCGACCGCAAGTATATCGAGGACACGCGCTTGTTTTGCCTTGGTCAGTTCGCGCAAGGCGGAAATCACCGAGATATTGAGGAGATCGTGATCACGATGACCGGTAATTTCAACCAAGTGCTTAATAATTGATTCCATACTCGCTATCTCAGAAGCTGTTGCATGCAGTCTATTTTGGTTTGATCAAAACTATCAACTGGTCTCGTCAAACGGTCTATTGTGACAATTTTTTTATTTATTCACTCACTCACCGTTAACTGCCACCACTGGTCATCG
>CANIFC010000259.1 GCA_947466695.1 Oxalobacteraceae bacterium | reverse complement strand
GCATTGACCACAATTTCGTCATCGTTAACGCCGGTTTGAAATCCGAAGCGTTTATTCCTCTGGAAGAATTCAAAAACGATCAAGGCGAGCTGGAAGTTGTTGTTGGCGATTTCGTTTCCGTAGCGATTGATTCGCTGGAAAACGGTTTCGGCGACACAATCTTGTCCCGTGACAAAGCAAAACGTCTGGCCTCATGGCTTGCGCTTGAAAAAGCGCTGGAATCTGGTGAAATCGTTATTGGTACTGTCAACGGTAAAGTTAAAGGCGGTCTGACTGTCCTGACCAACGGCATTCGCGCTTTCCTGCCTGGTTCACTGGTCGATACACGTCCGGTAAAGGATACGACTCCTTACGAAGGCAAAACCTTGGAATTCAAGGTTATCAAGCTTGACCGTAAGCGTAATAACGTTGTTCTGTCCCGCCGTGCTGTTGTTGAAGCATCTATGGGCGAAGAGCGTCAAAAATTGATGGAAACACTGAAAGAAGGCACAGTGGTTGTTGGTATCGTCAAAAATATCACTGACTATGGCGCATTCGTTGATCTGGGTGGTATCGATGGTCTGTTGCACATCACTGACCTGGCATGGCGCCGTGTACGTCATCCTTCAGAAGTATTGACAGTCGGTCAAGAGATCACTGCTAAAATCCTGAAGTTTGATCAAGAGAAAAACCGTGTTTCACTGGGTGTTAAACAGTTGGGCGACGATCCTTGGACAGGTCTGTCACGTCGTTACCCACAACACACACGTCTGTTCGGTAAAGTAACGAACCTGACTGACTACGGCGCATTTGTTGAAGTCGAGCAGGGTATTGAAGGTTTGGTACACGTTTCCGAAATGGACTGGACTAATAAAAACGTTGCACCAAATAAAGTTGTTCAATTGGGCGATGAAGTTGAAGTCATGGTTCTGGAAATCGACGAAGACCGTCGTCGTATCAGCCTGGGTATGAAACAGTGCAAAGCTAATCCTTGGGATGATTTCGCGATCAATCACAAGAAGGGCGACAAGCTCCGTGGCGCAATCAAATCTATCACTGATTTCGGCGTATTCATCGGCTTGTCCGGTAACATCGACGGTCTGGTACATTTGTCTGATCTGTCCTGGAACGAAACCGGCGAAGAAGCTGTGCGTCGCTTCAAGAAAGGTGACGAACTCGAAGCCATCATTCTGGCTATCGACGTTGAGCGTGAACGCGTTTCTCTGGGTGTTAAACAACTCGAAGGCGACCCATTCAACAACTATTGCGCAATGAATGACAAAGGCGCTATCGTGATTGGTACCGTTAAGTCCGTTGAAGCAAAAGGTGCAGTAATTCAGTTGGCCGACGAAGTTGAAGGCTACCTGCGTGCATCCGAAATCTCGCGCGATCGCGTGGAAGATGCCGGGACACACCTGAAGGTTGGCGATACTGTCGAAACTCTGGTGTTGAATATCGACCGTAAAGCACGTGGTATCCAGTTGTCGATCAAGGCTAAAGATTCTGCAGAAACACAAGAAGCAATGCAGAAAATGTCCGCTGATACGGGTTCCAATTCTAATGCGGCTTCTGGTACCACCAGTTTAGGCGCATTATTGAAGGCAAAATTCGATAACAAGAACTAAGTAAAAGCTGAGTCATTGAGGTTTTCGATGTTTCAACAACTATGACGAAGTCGGAGCTGATTGCTAGGTTGGCAGAGCGATATCCACAATTGATCGCAAAAGATGTGGATGTCGCTGTCAAGGCGATACTTGATGCAATGGCGGATTCGCTTTCAACCGCTCAACGCATCGAGATTCGCGGTTTTGGCAGTTTTTCGCTCAATAGCCGGCCGCCACGTATTGGCCGTAACCCGAAGTCTGGAGATAAAGTAATGGTTCCCGAAAAACGGGTACCACACTTTAAGCCAGGAAAAGAGTTACGCGAAAGAGTCGATGCCATGGTAGGGCAACCTATCCTTGACGATTGAGTGGCAGCAAGTAACTACGGCAAAAAATAAAAACGGCATAACGGATTTCCGGTGTGCCGTTTTTTTTCGCAGAATTTCACCAGTTTTGTTACTATCTCCGGTAGTTGTTTCGGATGCATAACTTATCCAAATTAATATAAGGTTTACAGATGAAAATCATTTCGAGAATTATTTGGGGCACTGTTTTTATTGCATTTTTCGGTTTTGCATTGAAAAATGATCAGATTGTTACGCTACAGTTTTTTTTGGGATATGAGCAATCAGCACCACTGGTTATCCTTCTACTCGTGTTTTTTTTATCGGGTGCAATATTAGGAATTTTAGCGATGGTCCCGATGATGTTCCGGCATCGTAAAGATATTTCGAAACATAAAAAAGCGATTGCAGAAATCGAAAAAGAACGCTCTGCTGAACAGCGTGCCAACATGCAGGCGCCGCAGTCGGACAGTATCCGCAACGCATGAAGTAATTAAAGAATACGAAAAATGGAATTTGAAATCTGGTGGTTACTAGGCATACCGCTGTTTTTTTCTTTAGGCTGGATTGCAGCGAGAGTAGATATTCGTCAATTGCTGGCGGAATCAAGGAGTCTGCCAAACGGTTACTTTAAAGGTCTTAATTTCTTGCTTAACGAGCAGCATGATAAAGCGATCGATGCTTTTATTGATATCGTTAAGCTAGATCCGGAAGCCGTAGAGTTACACTTCGCGCTCGGGAATTTGTTTCGCCGGCGGGGTGAAACTGAGCGGGCGATCCGGGTACATCAAAATTTATTGTCGCGTCCGGATCTGCCAGTTGAGCAGCAAACGCAGGCCATGTACGAATTGGGGCAAGATTATTTGAAAGCGGGTTTGCTGGATCGTGCAGAGGAAACTTTTAATCAATTAGTTGCCGGTCAATACGCGATTCAGGCGAGACGTGCCTTGCTTGAAATTTATCAGCGTGAAAAAGAGTGGGCGCGGGCGATTGAGGCTGCACATGCCTTACAAGAATCGGGTGCGGGAGGACGGCAAAAGGAAATCGCCCAGTTTTATTGTGAACTGGCGCAGGACGAGTTGGTGCATACGAATTCTGGTGCCGCTCTGGCAATGTTGGATAAGGCTCTGGCAACCGACCGGCATAATGTTCGTGCCGCGATTTTATTGGGTGATGTACAACTTGCCAATGGCGATGTGGAAAGTGCCTTGTTATCGTGGCGTAGGGTAGAGCAACAAAGTGTTCCTCATGTCGCTTTAGTGGCTCAGCGGCTGATGAATGGTTACAAAACGCTCAACAGGCCGCAAGAGGGTTTGAACTTGTTAAAGGGATACCTTGATGAGGCACCTTCTATTGATTTGCTGGAGGTCGTTTTCAAGGCGACGCTCGAACTCGACACGGTCGAAGCGGCAAATCAGTTAGTGAGTGCGGAATTAAGGCGCACCCCGACTTTGCTGGGATTGGATAAGCTACTCGATGCGCGGCTCATGGTCGCCGCTCCGGAAGTAAGGCCTGAACTCTCGATGGTAAAAAATCTTGTACATGGTTATGCTCAGAAACTTGCGCGTTACCAGTGCTCGCATTGTGGTTTTAAAGCACGTCAGTTTTACTGGCAATGTCCCGGTTGCAGCAGATGGGAAACTTATCCGCCAAGACGAACCGAAGAATTAAGCGTCATGAATTAGGTGCTGTCCTGATTGAGTCGGTGCGTAGTAAAACTTATTGTTAGGTAGAGATAAAATATGAAAATCACCATTATTGGTACTGGATATGTCGGCTTGGTTACCGGTGCCTGTTTAGCCGAACTAGGAAATACAGTTTTTTGTCTTGACGTTGACCAGCATAAAATTGATATTTTAAATAGTGGTGGCATTCCCATTCATGAACCAGGATTGGAAGAAATTGTCGCTCGCAACAAGGCTGCCGGGCGACTGATATTTTCTACTGATATTGAGGCTAGTGTTGCTCATGGCGACATTCAATTTATTGCCGTTGGAACACCTCCGGACGAGGATGGTTCGGCCGATTTGAAGTATGTCCTGGCTGCGGCAAACAATATCGGAAAGTACATGACCGGATTTAAGGTTGTTGTCGATAAGTCTACCGTTCCTGTAGGTACGGCGGAACGGGTTACTGCAGCGATACAGGCTCAGATAACCCAACGTGAATCTACTTCTACTTTTTCTGTCGTGTCAAATCCCGAATTTTTAAAAGAAGGCGCGGCGGTAGAAGACTTCATGCGGCCAGACCGTATTGTGATTGGCTGTAATGACAATGTTCCCGGCAATGCTGCAAGGGAGTTGATGAAGAAACTTTACACACCGTTTAATCGTAATCGTGAGAGGACGCATTGGATGGATGTCCGCTCGTCCGAATTCACCAAATATGCCGCCAACGCTATGCTGGCGACTCGTATCTCCTTCATGAATGAACTGGCTAATCTGGCCGATCAGGTCGGTGTTGATATTGAAGCGGTGCGACATGGTATCGGCTCTGACCCACGTATTGGTCATAGCTTCTTATATTCTGGTTGCGGTTATGGTGGTTCTTGCTTTCCTAAGGACGTGCAGGCGCTAGAGCGCACCGCGCAGAGCTACGGTCAGGAACTACTCATCCTTAATGCCGTCGAAGCGGTGAATGCGCGGCAAAAATTAGTTCTTGGAGCGAAGATAATGAAGCGTTTTGCTTCAGATATCCGGGGTAAACATTTTGCCATATGGGGTCTTGCATTCAAGCCAAATACTGACGACATGCGTGCCGCATCCTCACGAGTATTAATTGGTGAACTATTGCGTGCCGGGGCAACCGTCTCGGTCTATGATCCGGTTGCCATGCAAGAGGCAAAAAGAGTCTTTGCCCTCGATTT
>CANIFC010000258.1 GCA_947466695.1 Oxalobacteraceae bacterium | reverse complement strand
CTTGATATGACGATTAAGTATTTCTATTTTATGAATTAAAGTTATTTTATTTTTAATGAAAAATTATTATGCTGCTGCTGGCGTAATTTCGGTGGGATAGTCCCGGACGAACAAAAGCGTTGTAATTAGTTTTTAAAATAGACCTTCCCTGAAGCGGTACTAACTAAAAACCAACAAACAAAATTCGTATAAGCACTGTATTTATCGACATGGAGGAAGCACGTGTGTGCCTCATCAAGCGTTCAGGCCAATTTTGTCACATCATTGTCATTTTAGTGTTTTAGTATAAAAATGCTAATTAATGAAAGAGCGCATATGGGAAAATTTTTGGCCGTAGCTTCTCTAGGGCAGCGAGGTTTATTATTACCAACCTGGGTTACTGCCGCATTACATGCCAATGACCGTCTCAAGGTTTACTTGACGGTCTTGCAAGCCGCATCCTTTCACGCATCACACCCGAAACGGGATGTACCTAATTTTGCTAAAGAAATGCTTGCCGCGGGCATTGACGGTACATGGTTAAGCAGCCTGTTGACCGATGCGCGGTTAATCGACGATGAGATGGTTAGTCCCGGGTTGACGCAGCTTTTTACATCGTGCTCGGAAGATCTCACCATTATGGCCCGTCCCGTGCTCGAAACAAGCTCGCCAGAGACACCATTGAAAGTTCGGGCGCAACACTGGCTGCACTGGCTTGGCGAGCTGTCATCCGATCATTTAAGCGACGCCCAATTCAAATCGTTGACACATGGCACTCGCGGCGGTATAGACAGCTTGCATTTACTCATCATGGATCTGCACAAGCAGATTAACCGCCTCGCTGGTGAATTAAATAGTGCGCTCATCGACGGAGCGCATGTCTGGAATCTGCAGCAGCAAGATCGAGCGCTTGTCGCTGCTTTTATGGCTGGACTAAACCGCACTTCTGGCCTTAAATTTAATCATCCCGGATTAGATACCATTGCCACTCGCGACGGCGAACGGCTTTTGTTGCAAAACGATATTGGCACCAACGACGCCCACGTTCTGGTGATTGAAGTCAAAGCACGTAAAGTCACCTTGATCTATTCAGATCTGCACCGTATTCGCTTAGAATTTTTTCAGTCGCTTCTTGCACCGTTGGGTGGCAAATGGACGCAACTCGAATCGCGCATCAGTGCGGAACTTAATGACGGCGTCGCTTATACCGTTGGTAACGCTGAGTTTGACCATGCAGACGACAATGCTCTCATGGCCACTCTCGAGGGTATTGGATCGCGCATCGTCTTTTTAATCGATTGGAACCACGCCCGCAAACGCCTGCAGCTTTTTATTGCAAAGGATGAAGCGATTGCCTTACTCACCCTGGCCGCTGAGCGCAACATCGGCCATCGGGCATGGTTGCAAATTGGCGGGGAGAATGTCATTTTTGCGGCGATGCAGGCCGTTGGTGAGGGCGCATTTAGAATCGGAGACCGGCTTGATGAGGTTATTGGCAGCGTCGATGCGCGCAGCTTTCTGATCGCCATCTTGGCACTTTCCTGTGACGCACTGCTCCATGGCCAGCCGGCAGCTTTTGTGGCAGATGAAACACGTATGTTGCTGGAGCGGCACGTCGGTCATCGCACTGTTGAGTTTGATCTCTTGGTTGAACATGCTGGCTATTGTCATGCCTTGGCTCAAATAGTGAGCGACGGCATTGCGCATGGCGTGGAAAACGATCAACATGAAGCGCAAAAGCTTGCGGCCCGCGCAAAAGCATGGGAACGCAAAGCCGATCATCTGGTGATGCAAGTTCGTGAACAAGCCGCGCGCCAACCAAGGTGGCGCAGCTTTGTACTGCTCATAGAACAGTCTGATGACGTGGCCGATGCCTTGGAAGAAGCCGCTTTCGTCCTTAGCTTGATCGCTGACAAGCACGCGAAAGACTGGAATGGCAAAATTCGTAAAATTCTTGGTCAGCTTGCGCTTGCCGTGCTGCAGGCAACACAAGATCACGTCAAGGCACTGACCATTGCACGTACACTGCACTCCGATAGTGATGCCAGCGATAACGATGCATTTCTCCGGGCAACATGGAGTGTATTGCAAGCAGAACGGCATTGCGATACCCTGCTGCGCGACGCCCGCAGAATTATGCTCGAGAGCATGAACGATGCAGCATCACTGATGCTCGCCAATGATCTGGCAGTCACATTGGAAAACGCATCGGATTCTCTTCTCAGGGCTGGATACGCACTCAGAAATATCGCCTTCGGTACTACAGGAGTGCAAAAATGAAACCGCATCATCGGCATGCTCATCATCCCGGCCGGCACAAACACAAGAAAGATGATGATCGCAAGTCCCCTGATTGGTCCGGCGCAGGAATTATAAATTCTGATGAACTCGACGGGAAGGCTGAATCCATACCAGATTCATCCCTCCCGGCTCCTGCTACCAACGAACCGGAAGATACATCAGACACACTGCCAGTGGAGGTGTATTTGATCGGATGTCCGGCAGACGTAAAGAAAAATGTCGGCCAGGCATCAGCGCAAACAATGGGCTCAAAAGCCTGGAATTTGCTGCGCATGTCAGAAATATCACTTTCGGTGCCGCCGGCCTTCGTGCTGGGTACACACTATTGTATTGACCAGGTGGCGCGTAAAACAGCCTCCCACTCACGTCTCTGGCGGAGCGCACTCACGGCGTTGGAGCATGAGACCGGGAAAGGATTTGGCGATCCCAGGAATCCATTGTTGCTCTCCGTTCGCTCAGGCGCCCCGGTATCCATGCCCGGAATGATGGAGACACTATTGAATATCGGGCTATGTGACATGACGCTGGGTGGCATGTTGCGCCAGACCGGAAATCCACGCTTGGTCTGGGATGCCTATCGAAGACTCATCGCGATGTATGGGGAAGTCGTTGCTGGTCTGCCCGCTCAGCTTTTTTTCGATACGACAATAGCGTTAGTGGGCAACCGCGATGAGCGTGACCTTGATTTTACAGAACTGCGGGCGCTCACCCATCACTTTCTCGCTGTGTACGAGACTGCAGTACATCAGCCATTTCCGCAAGATCCCGAGGATCAGTTAAGCAACGCAATAGCAGCAGTTTTTGCCTCCTGGCAGTCGGGTAAAGCGTGTGCCTATCGACGCTTGAATACTATATCCGATACGATTGGAACGGCAGTCACGGTGCAAGCCATGGTATTTGGTAACGCCGGCGGATACTCAGGCGCGGGTGTCGGTTTTACACGTAACCCGGCAACGGGTGAGCCGGTACTTTGGGTAGATTTTCTATTTAACGCACAAGGCGAAGATGTCGTATCAGGAAGACGAAACGCCAACGGCCATGATGAACTGGCCACCGTTTTACCAGAAGTCTGGAAGTCCCTGCAGGACGCGGCGCATCAACTTGAGCGCACTTTTGGTGATATGCAAGATTTTGAATTCACGGTACAAGATGCTCGCTTGTTCATGCTGCAGACCCGTGAAGGAAAACGTACGCCTTACGCCAGGGCGCGTATCGCGCTCGATTTACTCGATGAAAAACTGATCAGTATTGACATGGCGCGCGAGCGGACCACCGGTATGGATCGGGATGTGCTTGCGCAATCTCGTGTGGTCTCTGACGCCGGGAAAACTCTGGTGCCGCTTGCCCATGCGGCCTCTGCCAGCAACGGCGTCGTCATCGGGGAAATTGCTCTTGATGAAAACCATGCCGTTGCCAGTCATCGTGCCGGCAAGTCAGTTATTCTGGTACGCCGCGATGCAGAAACGAGCGACCTTCATGCACTGGAGTCGGCAGCGGGCCTGTTGACACAACGTGGTGCCCGGACATCACACGCGGCCGTTGTCGCACGTCAGTTGGGGAAAATCTGCCTGGTTGGCTGCGCAGAATTACACATTGATGAGATCGCACGCACCATCAAGTTTGGCGACACCATTCTTCATGAGGGAGAGTTATTGACGCTCGATGGTAACGAGGGAACCCTGTTCGCGGGCGCGGCCAAGACAGAGATTCATTATCCGAAACAATTACTGGCACGGCTAAAGGCACTTCGCCAGGCCGTCGATGGAAAACCATAATATCTATAAAACTATTAAGCGAACGTTTGGATATTCATCATGAAATTTTCCTCACGATTGATCGTTTTTTACGAGCAAACTGTCAGTCTCCATTAATGTAGTAGTTACACATGGTGATCAACCCGGTCAATTGAGACACGTCGGATCTTTCCAGTAAAATGTTTCTCACTTCAGCTATTTGTGTTCGGCTAGGAATTATTTCGGTTGGGCTGTTACACATCCATCCGGTCAGGATTTTAGTCAGTGTATGGATGTCTACATTGGCGACTTCTTTGCGAGTGGGTACGTCACTGTGCTCTTTATAGAGTCTTTTTTTCCCCATTTTTTTCGCTGCATGTCGATTAGTAGCTGGTACATCGAAGTATTGATAATCAGTTTTCATATGCTTCTTAATTGTAATTCCGATACTTATAAATTTTATGACGATTAAATAGTAAATAATAAATAAATAGATCCGCTACCTTAGGCGTTCACTCAAATAAAAATTTTGCTCAAACGGGACGCATGATGGCCGTAAAAGAAACATGCCGTGCCTTACAGTCCTACCTTGCCAGTCCCGGATAAAATGCGTCACGAATCGGTAAACAACTTTAATTTTGCACCCAAAATCAAGTCGGACGAATTCACACTGGGGGCAGTTTTAGAATGGCATAAGCACTCTAAGTTGGTCAGCTTTTGGTCGGCGACAATACACATGGTTGCGTCTTGATTCGGTTGTTCGCGGCAAAAAAATAGATAATATTAATGTTTTTT
>CANIFC010000257.1 GCA_947466695.1 Oxalobacteraceae bacterium | reverse complement strand
GACGCTGCGCAACTACGCGAAGATTTACAACCATAACATTCCGCAACGCGCCTTAAAGCATCAAACGCCGATTCAGGCGCTCAAGAAATGGCAGCAAGAGAAGCCTGATTTGTTCGTGAAGCGAGTATATAACCAATCGGGTCTTGACATGTATCGATGGTGAAGTTAAACCAAGTGCGTTGATTACATCGCAGATTACCCGTGGGCTGCGGTAATTATCGCGGCACGTAATGTGCACCGTATCTTGCAGATCAAATTTGGGTCTATCGTACAAGCGCTGATCATCGTCTTCCATCAAGAATAACTGTCCGTCATCTTTCAATAACATGCACACGCTTTCGAGCCATGCTGGCTCAAAGTCTTGACCTTCATCGATGATGAGTACATCAAAACGTGCCTCAAAATTGGCACTGTCTTCAATATAGACCTGCGTGATGGTGTCAAATACAGCGGCAGAACTAAAATCAGGTTCAGCATGATGCCGGCGAAAATGCTCAACACACATCTCATGAAAATTAGTGATCGTCGCACGTGGTGGTGCAATGCTGCGTAAATGATCTGCCAGCGAACGGTTGTAGCAGACATAAGCCACTGAACGCGATTGTGCCGTTGCCGATTCAAGTAATTTCAAGGCTAATTGTGTCTTGCCCGAACCAGCAGTTGCCTGAATGCGGATATTGCCAGAAGGGGAGGTAATTCTCGGGATCCAGGTAGCCAGTCCATCAGATAGTTGTCTTACCGTGCGCTGAACTTGGTCACGCATGAGGGCAAGATCAGTCGTTACCCGAAATTCATTACGAAGAAACTGGCGCAGAGCTGGCAAGTCAGCGCAGCCAGTTCCGGCCGATAGAAATTCCCTTACCCAAGTACCCAAATTTGCATATTTGCCGGCATCGATAATCCGTTCTTGAGGGATCGATAGAATGTGTGCATCCTGAATTGAATAGTCAGGGATTACCAGGCAGGTATTGACGGTTGTGCGTATGCCAGCTTCCAGAAGCCGATTGCGCATGGCGCCATATTGCACCTTGCACTGCCTGCCTATATCGTGCTCCTTATTGCCGTACAACTTAAAAACATCGCCATCACGAACCACGACAGATCCCGCCTTAACTTCCATTAACAAAATCTTCCCTAATGGATCTAACACGACGACATCAATTTCGCCGAAATGATCTGCATCGGACTGAATGCTATGAAGCGGGACGTTATGAAAAATTTCGTAATGTTCAGGTAAAGACTGCTGTAGCCGGTCGATTACGTCTAGTTCACGGAAACGGCCACCGTTTTGTTTAAGAACTGGTAATGCACTGGGGAAGAGGAGGGCCATAGCATCTTGAATAAATGTAATTAATTAGCATCATGCCAGTGATTTATTATTTTTAAATTTTTATATAAATTAATTGAATGCAACGATTATTTATTGTCGTGCAGATGTAACAGTTTTATTTGGCGTATTTTTCCTTTTTAATCTTGATAAAAATTCCAATTTTAGTGCGTTAGTTCGTAGTTATCTAATCTTGTCATTGGTAGTGAGTCTGTTACTCATTGTTTCATTCCAAAAGCATTTGCATAAAGAAAGTTTTCAATGTAACATCTAATCAATTTGATTACATGCAAAATTAAATATTCGCAATCGTTTTGGTCTTTTTACTGTATTTCATGGTTAAGGAGCGATTATTGAACCACCAGCATCAAGTTGAAAATCTGAGCCAGGCTCAGCACGAACGACTAACTTACCTAGAATTTCGCTTGTATTTTATGGGGGAGATTGGTCGTCCAGATCTTTCAGCTCGATTCGGTGTTGCCCCCGCTGGTGCAACCCGTGACATCGCGATGTATCGAGAGCTGGCTCCACAAAATATCGATTTTCATAGCAGCAGTAAGACTTACCGTATCAGTAATGCGTTTGTTCCCATTTTTGATCATCCGCCGCAACGCGTTTTGTCGGCACTCTCACTAGGTTTTGGCGATGGGTTGGGAGAGACCCGATCGCTACTCCCGTGTGAGTTTCCTGCGACATTGAGTTGCCCGCGGATGAACGTGCTCGCGCCTGTTTGTCGCGCTATCCACGCCAAGCGTCCGCTAGCAATCCGTTATCAATCAATGAGTAGTGGCGAATCTGAACGTGTCATCGTGCCATTTGCATTGGTCGATACTGGTCTGCGCTGGCATGTCAGAGCATTTGATCGCAAGTCCGGCGAGTTTCGCGATTTCGTCATTACGCGTATTCAGAACCCTAGCATTCTTGATGAAGAGTCTGGTGCACACGAGCGTATGGATTCCGATATGCAATGGAACCGAATTGTAGAGCTCGATCTTGTACCACACCCACGCCTCAACCGTCCTGACATTATCGAGCTAGATTTTGGAATGCAAAACGGCGCTATGCATTTGCGGGTCAGGGCGGCAGTAGCAGGCTACATGTTGCTGCGCTGGTGCATTGATGCATCTCCAGATCACCGTCTTCAAGGAGAACAATACCGCCTATGGCTCAGCGACCCGCTGGCGCTATACGGCGTCGAAAACGCAGAACTTGCACCTGGCTACCAAGCCCCGGCAACCAACACATTAAAAAAATAGGTCCATCAATGGCAATCAAAAAATCCGACCTCTATTCCTCCCTCTGGGCCTCCTGCAACGAGCTGCGTGGCGGCATGGATGCCAGCCAGTACAAAGACTATGTCTTATTCCTGCTGTTCATCAAGTACATTAGCGACAAGTATGGCAATAGTGATGATTTCGCCCCACCGGTCACCATTCCCCCGGGCGCCAGCTTCACTGACATGATTGCCCTCAAGGGCAAGAGCGACATTGGCGACAAGATCAACACCCAGATCATTCAGCCACTCATTGACGCCAACGCCCGCCTGGCGCGCAGTGACTTCCCCAACTTCAACGATCCCGAAAAGTTGGGCGAAGGCCCTGCGCTGGTGGAGCGCCTTTCCAACCTGATTGGCATCTTTCAGAACCCGGTGCTCGATTTCTCGCAAAACCGCGCTGAGCATGACGACATTCTGGGTGACGCCTATGAGTTTTTGATGCGCCACTTTGCCAGCGAAAGCGGCAAAAGCAAGGGTCAGTTTTACACTCCGTCCGAAGTCAGCCGCATCATCGCCAAGGTCATTGGCATTGGTCCAGACAACACCAAAGCATCCACCACCGCTTACGACCCGACCTGTGGCTCAGGCTCGCTTCTCCTAAAGGTGGCAGCCCAAGCGGGCAAGCACATCACGCTGGAAGGACAAGAGAAAGACGTGACCACAGCCGGCCTGGCGCGCATGAACATGATCCTGCATGACTTCCCGACAGCAAATATCTTGTCGGGCAACACGCTCGACTCGCCCAAATTCAAAGATGGCGAGCAACTGCGCACCTACGACTATGTGGTCGCCAATCCGCCGTTTTCTGACAAAAGCTGGAGCACTGGCTTAACGCCTGACAAAGATCCCTACCAGCGCTTCACCTGGGGCGTGCCCCCCACCAAACAGGGCGACTACGCCTACCTGCTGCACATCATCCGCAGCATGAAAAGCGGCAGCGGCAAGGCCGCCTGCATCTTGCCCCACGGCGTGCTGTTTCGCGGCAATGCCGAGGCGGTGATTCGTGAGCAATTGGTGCGCTCAGGCATCCTCAAAGGCATCATCGGCCTGCCTGCCAACCTGTTTTATGGCACCGGCATACCGGCCTGCATCCTGGTGTTGGACAAAGAAAACGCCAACGCCCGCGCTGGCATCTTCATGGTGGATGCGTCCAAAGCCTTCATCAAAGACGGCAACAAAAACCGCTTGCGCGAGCAAGACATCCACAAAATTGTGGATACCTTCACCCGGCTGATTAGTGCCAACCCCAAATACGCGCGCATGGTGCCGGTCAGCGAGATTGCCGACCCCAAGAACGACTACAACCTCAACCTGCCGCGCTACATCGACAGCACCGCGCCCGAAGACCTGCAAGACATTGACGGCCACCTGCGCGGCGGCATCCCCACCCGCGACCTGGACGCCCCCGACAACGCCCTGGCCGCCTACTGGCAGGTGCTGCCCGGCGTGCGTGCAGCGCTGTTTGCGTCCGCTGGCCGCCCTGGCTATGCCAAGCTTGCGCTGCCCCTGCCCGAGGTCAAGCCCGCCATCTTTGGCCATGCCGAATTCACCGCCTTCAACGACACCGCCACCCAGCTCTTTGCCCAATGGCGCAGCGCCGCCACGCTCAAGCTCACCGCATTTGGCAAAGACGGCCACCCCAAGGCGCTGATCGAAGCTACCGCCGAAGCCCTGCTCACCACCTTCAAGCCCGCCAAACTGCTCGACGCCTACGACATCTACCAGCACCTGATGGACTACTGGGCCAGCGTGCTGCAAGACGACACCTACCTGATAGCCGCCGACGGCTGGGTGCAAGGCGCGCAGCCGCGCGAAGTCAAACAGGTCAAAGACAAAAACAACAAACTCGTGTGGCCCGAGCCGCACGACTACCTTAAAGGCAAGCGCCGCTTCAAGTCCGACCTGGTGCCCGCCAGCATTTTGGTGGCCAAATACTTCGCCCCCGAGCGCGCCGCCATTGACGCGCTGGACAACCTGCTCGCCACGCTGGAGCAGCAACTGGACGAAATGCTGGAAGAACACAGCGGCGAAGACGGCCTGCTGGCCGAGGTGATCGAGGGCGAAGGCGACAAGCAGAAGATCAGCGCCAAGGCCGTCAAAGCGCGGCTGAAAGAAATCGCCAAAGACGCGGACTATGCCGACGAGCGCAAGGTGCTCACCGCCTATGCCGCCGTGCTGGACCAGCAAGCCACCACCAAGACCCAGCTCAAAGCCGCACAAGAGGCGCTG
>CANIFC010000256.1 GCA_947466695.1 Oxalobacteraceae bacterium | reverse complement strand
TGGCGTACAGAAAACGGCAGAGCGTATCCTCAGCTTTGCCAAGGCCGCCATCGGTAACGATCCCGCCAAGCTCGACGCGATGCGTGCTGCCGTAGAAAAGGGATTTCAGGAAGCGGCCGACATGCTCGGCGGTACCTTGCCCGAGATCAGCCAGCAGACCCTGAGCGCCATACAAACCGAGTTCGAGCGCTGGAAAACCGACGGCATTCCAGCCGGGGACACAGTAAAGCTCGCACAAGCCGAACAATAAACGCCAGCCTCGCACCAGAAAAAAAGTACACAGAAGGGCAAGGGAACTGGCGCTATTCGTTAAACAGCATCCTTTTCAGTATTTTCAGCAGTGGCTGGCATCCGCTACGAGTGCAATGCCAGGCTCTCGCGCTTTCTGTGCCTTTGCCATCGGCTTGCATTCACGATCGTGTTTTATGTGCTATACCTTTAGCCAAGCGTTTGTGCTGACGCCATACAGCCGGGCTGGCCGGAATTGCGCAGATCAAGGCTAACCGGAACTGATCAGGCTGGAATTTCGCAGGCTAGAACAGTACAGATACCTGACGCCGGCCCTCGCCACCAATTGTGCTCGTTTTATATTAACCATCAGGCTCACAGGTCACGACATGCAGACAGAAAATACCCATACTGACACCCCTGAAAATCTTCCGGCAGAGGCAGACAATGCCAAGCTGCTTGATGCTTTTGAAATTCGTGTGCTGGCCGTGCTGGCCGAAAAAGAAGCGACCACGCCGGACAATTACCCGATGTCGCTCAATGCGCTGGTCAATGGCTGTAACCAGTTGTCGAGCCGCGATCCGGTGATGTCACTTTCCGAGACCGCCGTACTTGAACTACTTGACGGACTGGCGCATAAAAAACTGGTCAGCGTGATCAACCAGGCCGGTGCGCGCGTGGCCAAGTATGAACACCGGATGCGACTCAAATGGATGCTGGAGCAGGACAAGCTGGCGGCGTTAACAATACTGATGTTACGCGGGCCGCAAACCGCCGCTGAAATCCGTAACCGCTGTGGCCGCCTGCATGAATTTGCCACTGCCGAAGAGCTCGAAATCAGCCTCACTTTTCTGATGGATAAATACCCGCCTTTTGTCGCGCGTTTGCCACGGACACCGGGTACCAAGGAGTCCCGTTACGCCCACCTGTTATCCGGCACAGAAGCGCTGGATCATGCTGAAGCCGCAGCGGCAAGCCGGACGCCCGGCGCAGCAACCGCCCAGCGCGACCGGGTTACCACGCTGGAAGAGGAAGTGGCAAGTCTGCGCGAACAACTGGAACGTCTTACGGAACAGTTTGAACAGTTTCAAAAACAGTTCGAATAGCCGGTCAGCCTGTTTGTCATTTTCGATATCCAGCCGATTGTTAACTGCACGAGATTAAACTCGCCAGCTTCGATCCGGACAAGCGGGAAATCAGCATTAATATGCGTGAACAATTGCTTGGTAATTTTTCTAAAGGCATGTTGTACGGCGGGGTCACTGCCTCACGCTGACAATACCGGGCCTTTTCGACGCCAGAGAGCGTCGTTTTACGCCTCAATCGCGCTACCGGACCGAATGAAAACATTCTCTGCTATCAAAGCGAGATACTGACCCTTCAGGCAACACCGCCGGACGCCGGCTCACTGCATCTCGCCAGATGCACTCAAATTTCAAGCTGCGTCTCAAACTTGCTGCGCAAGATGGAAAAAAAACTGCGCACATTACGGACATTGGCGTGCGTCGCGAACAAGCGGTGCGCCAATGCGTGATAGGCCGGCATGTCAGCGACCTGTATCACGAGCACGAAGTCAGGTCCGGGCGAGACCCGGTAACACTGCTGTACGGCACCCTCCTGCGCCACCAGCTTTTCAAATTCCAGTTGTTTTTCTGTGGCCTGGTGATCCAGTGTAATTTCAACGAATGCCGTCAGGCTGGGACCGATTTTTTCCGGTGCCAAAATGGCGACCTGGCGGGCGATCACGCCTTCCCTGAACAGGCGATTGACTCGCCGCAGGCAAGTCGGCGGCGAGGCATGCACTTGCGCCGCCAAAGCATGATTCGTCAGCGAGGCGTCTTGCTGAAGCTGTCGCAAGATGCGCTTATCGAGATCATCGAGCACCATATTATTTTCTCCAAAAAGCTAATGAAATCAAATTAAATTGAAGTCCAACAGACATTACATGAAATATTCAGTCATTTAATAAACGATAATGAATTTATCAGTTACTAACAAGCACAGATAAAATATTCAATCATTTACTATTAAATAATGACAGAATATTTTACGCTATCTGCATTAGGATGATGTCACTTATTCATTTCTCTGTGAGGTTCCCATGTGTGGCATCGTCGGCGCAGTAGCACAACGCAATATCACTCCCATCTTGCTCGAAGGCCTGAAACGGCTGGAATACCGTGGCTATGACTCCTGTGGCGTCGCCTTGCACGTCGATGGCAAGCTGCAACGATCGCGCAGCACTTCACGCGTCGCCGAACTGCAGACGCAGATAGAACAAACCGGTCTGGCCGGTTTTACCGGTATCGCGCACACTCGCTGGGCCACGCATGGCGCACCGTCTTCGGCCAACGCCCATCCACATTTTTCACGCAACGCCGACAATGCACGCATTGCCCTGGTCCATAACGGCATTATCGAAAACCATGAGGAATTACGCGATGAACTAACCGGACTTGGCTATGTTTTTGAAAGCCAGACCGATACCGAAGTCATTGCCCATCTGGTCGATCATCTCTACAGCGGCGATCTTTTTGCCACCGTCCAGATTGCCGTCAAACGGCTGACCGGTGCCTTCGCCATTGCCGTCTTCTGCCAGGACGAGCCGCACCGGGTCGTCGGTGCACGTCAGGGCTCACCCCTGATCGTCGGCATCGGCCAGGGTGAAAATTTTCTCGCCTCCGACGCTATGGCCATCGCCGGCACAACGGACCAGATCATCTACCTGGAAGAAGGCGACGTGGTTGATCTGCAGTTGCAACGCGTCTGGATCGTTGACGCCGATGGCAAACAGGTGCAGCGCGAAGTGCGTACGGTGCATTCCCACACCGGCGCAGCCGAACTTGGCCCGTATCGCCACTACATGCAAAAAGAAATTTTCGAGCAGCCGCGCGCCCTCAGCGATACGCTCGAAGGCATCACTTCCATCATGCCCGAACTATTCGGCGACAAGGCATACGGGGTTTTCAAACAGATCGACAACGTCCTCATTCTCGCCTGCGGCACCAGCTATTACGCCGGCATGACAGCCAAATACTGGATCGAGTCGATTGCCAAAATTCCGGTTAATGTCGAGATCGCCAGCGAATACCGCTACCGCGACAGCGTCCCGAATCCCGCCAGCCTGGTCGTCACCATTTCGCAAAGCGGCGAAACTGCTGATACCCTGGCAGCCCTGAAGCACGCACGCAGCCTTGGCATGCCGCACAGCCTGACCATTTGCAATGTCAGCACCAGCGCCATGGTGCGTGAATGCGAACTGTCCTACATCACCCGCGCCGGCGTTGAAGTCGGGGTGGCGTCGACCAAAGCCTTTACCACCCAGCTCGCCGCCTTATTCCTGCTGGCGCTGACACTGGCACAAAGCAAGGGACGCCTGAGCGACGAACAGGAAGCCGGACACATGAAAGCCCTGCGCCACTTACCGGTCGCAGTCACCGCCGTACTGGCACTGGAACCACAGATCATCGCCTGGTCAGAAGACTTTGCCCGCAAGGAAAATGCGCTGTTTTTAGGCCGGGGCATGCATTATCCGATCGCCCTGGAAGGCGCCTTGAAACTCAAGGAAATTTCCTACGTTCACGCCGAAGCCTACCCCGCCGGAGAGCTCAAGCACGGCCCGCTGGCACTGGTTACCAAGGAAATGCCGGTCGTCACCGTCGCGCCTAAAGACAGCCTGATCGAAAAACTCAAATCGAACATGCAGGAAGTACGCGCCCGCGGCGGCGAACTCTACGTCTTCGCCGACGCCGACTCCCGCATCGCCCCGAGCGAAGGTGTCCACGTCATCCGCCTGCCGGAACACTACGGACCGCTATCCCCGATCCTGCACACCGTACCGCTACAGTTGCTCGCCTACCATACCGCACTGGCACGTGGAACGGATGTCGACAAGCCAAGAAATCTGGCAAAAAGTGTTACCGTAGAATAAGCTCACGTATTATTTGGGAAGTTTGGAGCGCCCGAATAAAAGCGCTTCACAGAGCCACAAAGAAGCGCTTCATGCAGGTTCCGCAGTTCGCGCTAACACCCGGTGTAAATGCGTGAAGCGCTTCTTTAAAAATCGAAGTAGAAAAATCGCGATGCATTGATTGTACCCCCGTCCAAAAGCCCTATTTTTTGAGCTATTGCGGAGAATTTAGAACAAGAGCGTTTAGTGGAAATAAGAAATTTTTTAAACAAAATTTCCGCCCCAAAAAAAATTCACACACTCATTTCGTCGATTCAATAAAAATATTGCCTGTGAGATATTACGCTTAATGGCTCACACATCAACTAGGATAACGTCCCGTCATCGAAAGGTTTAATCGACGAAACGTGAATTGTCACAGCCTCGATTTTTAAGGCAGCCAAGCATTGAAGAAAAAACGAAAGTTGAAATTTTCCCCTAGATATCTTAACTGCTAACGAAGAGGGTAATTCGTCTATCCCCATATTCGAAAGTGCCTTTGCGAGTTGCTCAACGGTCACATTTTTTCGAACCATTTCCGCACGTAATATCTGTCGAGCCTCTATGTACCAATTCATATTTATTCGTCTTGACTTTTTGCGTTTAGACGCTAGGATGAAACTATGAAATTAACTTATACGATAATTTTAATATCA
>CANIFC010000255.1 GCA_947466695.1 Oxalobacteraceae bacterium | reverse complement strand
GGCTCGCTTGCGCGCCTTGCTCTTATCGCGCCCTGTAGTAAGCCGGCGACTGTGGCTTGAAATGCCCGAGAACGGTGCCTTTGCCAACCTCGATGCCTTCCGGATTTTCTATCGTGACATCAGTACCAGTGGCTGTAAGCTCGGACTGGAACATTTTGGCAAGCAATTTGACAAAATCAATCTGCTTCACGATCTTCAACTTGACTACGTAAAAATCGATGGTGGATTTATTCACGGTATTGAGTCCAATGAGGATAATCAGGCTTTTGTCAAAGGGATCAGCTCTATCGTTCAAAGAATCGGTCTGCTCGTATTTGCCGAAGGCGTCAATTCAACGACTAAACTGGCCACACTCGCCCGGTTGGGAATGAATGGCGTGACAGGAACGGCAATTGGACAGATGTTTGAGCCTGACAAAAAATGACCTCGCACTCCGGTCAGCGGAGTGTTGCCAACCCTGCCTATTGGGTAATTGGGGTAATTTGGGTGTACTCGATAAGCTGTCGCCAGACTTACTTAAGCCAGCCGCGTCGCTTGAAATACCAGAACGGGGTCACGGCCGAAAAGAGCATGATCACCAGTGCAAAGGGATAGCCGAACGTCCAGTCAAGTTCAGGAAACCAGTGCTTGAAGTTCATGCCGTAAATGCTGGCGATGAGTGTCGGCGGAAGAAAGGCGACCGAAGCGACAGAAAATATCTTGATGATTTTGTTTTGATTGATATTGATGAAACCGACCGTGGCGTCCATCAAAAAGTTAATTTTATCGAATAGAAACGAGGTGTGGCCATCAAGTGATTCAATATCACGCAAAATCTGGCGCGCCTCTTCAAACTGCTCGGAATTTAACAGGCGGCCGCGCATCAGAAAACTCACTGCACGACGGGTATCCATCATGTTGCGACGGATTTTTCCGTTCAGATCCTCCTCTTGGGCAATCGCGTTCAAGGCCAGTGCCGCGTCCTGATCGGAGAAGTTTTTTTGTAAAACAGCGCGGCTGACCTCTTCCAGATTTTGATAAATCCCTTCCAGCGCATCAGCGGAATACTCTGCATCGGTCGCATACAAATCCATCAGCACATCTTTGTAATCGACAATCGAACCGGGCCGTGAACGGGCGCGCATGCGTACCAGGCGAAACACCGGAAGGTCCAGTGTATGAACGGAAAACAGAATGTCGCGTGCCAGGATGAACGCGACCGTCACGGTACTGGCAGGGTCGATTTCATCGTCGATTAAAAAGTCGGTCCGCAAATGCAGGTCGCCATTGTCCGCCTCATAATAACGCGCTGACGCTTCAATATCCTTGACTTCATCCTCACCTGGCAAGGTCACACCGTAAATACTTTTGACCCACTCCCGTTCGTCTTCATTAGGTTCGGTCAAATCAACCCAGATCGGCAAGGTATTTTCAAGATCTTCGCGATTTTCAACGTTAATCTGGCTCAGGCGGCCGTTATGTAAAACAAACACGTTAATCATGGATGATCTCTGCTGGTAAAAAATAGGTAAATCTATTGCGGATTAATTGGGTAGTGGCGAGAACGCCGACGCGTGTATGGATGGCCATACGCGACATGCTCATGCCCATGCTAGCGGGTCAGTCTTTCGATCATTTTCGCTTTCAGGTCACCATCGGGCCCATCCTCACTGCCGGAGGGAATAAGTGGTTTTTTTGGTGCATCCGACTTGCTGTCATGGAGTGTGACTGCACGCGAGGTCGGGTTATCGTCAGCGCAGGCGTTATCGGAATACGTCACTTTACCGCCGATGAGGCAACGGCGAATACCGTTACTGATGCTCGCCGCCGGACGGCCGGTCGTTACCTGCACCGCAGTGGCTCCGGAAGAGTCACTTCCTGCGGCAATGCCACTGGCACTTTTCAATTCCTGCTGAATCACTCCGGCAGCTTTACCCCAGCGCGACCAGACTTGCTGGAACGGCAGATGGCCGTAGCGCGCAGCATAAAGGAAAACCATTGCCGCAATAGTGAGCGACATCATGATGACAGCAGTCGCCAGCAGACTGACGGCACCGCGTTGCTTGATCATTTTCATGGCAGTTCTGCGTAATTCATGCGTCTCAGGATTAACTCGGTGCGTCTTTGCAGATAGGCCGAACCCATATTCTTGTCAAAAAAACGCGGCTTGGGCAGCATGACCGCCAGTTTGGCCGCCTGCGCTGGCGCCAAACTGGCCGCGCTGCCATGAAAATAGTGCTGCGAGGCGGCTTCGGCACCATAGACGCCAACTCCCCACTCAACGACGTTAAGGTAAATCTCCAGGATGCGCTCCTTCTTCATGCAAAATTCCAGCATGTAGGTAATGATCAGTTCCTGACCTTTACGCAGATAGCTGCGCTCACCGGAAAGAAACAGATTTTTTGCCAGCTGCTGCGTGATGGTGGAACCACCGTAAGCGAGCTTGCCTTTTTTCAGATTTTTTTCGTAAGCTTTTTGAATGGCGTCCCAGGCAACCCCGTCATGTTCGGAAAACCCATCGTCTTCCGCGCTGATGACGGCACGCTTGAGATTATTGGAAATACGGGCATAAGGAACCCATTGATGCTTCAAGGTCGCGGCTGGATTTTTTTCCTGCAAAATCGATAATTGATGCCGCATGAAACTGGTTGAACTTGGGTTAAAGTTAATCCACCAGCAAATCTGCAGGAAAAAATATCCCTGTATCAATATCACCAGCAGGACAGGCAACACAATGAGCCAGAGGAACAGTCGTTTCATTGCGTGTCCAATTGCTGGCGTAATTCGGCCAGCACTGCAGAGGTTTCTGGCCGCACCGCGCGCCAGAGTACGAATGACTCAGCCGCTTGCTCCACCAGCATGCCCAGTCCATCGCGCAATTGTGCACCCTGCGCATGGGCAAAACGCAGGAAAGCGGTCATGCTGGCGCCATACATCATGTCGTAGGCCAGTGTTGAATGGTCAAAGAGGGACGCAGCAACGGGCGGTACTTCGTCTTGCAAACTGGCCGACGTGGCGTTGATGATGACGTCAAATTTACCGCTTAACTGTGACCATCCCGAGGCGCTGAGCATCACCTCGCCACTACCGTGTTCCCGGGCAAGCGCGACCAGTTGCTGCGCCCTGAGCAGCGTACGATTGGCAATCACCAGCTCAGCCGGTTGCTCGGAAAGAAGTGGTAACAGCACGCCGCGGGCTGCGCCGCCTGCACCGAGCAGCAAGATTCTTTTGTGCTGCAGCGATACTCCGGCGTTATTGACAATGTCCCTGACGAGACCGACGCCATCGGTGTTGTCACCAAAAATTTGCTGGCCGTCAAACTTCAGGGTATTGACCGCACCGGCAAGCCGTGCCCGGGCGGTGAGTTGCGTCGCCAGCGCGAACGCCTCAAGCTTGAACGGCACGGTGATATTGGCGCCCTTGCCTCCGGCCAGCCGGAAATTGTCAACCGTGGCGGCAAAACCATCGATTGGTGCCAGCAGCCGTTCATAGCGCATGCTTTGCCGGGTCTGGCTGGCAAAGCGCGCATGGATCGCCGGCGATTTGCTATGCGCTATCGGATTGCCGATAACCACATACTGATCGACGTATTGCGCTGCCTGGCCTCGTTGTGCCGGTTGTCCTGATTGACTCATTTGGCACCTTCGCCAAGTTCAGTTTCAAGCAGTTCATCGCGGGTAAATTTAAAACGGGTAATGACCACCCAGATGTCATCCTTGTCTTTTGAGCGCATATTGGCCGGAAACTTACCAAAAGGGGCAGCCCGGCGCACGATACGCAAGGCGGCACTGTCAAGGGCACTATTACCGGACGTCTTTTCGATCTTGGGACCGCCTTCTTTTTCAAAAATGCTGCCATCCTGAAAAATGGGAATGTAAATGATCAGTTCACCATAGAGCTTGCGTCCATCCTTCTGCGGAAAATTCATGGTACCCATGTCTTCTATCCGTTTCTGCAAGGCTTTGTAATACACCGCATAGCCGACCGCCTGGGTACTTGGTGTGATGAATGTTTTGCGCGGACGCTTGTTCTGGTCTTCGATGGTCTGGGATATTTCGGCTGCCATGCGCGCCAGTGCCCGGCTGCTTTCCTGCTGATCGCGGCCGGCAGTCAGGAGCTTATTTTCATCCGGATTGAGCTGATCGTTCTGGCGCTGTGTGGACAAGGGCGTTTTCAGGCGCATCTGATCCATCAGCTTTTTCTGGTTTTCCTCGAGTTGCTCTATCTTGCGTTTTGCCACCATGACAGCCTCACCATTTTCGATCTTGCCCATGTCAGGCAAGGGTGATTTGGCGCGTCCGGTGTCATTGGCTCCGCCGCCGTCGAGGTTGGCTTGCGCCAGGGCCTGGGCGCTCAGCGGTTTCTTGTCATGCTTGGCATTGACCAGAATCACTTCCAGTCCGGGGTCAGTCGCCTGCGTCCGGACCGGACTGGGAGCGACAAAATGGATGAGCAAAAAGGTAGCATGCACCACCAGAGAAACAAGGATGGCACACGTGAGCAGGAGATTGTCAAAAATAGATTTCACAGATAAAAATGAAGTTGTAAGTTAAATGGAAAGTTCTGTTTGGTTCTGTTTGGTTCTGTTTGATTCTGTTTGGTTATGCTTACATGAAGCTCTAAAAAATACCAGACATTAGCCGCACGGCACATTATCAAAACTTCAGGCATGGTCAGGGACACCTGCCGTCCCTGACCATGCGCTATTTTGTTTCAGGCTCAGCCTCAATGCCGGATACAGCAGGCTCATCAGCGATGGAAGTATCACCCGTTTCTGTCGCTGCGGTTTGCCCGGTCTCGCCGGATATATCTGCGCCTTCAGAATCGGCAGATACCTCCTGCACACCCGTCTCTTCGTCATCTT
>CANIFC010000254.1 GCA_947466695.1 Oxalobacteraceae bacterium | reverse complement strand
AGGCCAGGGGACCTTCATCCGGCATCGGCATACCGACAATATGTGGCCAAAGCCAGTCATGCAAGCCTCCGTGTGCCATCGTCCACATGATGCCAAAGCTGGCAGCATCGTCACCTTTCCAAGGGTCTCTTCCAATTAACCCGGGCAATATGTATAACAGGCATAAGGCGAAAATCGCCCAGCGCGGTAGTGCATTGGTTGCAGCGGCTGGAAGGCGGACTGGCTTCATAGATCTCTAAAAAATATGCTGATTGAATTAAAAAAAGCAGCCTGAGCTGCCTTTTTTACATTGCAGAAACAATATTGCTTACTCAGCAACGGATGTTCTGGAACCAACGGAACCAAATTTCTTACGGAACTTGTCAACACGGCCTGCAGTATCAACAATTTTGTGTTTACCAGTGTAGAAAGGATGAGATTCAGAAGAAACCTCGATCTTTACCAATGGATATTCTTTACCTTCGAATTCCATTTTATCGCGTGTGTTAATCGTTGAACGAGTAACAAATTTGAAATCATTGGAAACGTCGTGGAATAATACTTCACGATAATTTGGGTGTATGCCTGCTCTCATGCTTGCCTCTAAAAAAGTGTGGGTAGCCAACACTCACTTCGGCGGTCGTCTTCCTTCTTGACCCGATTGCGTGTCACTTGCCTGGATTGAAATTGGTATCGACTTGATTCCAAGAGCAGGATTATACAATGAAAACATCCTTTAAATCCATGTTCACCCATTGTCGAAGGAGACGTAAGTTGTGATTCCTCCTCGTTCTTCTCCAGTGCACTGTTTACACCAAGGTCCCTGGCTATCATTAAAAAATGCAGATAGCTAACATTCGAGGCAGTATAAAATATATTAATTTTTAATAATATCTAAAATAACGGAAGCATCATGGCAAGTTTACATGTAAAGATGAGTACCGTTTTGTATGCAGTGGAAGTCGCAGGGATCATTGCTTTTGCGTTCTCTGGTTTTATTGAGGCACGTCAAAAGAATATGGATGCCGTTGGCGTTTTTACTGTTGCCTTCGTCACTGCTTTTGGCGGGGGAACTCTGCGGGATTTATTACTCGATCGACGGCCACTCTTTTGGGTTGAGCATCAGGAGTATCTGATCCTGGTATTTGCACTGACATTAATTGCGATTCCGTTTTCGCGTCATCTCCGGCACGCATTTGCAGAAAAAATAATTAATTACGCGGATGCGCTGGGTTTGGGTCTTTTTAGCATTACGGGAGCCTCCCTGGCGGCTGATGCGCAGATGCCGATTTTTGTCTGTGTCATGATGGGTGTTATCACGGGTGTTTTTGGTGGTGTTTTGCGTGACATTATCTGCAATGAAATTCCTTTGGTATTCAAACGCGGAGAGCTTTATGCAACCTGCTCGTTTATTGGTTGCTGGACGTATTTACTACTGGAAAAGATCAATCTGACCCAGTCAATTGCCTTGTTAATAGGAATTGCAGTGACTTTTATCATGAGGTCACTGGCCGTACGTTTTCATTTGACCTTGCCGGGTTAGCCTTAATTCGTTGGTAGAGAAAGGACATTAGCAGCAAGCCGCGCGCTAATCCCACTTTACGATTGAGAATATATTTTTTCAATGTATTTTTATGGCTTCTTGTATTCAAGTAAATATAATTACTTTTAATCAAGTAGACGAAAAAAAAGCCGATAACCTTTTTAGGTATCGACTTTTTTTGACAACGTGAAACATATCACGCTTTATCTGGATTAACCTCCGCGACGCATCATTTCAAAGAATTCTGCATTGTTTTTAGTCGCTTTCATCTTATCGAGAATGAATTCCATCGCTTCAATTTCATCCATGCTGTAAAGTAATTTACGCAAGATCCAGATTTTTTGCAGTTGATCAGGCTTGATCAGCAGTTCTTCCCGGCGAGTACCTGATTTGTTCAGGTTGATCGCTGGATAAACACGCTTCTCTGCCAGTCGGCGTTCAAGATGGACTTCCATATTGCCCGTACCTTTAAATTCCTCAAAGATGACGTCGTCCATGCGGCTGCCTGTCTCAATTAATGCTGTTGCAATAATTGTCAGTGAGCCACCTTCCTCTATATTACGGGCTGCACCAAAGAAACGCTTGGGACGCTGCAATGCATTTGCATCGACACCACCGGTCAGTACCTTGCCCGATGCTGGAATGACTGTGTTGTAGGCTCTGGCAAGACGAGTGATGGAGTCGAGCAGGATGACGACATCCTTTTTCATCTCGACTAATCGTTTTGCTTTTTCCAGTACCATTTCAGCGACTTGAACGTGACGGGTAGCAGGTTCGTCGAACGTTGAGGCGACAACTTCACCTCTTACCGACCGTTGCATCTCGGTAACTTCCTCCGGGCGCTCATCAATCAACAAGACAATTAAAGTGATATCCGGGTGGTTGGCAGTTATGGCATGCGCAATATGCTGCAAAATGACCGATTTACCAGATTTAGGCGAAGCGACCAACAGTCCACGCTGCCCTTTACCGATAGGGGCGATCAAGTCAATGATACGACCGGTAATGTTTTCCTGGCCATTCATTTCGCGTTCGAGGCGCAGCGGTTCGTTCGGATGCAGTGGCGTCAGATTTTCAAACAGTATGCGGTGTTTCGATGCTTCTGGCGATTCGCCGTTGACTTTGTCAACTTTTACCAGCGCAAAATAACGCTCACCGTCTTTGGGTGTTCGTACTTCGCCTTCGATCGAATCACCGGTATGCAGATTAAAGCGGCGGATTTGCGATGGCGAAATATAGATGTCGTCGGTCGATGCCATGTAACTGGCGTCTGGCGAGCGCAAGAAGCCAAATCCGTCAGGCAGAACTTCGAGAGCGCCGTCGCCAAAAATTTGTTCGCCGGACTTGGCGCGTTTTTTGAGGATAGCGAACATGAGTTCTTGTTTGCGCATCCGTGCTGCGTTGTCTATATCGAGACCAACTGCCATTTCAAGCAAGGCCGAGACGTGTAACGCCTTTAATTCAGATAAGTGCATGGTGAGTGTCCCGAGATGGGATCTATAGGTGGGGGAGTGAGAAGAAGTGATTTTTTTGGCGGAACTAATTGCCGAATTGCTTTAAGCAGTGTTTAACTAATTCATACTTTTTATTAGTGTAACTTACTATTTAGTTCTATATGGTTGTTTCAAGCGACGAATTTACGTCGCTTGATTTAATTATTGCGATTTATCTTAAATATTACTGTCGATGAAGGCAGATAACTGACCTTTTGAAAGAGCGCCAACTTTTTGCGCCGCTGCAACACCATTCTTAAACAAAATGAGTGTTGGTATGCCTCTGATACCAAATTTTGCTGGTACTGCCTGATTGGCATCGACGTCCATTTTGGCGATGATAAATTTACCGCCGCCTTCTTTGGCAACTTCTTCGAGAATTGGCGCGATCATTTTACATGGACCACACCATTCAGCCCAGAAGTCTACCAGGACAGGTTTTTCGGATTTCAGGACGTCAGCTTCAAAAGAAGCGTCGCTTACGTATATGATATTTTCGCTCATGGATTCCTCTTTTTGAGGGCAAATTTAAGGGTGATAGCGCCAAAAGAATGCTTGTCTGGAATTAAAGTCAGAGGCCTATTCAACGCTTACGATCTCGGTAATCTGTCAGGAGACAGCTACCGCTTAATGTAACTTGGAGGCAATTTCTGCCGATTCAATAGAATTTATCCGACGGGACCGCAAATTCTTTATCGTGAAATTCATTCTAATGATATCCTATTTTTCATATTGTTTGGCAATCCCACCTCATTTGACTTTTAGTTCACAAGATCGTTTTTATTTTATGAACTAAAAGGTCCCCTCTGTTTCCAATATTCACAATGAGCTGATGAGATCATTCTGAAGCGAACTTGAGTGTAGTTATCTGAAATACGTTAGCGACATGATTCGAATTATATTTTTTAACCAAATGGAACAATAAGCTCATTATAGTTATTATCATTATGATATAAATATACAAGTAAATATTACTTTTTTGTCTACTTATTGCCTTTCCAAAGTACTCCGTTATGATAAACTATTAAAATGATTTCTGAATTTGAATTACTTGCTGATAAAGTCGAGCGCCTGGCAGAACTGGTACATGCGTTGCGCCTCGAAGGTGCAGAACTGCGCCGTGGCACCAGCTTACTTATTGCTGAAAACCGTGACATGGAAACGCGCATGTTACATGCTCATGAACGCATTGCAGCGCTGTTGGCACAATTTCCCGTCGATGATGGCGCTGATCGGGCGGACGTATGAAAGAGGACGATATGATCCAATTGGACATTAGTATCATGGGGCAGTCCTACAAACTTTCCTGTAAAAAAGGAGAGGATAGAAAGTTGCTTGATGCCGTAGCTTATCTGAACGATAAAATGTGTTCAATTCGGGATGCCTCCAGGGTAAAGGGCACCGATCGAATTGCTGTCATGGCAGCATTGAGTTTGGCGACTGAGTTACTGTCAACCAAATCCCCGGAGGGGCCGATGTCAGGACTGTCTATGGCCGAAGTCAAGCAAAAAATACAGGGCATGCACGAGTCTCTTGATCAAGCCCTGACTCCGCAAGAAAATTTGTTTTAAAACTTTAGAACTGATTAATTTAAATAACAAAAGAGTAGTGAGTATCCGAAGTTCAGAGTACACTTAAATTTCCCTACCGTGTTCGCCAGTGCCATATATTCCTTGAACCATTTATGTGCACAGGCTGCGGAATTTTTCGACAGGTGTGAGCGTCGCTAGTTCGATGAGCCCGAAGTTGAAACGACTGCGGCCAACTTGAACCGTTTGGTTCAGGATGCCGGCATAGCGGCATTGGTGGGGATCTATTCAAAAGCACTT
>CANIFC010000253.1 GCA_947466695.1 Oxalobacteraceae bacterium | reverse complement strand
TTGGGTATCTTGGTGAAATCATCTTTGCCGGCCGCTTTCTGGCTATCGCAAAAGGTGCAATGGTCAGTCGCGGTGGTGTGCAGGTTGCCGCCTTGCAGACCTTGCCATAAGGCGGCCTGATGCTCTTTGGCGCGAAATGGCGGACTCATGACGTGGCCTGCGGCAAAATCAAAATCAGGATGGCGATACACGCTGTCGTCGATTGTCAGGTGACCAGCCAGCACTTCGCCGAACACCCGCTGCCCCTTGCTACGCGCCCGGGTGATGGCTTCCAATGATTCTATGCAGGACACGTGCACGATGTAAACCGGCGTATTAAGTACGTTGGCAATGGCGATGGCGCGGTTGGCGGCCTCCCCTTCCACCATCGGCGGGCGCGAGAGCGGATGCGCCTCCGGACCGGTCATGCCTTGCGCCAGTAATTTTTGCTGTAGCAGAAAAACGAGCTCGCCATTTTCAGCGTGTACCGTCGGCATGGCACCCAACTCTAGCGCACGGGTAAAACTTTTTACCAGGATCGCATCATCGGCCATGATGGCATTTTTATAGGCCATGAAATGCTTGAAACTGTTGACACCATAGTCACGTACCAATGTACCCATGTCGGCATGCACGGTCTCGTCCCACCAGGTAATGGCAACATGAAAACCATAGTCGGCCGCCGATTTTTCAGCCCAGCCACGCCAGGTCTGGTAGGCCTCCATCAGGGATTGCTGCGGACTGGGAATAACAAAATCAATAATGCTGGTGGTGCCACCAGCCAGACCTGCTGCAGTACCGGTAAAAAAATCATCAGCCGTCACGGTGCCCATGAACGGCAACTGCATGTGCGTGTGCGGATCGATGCCACCGGGCATGACGTACTGGCCGCCGGCATCAATCACTTCCGTCACACCCGTTGTCGCCAGATTCTCACCGATGGCGATGATCTTGCCATCATCACACAAGACATCGGCCCGGAACATGCGGTCGGCGTTCACTACGGTTCCGCCACGGATTAATAGACTCATCGCTTACTCCTGTTGTTTGAAATGGCCAGCTTATAAACTGGCGTGTTCGCTACGACCCTGCGAATCAATCGCAGCAGCCGTGTTGTTTGTACCCTTCATGATCAGTAAATAGAACGCGCTGGAAAGTACCAGTCCGACAAACCAGGCATAGGTGTAAATAGACTTGAAAAATACCGAGGTTTCCGGAAACGAGGCCGGAAACGCCGCATTGAGAAAGCCCGGGATATTTGGCGCGACACCGATCACGAAGGCGATGATGGCGGCCATGTTCCAGCCGTTGCCATAGGCATATTGACCGTCTGCCACATAAAGCTGCTCAACATTGAGTTGCGTCTTGCGGATGAGGTAGTAGTCAACAATCAGGATGCCCGCAATCGGCCCGAGCAATGCCGAGTAGCCGATCAGCCAGGTAAAAATATAGCCCTGGGTCGATTCAAGAATTTTCCAGGGCATGATGACGATGGCGATAAACGCGGTGATGTAACCACCGGTTTTATACGAAATGAGCTTCGGGCTCAAGGCGGAAAAATCATAGGCAGGGCCGACCAGGTTGGCGGCCAGATTGACGCTCACGGTGTCGATGAGCAAAATGATCAGGGCAATCAAGACGGCGATACCGGTCATGCGGCTGGCCAGGTCGACCGGGTCCCAGATCGCCTTGCCATAGAGCACGACGGTCGCCGATGTAACGATCACGGCCAGCATTGACAACAGCGCCATGGGCACTGGCAAGCCGACGCTTTGGCCCACGATCTGGTCACGCTGGGTTTTGGCAAAACGGGTAAAGTCAGGAATATTCAAGGCCAGCGTCGCCCAGAAACCGACCATTGCAGTGAGTGAGGGCCAGAAGGTGCTCCAGAACTGTCCGGCTTTTTTACCACCTTCCACGAACTGCGAAGGCTGGTCCCAGATCGGGCCAAAGCCGCCGGCCTTATTGTAGACCCAGCCCAGAAGCACGAAGCAAATCAGGATTTTCAAGGGCGCGGTATAGGTCTCGAGTTTGCGGATAGAGTCCATGCCGTGAAAGATATACCAGAACTGGATGCCCCAGAAAATGAGAAAACAGAGTAACTGGGCACCGTTGATACCGAGCCCGGTAATGCTGTCGCCACCCAGCGGACGGCCCATCATCACTCCAGCGAGGGTATAGATCATCTGCCCGCCAAACCAGGTCTGGATACCGTACCAACCGCACGCGACAATGGCCCGCATCAACGCTGGCAGGCGCGCACCCTTGGTACCAAACGAGGCCCGCGCCAGCACAGCATAAGGAATACCGTATTTGGTGCCGGCGTGACCGATCAGGAGCATCGGCACCAGTACGATGGCATTGGCCAGAAAAACCGTCAACACTGCCTGCATGGCCGACATACCACCTTCAATCAGGCTGGCGGCCAGTGTGTAAGCGGGAATGCACATCACCATACCGACCCACAATGCGGCAAAGTGATACCAGCGCCAAGTGCGCTGACTGGCGGTGGTGGGGGCTAAGTCTTCGTTCCAAAGTGCGTTATCGGCGAAATTATTTTTATTCATGACCTATTCCTGGGTGATGGAGTGATGATTTTGACATAGCAGGCAAAGCAAGCAGCGTTAAACCGGATTCACTCGTTCCCGCCGTTCAGAACGAAGCTCCGGTGAAAGACTTAGCGCAGCGTGCATTTGCGATCAACGACGCATAAAACCAAGCGTCAAACTACGCAACTAAGCAACTAAGCAAGTGTGAACTTGCATTTATAGCGTAGTTTATTCAATAAGTATGCTTAATCTTTGACGCTCACCACAGAACGCGGGTTGCGCGGGTCCTGCGTCCAGTTCATATAAGGTTTCACTGATACCTGTTCAACCATGGTGATGCAGTCCTCCACCGGACAGGTTATTTCACACAGGTTGCACCCGACGCACTCGGCTGCGTTCACTTCATAGCTGCGCGCACCACCGTTGCCGATGTGCTGAAAAATCGACTGATGCGAGGTGTCTTCACAGGCGATATAACATTTGCCGCAGCCGATGCAGGCATCCTGGTCAATTTGGGCGATGACCTGATAATTCATGTCCAGATATTTCCAGTCGGTCGTGTTGGCGACCGCCTTACCCTGAAAATCAGCAATCGTTGCATAGCCTTTTTCGTCCATCCAGCGCGACAGGCCATCCTTCATTTCTTCGACAATACGAAAGCCATGCAGCATTGCCGCCGTACAGATCTGGACCGAACCGGCACCGAGCGCAATGAATTCTGCCGCATCGCGCCAGCTGGAGATACCGCCGATGCCAGAAATCGGCAAACCACTGGTAGCGGGATCACGCGCGATCTCGGCAACCATATTGAGAGCAATGGGCTTGACTGCTGACCCGCAGTAACCACCATGGGTACTGCGCCCGCCGACGATGGGCCTGGCCACCATCAGGTCAAGGTCAATCGAGGTAATCGAGTTAATGGTGTTGATGAGAGAAACCGCATCGGCACCACCATTTTTCGCCGCCCGTGCAGGTAACCTGATATCAGTGATGTTCGGGGTCAGCTTGACGATGACGGGTAGCGATGAATAGGTTTTGCACCAGCGCGTGATAGCTTCGACGTATTCCGGCACCTGGCCGACCGCGGCGCCCATGCCACGTTCAGGCATGCCATGCGGGCAGCCAAAATTGAGTTCAATCGCGTCCGCTCCGGTCGCTTCAACCAGCGGCAATATCGTGCGCCAGGCCGCTTCCTCATACGGAAACATCAACGAGACAATCATGGCACGATCCGGCCAGTCTTTCTTGACCTGGGTAATTTCACGTAAATTGATTTCCAGCGTCCGGTCAGTGATGAGTTCGATATTGTTAAAGCCAAGGACTTCACGATTCTTGCCGTAGAGGGCTGAATAGCGCGAAGAGACATTGACTGCAGCGGGATCCTCGCCCAGGGTTTTCCAGACCACGCCGCCCCAACCTGCTTCAAATGCCCGGATGACGTTATAGGCCTTGTCGGTAGGAGGTGCGGAAGCCAGCCAAAATGGATTTGGTGCCTTGATGCCGGCGAAATTGATGCTCAGGTCAGCCATTTTTTTCCTCCGTTTTAGTCGATTTACCAGCACAAAGATCAGCATGAATTGCGGCCGCGGCTACCTTGCCGTGCTGCACTGCCTGTACAGTGAGATCGTCACCGGGCGCGACGCAGTCGCCACCTGCATAGACGCCTGCCAGACTGGTTCTGCCATGTGCATCAACCTCAATCTTGTCCGATTTTTCTTCCAGTCCTTGTGACTTCAGGTCGTTAAGTAAAGTGCTATCGAGTCGTTGCCCGATTGCCGTGAAGATCGCTTCTGCGGCTAATTCAAAAGTCTCACTGGTACTCACCAACTTGCCGGCGTCGATACGGGTTTTTTCAAAGCGCATGCCACGCACCTTGCCGGACTCGTCAAGCAAGACTGTCTGCGGCTGTGCCCAGGTCCTGATTCTTACCTGATGTGCCTTGGCGATGTCCTGCTCGTGCTCCGTCGCAGACATGGATTCAAGACCGCGCCGGTACACCAGCGTCACTTCCTCAGTACCAAGCCGCGCAATTTGCACTGCCATATCAATGGCGGTATTGCCGGCGCCAATAATGATGGCACTTGCCGGCACCGGCAAGCTGGCGAGATCTTGCGTCTGTCTTAGTGCCGCGATGTAGTCAACCGCAGGCAGTAAACCGGGTGCATCCTCGCCGGTCAGGCCCAAAGCGCGGCTCGCGTCCAGACCGATGGCGAGAAAGACGGCATCATGATTTTTACGTAAATCGTGCAGCTGCACATTGCCACCCAGAGTCTGGCCATAGTGGATGCGGATACCGCCGATACCGAGCAAAAATTCGATTTCGCGCTGCGCATAGTC
>CANIFC010000252.1 GCA_947466695.1 Oxalobacteraceae bacterium | reverse complement strand
TCACACTATTTTAGAAGCTGGTTGCCTGGTTCTGCTGTCTCCCCTTGGCTTTTCGCCGACCGGGGAAGCGTTCAACCTGACGATGGAAGACGTCGCTGTATCTGCCGCGACGGCATTACGCGCGGACAAGTTAATTTTCATTTCTGAAACGCCAATGATGGTGAATCAGGATGGAGAGGAAATTCGCGAACTTTCCTTCATGCAGGCTGAACACGAACTCAAACTTGGCTATTTACCGGCTGACTCAGCGTTCTATCTGGAACATGCAACCAAGGCTTCCCGTGGCGGTGTTCCGCGGATTCATATCGTTCCCTACCAGACCGACGGCTCGGCTTTACTTGAATTATTTACCCATGACGGCGTTGGTACCATGGTGTCGTCGGAAAACCTCGAAAGCTTGCGTGAAGCGACGATCGAAGATGTCGGCGGCATTATCAAGCTCATCGAACCGCTCGAGGCTGACGGCACACTGGTAAAACGCGGACGAGAATTACTGGAACGTGAAATCAATTATTTTTCAGTTATTGAGCATGATGGCGTGATTTTTGGATGCGCTGCACTCTACCCATTCCAGTTTGAAAAAATGGCGGAAATGGCCTGCCTGACTGTCTACCCTGACGTGCAAAGTCAGGGCGATGGTGAACGTCTTTTAATACACATGGAAAAACGTGCACGACGCGCAGGATTTCACTCTCTGTTCGTATTGACGACACGTACTGCGCATTGGTTTTTGAAGCGCGGATTTGTCAATGCAACGGTTGATGATTTACCTAAAGATAAACAAAAAATGTATAACTGGCAGCGTAAATCCTTGGTCCTGATCAAGCAGCTCTAAATACCGGCCTCAGATACACCGTATAATTATCACTATTAGCTTAATTCACAGGAGTTACCACTATGGCCCGCACGGTCCACTGCACTAAATTAGACAAAGAAGCCGAAGGCTTGGATTTCCCTCCCTATCCGGGTGAGCTCGGTAAAAGAATTTACGAAAGTATCTCCAAGGAAGCGTGGGCTGGCTGGCTCAAGCATCAGACAATGCTGGTAAACGAAAATCGCCTCAATCTGGCCGACACCCGCGCACGCAAGTATCTGGCAACGCAAATGGAAAAGCATTTTTTTGGTGATGGTGCCGATGCAGCAACTGGTTACGTTCCACCTGTCGGATAATTTTTTTCATTCGAAGATAAAAAAAGCGACCTGCCTGAGGTCGCTTTTTTATTGCCCGATGTTGCAGGCATACGCACTAGAAAAATTAAATCTCTTCGTACAAAGGCAAGGTCAGGAATTCAGCGAAATCTTCTGCTGTCGACATTTCTTCAAAGATCTGAGCCGCACGGTCATAAGTTGGACCACTACCCGCAGACTCCTTAACCTTCAGCAATTCTTCGGGAATCATGGCACGTACCATTTCAGCCGTGATCTTGCGGCCATCTTCCAAAATACCTTTATTGGAACGTATCCACTGCCATACTTGTGAACGGCTGATTTCAGCAGTTGCCGCATCTTCCATCAAGTTATGGATAGGGACACAACCATTACCGGCCAACCACGCACCGAGGTAATGGATACCGACGTTGATGTTATAGCGTAATCCAGCTTCTGTAATTGGCGTTTCAGGTTTGAAGTTCAGCAGATCCTTGGCAGTGACCTCAATATCAGGACGTTGCTTGGAAATTTGATTTGGTGCGTCGCCCAATACTTTCTTGAATTCTTCCATCGCCAGAGCAACCAATCCAGGATGGGCAACCCAACCGCCGTCGTAACCGTCGGTCGCATCACGCGCCTTGTCGATACGGACATTGCCCATGGCAATATCATTTTTTTCCGGATCATTTTTAATTGGAATCAATGCCGCCATACCGCCAATAGCCGGAGCATTACGTTTGTGGCAAGTTTTCAGTAACAACAGTGCATAAGAACGCATGAAAGGTGCCGTCATCGTTACCTTGGCGCGGTCTGCCAGACAGAAATCCTTGTCATTCTTGAATTTTTTAATGCAGGAGAAAATGTAGTCCCAACGACCGGCATTTAAACCTGCACTATGTTCGCGCAACTCATAGAGAATTTCATCCATTTCAAATGCAGCGACAATAGTTTCAATCAGTACCGTTGCCTTGACAGTTCCCTGCGGCAAACCGATTTCATTTTGCGCCATGACAAAGACGTCATTCCAAAGGCGCGCTTCCAGATGTGATTCCATCTTTGGCAGGTAAAAATAAGGACCGGCACCTCTGGCAATAAGTTCCTTGGCATTATGAAAGACAAACAGGGCAAAATCGAAAATACCACCAGAGATACGCTTACCATCAATCAAGACATGTTTTTCATCCAGATGCCAGCCACGCGGACGCACCACTAAAGTGGCAATCTTGTCGTTAAGCTTGTAGCTCTTGCCATTTTGCTCTAGGCTGATGGTGCGGCGCACTGCATCATACATATTGATCTGGCCTGTTACCTGATTATCCCAATTTGGTGTGTTGGAATCTTCAAAATCGGTCATGTAGCTATCTGCACCGGAATTGAAGGCATTAATGACCATCTTGCGTTCAACCGGTCCGGTGATTTCAACCCTGCGGCATTCCAAAGCCTTAGGAATTGGCGCAATGCTCCAGTCACCTTCACGGATATGCTTGGTTTCTGGCAGAAAGTCGGGCAACTCTCCGGCGTCCAGACGCTTTGCACGTTCGACGCGCGCAGCCAACAATTCCTGGCGGCGAGGTTCAAAGGCGCGGCTGAGTTTTGCGACTAAAGCAAGTGCATCCGGGGTCAATATCTGTTCAAAACCGGCTTTGATTTCACCCGTAATTTGCATACCATCCGGCAGTATCAGTTGAGTCATTGTGCTCTCCATATAATTAATAATAATAAAAAATTAGCATACTATTTTGTAAGTGTATGCTGCTGAAAATGTACCTAAAAGTAGTTTACCCGTTACGGTGTTGTTCTACAAACTCAAGTACATCACGTAATGTGCGCCCTTCACCGTGTGGAGTCACACCTAATTCCTCCCGCGGCGCGGCTTGCCGGTTGACCCAAAAAGTGGTGTAGCCAAACCATGTCGCACAACAGGCATCCCAGCAATTGCTGGAGACAAATAAAATATTTTTTGCCGGCAAGGAAAAAACATCAGGGGCCATTTGGTAGGCTTCGGGTGCAGTCTTAAATTTTCTCACCACATCCACTGATAGCAAATGCTGAAATACCCCCTGCATATTTGCGGATTCAACTGCCGATTGCAACATGTGCGCATTACCATTCGACAAAATTGACAGTTTCAAGCCTTGCTTAGCCAACTCCTGCAAGACTGCCAGATTTTCCGGGAATGCCTGTAAGCGCGCATACTGCCCCATCAGGGCATTCTGGGCTTCCAGAGTCAGGTTCAATCCTAGCTTTTTACAAGAAAAAACCAATGCATCTTGCGTTATCTCCCAGAATGGCTTGTACATACTGCACAGTGTCCGTAGATGCGTGTATTCAATCTGCTTATCGCGCCACAGGCCTGCCAACTCTACACCAGATCCAGGGAATAACTTGTCGCCCAACTCTCGTATTGAGTAGACATCAAAAAGAGTACCGTAGGCATCAAATGCAATTGCTTGAATCGTCATAAAAAATTAAAAAAAAATCAAAAGCAGGCTTATTTCACGGATGATTCATCTGTCTATAAAGAGACGATGAACCTCTTATCTATCTCATCAGTATAGGGATTTACGGCATTTTTGAATCTCTTGTTTTATCATTTGATCTTTGCGTTTAAGTTAAAAATAAAACCGTTTCTTGATAAAATCAATCATTTTTGTCACAATAGGCGTCATGTTTTTCTTCTTTACCTCTTATTTGTGACTAATTATGGCGCAATTCAAACAAATTTATACATTTGCAGAAGTAGCCACGCGTGGCAGCCTCTCTGCTGCAGCAAGGGCAGAAGGGGTTGCTCCAGCGATGAGAGGACGCCGGCTTGATGCCTTAGAGGAACGATTAGGCGTCAAACTATTACAGCGGACCACCCGAAAAATTGCCCTTACCAACGAGGGAGCTGCATTTTTGGAGGATTGCCAGCGTATTTTGGCGGAACTGGAAGAAGCTGAAACATCCGTCTCTGAACGCAGCGTGCGGGCCAGTGGCCTGCTGACGATTTCAGCACCCGCCGGTTTCGGCAGACAGCATATTGCGCCTCTGATACCGTCATTTCTTAGCGAACATCGCGAAGTAAAACTCACATTGAGTTTGAATGACCGGGTGGTCGACTTGATTGGTGAAGGCGTTGATGTCGCGATACGCATCGCCTCGCTGACTGACTCAAATTTAATCGGCGTTAAACTGGCAGACAACAAACGGGTGGTTGTCGCCTCCCCGGCCTACATCAAACGTCATGGAGCACCCTCCACGCTCGACGAATTAAGTAATCACAATTGTCTCGCATTTAGCGGCGACGGTAGCCAGCGTGGCTGGACCTTCAGGCAAAATGGCAAGAACATCGTCGTTAAAGTCGATGGCAACATGGTCTGTAACGATGGAGAAGTACTACACGACTGGGCGATCGCTGGAAAAGGACTCGCCTGGCGCTCAATGTGGGAAGTTGGAAGTGAAATTGAAACGGGAAAGTTAGTTACGGTCTTAGACGAATTTAATGCGCCAGGAAATGACATCTATGCCATTTTTGCGCAACGCCGACACTTGCCACTGCGTATCCGGGCTTTCGTTGATTTCTTGCGACATGCGTATAGTAACCCCAATTACTGGCAAAATGGAACGTAAAAAAAACAGGCTAAAAAATAGCCTGTTTTCCTTTTGAAATACAAATCCAGTAAATTAAAACTCTTCCCAATCATCCTCTTTCGGCTTCACCGTTGGCTTTTTTGAAGGCGATGTGTCATA
>CANIFC010000251.1 GCA_947466695.1 Oxalobacteraceae bacterium | reverse complement strand
TTGGCGCCGGTAGTACCGCGCCAGAGCGGTTTTCCACGGCAATCGAACAGACGGATATCGGCTGCCGCCACGGGTTTGGCCTGATCCAGCGTAGTCACCCAGACCGCACCATTTTCCCGTCCCAGCTTGATGTGCACCGCCAGGTTGGTCACCAGCGCGCTGGTGCGGACAAACATGGGTAGCGCTTTTCCCAGCAAGGCGCTGCCGAGTTTTTGCGACTCGAGTTCGACCACGTAAAAGCCGGGGTCCTTGAAGGGAATTCCGATCACTTCAAACGGGCGCGTCGCCGGATCGGCATCTGCGGGAGCGGCAGGTAGATTGAGCGTACGGACACCGGGCTCTTTGGCCAGTAAACCGATACTGCGTGTTTCTACCGGTTTTCCGTTAAGCATGATGCGACTCTCATGGTAAAGCTGCAGCCGGGCGATCCAGTTGATGATGGCGACATCATCACTGATCCTGAGTTCGCTCACCGTACCCGGTGAATTCTTAGCCCCAAGGCTGCGTACGACAAGATTTTTTTCGACGTTTCGCAGCGTCACCGGCAAGGTCGCATCGGCGTTGAGTTCCACGATACCGAAAGGTGCAGCAGGAAATTTTGCCAGCGGAGGAAAATCTGCCGTCTGAAATGCCAGTGGGAATTGCGCTGGATTCGATAAGCTACGGCCACTTTCGTCTACCAGATTGGCAGGCAGGACCACCGAATAAGCCGTTTTTTCGGCCAGCGGAACGCTGAAACGTACCGAATACACCGACTCGTCCGGATCACCGCGACTCGCTTGCGCGCTGATCCGTCCCAGACTGCTCTTGAGCACAATCGCCTCCGCGAGTTTGCGGCTGACCGGCGCGCTGAACGACAGGCTGACGGGCGACACGGGGGTACAGGCGGCATTGGCATTTTCCCGTTGACAGGCAAGGCTGGCAGTGAACGCCTTGCGCACCGTAAAGCTAAAGTTCTGCGGTGTTGTACTGGTCACACCGGACGCCGTGGTAATGCCCTTATCCCACACCAACCTGACCGCGGCCTCGTTGGGAAAGCGCTGCTGGCACTGAACAATCGTCACCTTTGCCGGATCTTCATTGGCGGCGAAATTTTTCAGTAAGGCGGCACGCTCCGGCGCTCCGGCAAACCTGACCGGCACCCGCTCATGGATGCCTTCCACTTCGCAATACAGGTGCTGGCGCAGACTCGTTTCTGTGGCTGCGCCGTTCTGCGTCAGGATAAAAGCCTGATCCTCTTCGATACTACTGCCTTCATAAGGCCGTAGCCGCAACACGGCCGGGCCACCGGTAGAAAACTGAAATGTTGACTTACCCGTGAAGCCATTGCCACCTACCGTCTTGAAACCAGGCTTGAGACGAAAACTGCACTGCGTCCCCGGCGGCAAGTCCCGCTGAAAATCAAACACCCAGTTTTTATCATCAGCCCAGCGCGCGCTGCCGGCCTCGCTGCACTTGATGTCAAACGGCGCGATCGCTGCGGCTGCCGGGTCGCCAAAGGCAACGACCGCTTCAGAAAAGCTCACCCTCACCTGACGGATCTGGCTCACCTCAGCTTGCGGGGAAAAACTGCGGACCGTGGCCGCTTGTAACGGTGAAAAAAAACTGCTTGCCAGAAAAACGCTAACGACTACCGGTAAAAAACGGACCATGAATTTTATCGATCGTGTGTGCATGATTATTTCCAGTTGCCACGCAAGGTGGTTACTTTTTCCTGCAGGATAATGGGGGTTACCGCCGTCGGCAACAAGGCCTCACCGACGACCAGTTCCAATTTTGAAAACGGCCCGCGGCGAAAAGAACGTTCAAAAGGATTACCCTTGTCACGCGTCAGGAAACTGCCCCACAGGCCGCGCAATGCCATTGGAAACACCGCAACCGGACTACGTTCCAGAATTTTCATGATGCCGCCCTTAAATTCATTAAGATCACCATTGGCCGTGAGTTTGCCTTCCGGAAAAATACAGACCAGCTCACCTTCATGCAGTGCCTGGGCGATCTCGATATAGGCTTTTTCCATCAGCCAAGGATCTTCCTTGGCCGGAGCGATGGGAATCGCCTTGGCAGTTCTGAACACCCAGGACAAGAAAGGAATCTTGAAGATGCGGTGATCCATGACAAAACGGATCGGCCGCGGGCTATACGCCATGATGACAATCGCATCCATGTAGCTGACGTGATTGCAGACCAGCACTGCAGCGCCGTGTTCCGGCAAGCGGTCTGTATGGATGCCCTTCACACGATGCACGGTATGGATCAGCAGCCAGGCGATAAAACGCAAGAGAAATTCCGGCACCAGGCTGAAAATATAGGTCGCCACAATGGCATTTAGAATGGCGGTTGCCAGAAAAATCTGCGGAATACTGAACCCCGACTTGAGCATGAGCATGCCGCATAACGCGGCGACCACCATAAACAGCGCGTTAAGAATATTCATGCCGGCAATGGTGCGCGACAGCTGCTGACGGTCACAGCGGGTTTGTATCACGGCAAACAGCGGCACCACGAACAGCCCGCCAAAAACCCCGATCATGCCGAAGTCAAACAGGATGCGCCAGCTTGCGGCCTGATGCAAAAATTCCTGCATAGTCACTGCCGCAGCATGGGTGTAGGCCAGACTGGCGAAATACAGGTCAACACCGAAGACTGACAAGCCGATAGAGCCAAACGGTACCAGACCGATTTCTATCTTGCGACCGGACAGGCGCTCACACAGTAGCGAGCCGGCACCGATCCCCAGTGAAAAAACTATCAGGAACAGGACAAACACGCCATGGTCGCCATGCAGGTAATCCTTGGCAAAAAGCGGCAACTGCGCCAGCATAATGGCGCCGTAGAACCAGAACCAGGAATTACCCAGCAACGAGAGAAATACCGGGCGGTTGCGGCTGCTGAAACTGATGTTGCGGATCGTCTCGCTCAAGGGATTCCAGTTGATTTTCAGCTCCGGTGCCGGCGCCAGTGAAACCGGAATCCACAGGCTAGCCAGCCAGCCAAGGATCGCAATGAGAATGGTACCGCCTGCCACCAGTTCTATCCCCCAGGGTTGATACACCACCAGCATCGCCCCCAGGATTTCTCCCAGCAAGATACCGACAAAAGTACCGGCTTCCACCACGCCATTCCCCCCCACCAGCTCATCAGAGTCGAGATGCTGCGGCAGATACGCGTATTTGACCGGACCGAACAAGGTCGAATGGAGCCCCATGCCGGCAATGGCGGCCAGCAGCAACCATAACTGGTGTGTCAGCCAACCGGTAGCGGCGATGAGCATGATGCCGATTTCCAGCAGCTTGATAAAACGCGTCAATCCGGCTTTTTCAAACTTGTCGGCAAGCTGTCCCGAGGTGGCTGAAAACAGCAAAAAAGGCAGGATGAATAAGCCCGGTATGAGCTGATTGAGCATACCGATATCCAGACTCGTCCAGTGCAACGCATCATAAGTGAGGACGGTAACTAGAGCGATCTTGAAGACATTGTCATTGAAGGCACCAAGAAACTGGGTCCAGAAAAATGGTGCAAAACGGCGTTGCTTGAGAAGGGTGAACTGGCTGGGTTGAGTCATGGAAAATAGGAACTTATAAAGAATAGCCAGCAGTGATTAGCGGAAAATTACCTTAATTATAATTTATTCATTTGATTTAATCATGCGTTAACTCGTGTGTTGGCCGCTGGCGATATCCAAAGGCACGTCACGCCTCGCCGGCATGAATGGCATCAACCGCATCCTGCCGGTCTGGCGCGAGACGGACACGGTAGCCTTCAATGCCGCAATGACTGTGGTCAGTCCGTATTTTCATGCTGATAGGACGGTAGCCGGGTTCCACAATTGAGGCAATATAGCGCCTCTTGCGCGTGCCCTTCGGTCAGGCATTCATGGCAGGTGCGCGTGGTGGGTGAGACGGGACGGATGCCATGGCGCAGCGCACTCATTTCGGCCGTGACGATACCGGTCGGCACCGCCAGTACGCCCCAACCCAGTAGCATCATCATCGAGGCGATCAATCGTCCCAGATCGGTTTTGGGGGTGATGTCACCAAAGCCAACAGTCGTCATGGTCGTGATGGCCCAATAGATACTGATCGGGATGCTGGTGAAGCCACTTCCTTCACCCTCGACCAGATACATGACCGTTCCCATGATGACCACCGCCATCAACACCACCACTAAAAACACCATGATCTTGCGCGAACTGGCACGCAAGGCCCGTCCCAGAGAGGTAAATTCATCCAGGTAGGCCGTCATCTTGAAAACACGAAACACCCGTAACAGACGCAAGACCCGGACATCGACGAGCGCATACAATTCGGGGAAAAACAGGCTCAGGTAACTTGGCAAGACCGTAAGCAGATCGACAATACCAAAAAAACTCAGGGCGTAACGCAAGGGACGGCGCACGCACACCAGCCGGGCCAGATATTCAACGGTAAAAATCGCGGTAAGGCCGTATTCAGCCCATGCCAGCAAGGTGCCATGACTGGTATTAAAACTGGCCATACTATCGAGCATGACGACAAACACACTAATGAGGATGGCAATGATCAGGGCAATATCAAACGAACGACCGGCGCGGGTATCGGCCTCAAAAATGATGGTGTACACGGCCAGACGCCAGCCAGCCAGAGGTCGGTCCAGCACCTTGGCGGCGCTCAGCAAAGAGGCATGTTTTTTGGCCTGGCGCGTAGTACGGCGGGTCGTGAGATGGGAGTAGAGTGAATTCATGCCGGCAGCTTAACTGATGCGCCCTCGAAACTCAACACAACGCCAGCGGCGTCAAGACCGGCCAGAAAGCGAGCCGGGCGGACAGCGCGATCAAAAACCGCGCCTGGAATCGGAGTCAGCGTCAAATCGTGCTTTGGCTTTTGGCTACATACCAGCCACAGGATCACATCGTGGAGGATGCCATCCGACCACGTCACGGTAGGCATGCCAGGTTGCCTGTCCC
>CANIFC010000250.1 GCA_947466695.1 Oxalobacteraceae bacterium | reverse complement strand
TTTTCATGGGTAATATTTTCATTATCGTTGCTATTGTTTTCAATAAAAGGGCTGGGGATAGTTCCAGCCCTGAGCATCACTGCCTGCTTATTTCTTGGCTGCGGCCATTGCCTGGGCAATCCAGCTATCAAAAGTCGCCTGGTGCGCCTTGATCCAGCCATTGGTATGACGCTCGATATCAGCCGGGGTATTTTCGCCCTGGTTCATCCGCATGTTTTGCGCATTGATGTCGGCCATGGGCAGCTTCATCAATTCAAACAGTTTTGCTGCTGCAGGATTGGCGTCAACAAACTTCTTGTTGGCGACGATATGTTGCTGGTTCACGGTAAAACCGTAATTTCTGCCATTTGGCAGTTTTGTATCAAGTTTGGATTGTGTGCCTGGCAGGGATGAAAATGGCACTTCCAGCCAGACGACATCGCGGCCTGGTTGCATGACGGCACTTACCCAGTACGGTGTCCATGTGTAATAGAAAATTGGCTTGCCTTCTTTGAAGCGCGCGAGGGTATCGGCGATCAGGGCAGAATAGCTGCCTTGCTTGTGGGTGACTGAATCACGGAGTTTAAAAGCGGTGAGTTGATGCTCAATGACGGCTTCGCAACCCCATCCAGGATCGCAACCGGTCAGGTCTGCCTTGCCGTCGCCATCGGTATCAAACAATTTGGCGATCTTTGGATCTGTGAACTGGCCGATATTGGTGATTTTATATTTTTCAGCAGTTGCTCTATCGATCAGATAACCTTGGGCCGAGTTGTCCGAATATATTCCGGTGCGGGAGAGTTTGGTGTCTCCGCCTGCATTGCTATAAAAATCGGCATGCAGCGGGTTCCAGTGATCGGCCATGAGAGTGGCATCGCCATTGGCGATCGCGATGTGCGCGGTGGGCGGCGCAATTTCTTTGGGTGCCTGAGCGTCATAGCCCAGTTTGGCCAGTGCCTTGTTGACCAGCAGCGTCTGAAAAGTCGCTTCAGCGATGGTGTTTTGCAATATCTGGACCTTGACGCCTTTTCCTGGAAGGTCCGCGGCAACGGCCTGGCCAGTGAGGCCCAGGGCCAATATGCTGCTGGCGAGCAGGGTGCTGGCATAGCGTTGAATAGTGATCATCGATGTATTTCCTTTACGTTCGATTGGCTGAAGTTCAGCAGGCTGCCGGCGAGCGGGATGCCCGTACGGTGTGATGTGAAACTGGTTTCGGTGACGATTACTTGTCGATTACTTGTCGATTACTTGTCAATTACGTGCACTCTACGACCCAAGAAGGGCCCTCGGTACCGGGCAATACGTTCGATCTGCACGCATTGCCCGGTACCAAAAGTCTCATTTTTTAAGTCTATTGTGCTGGCTGCACAGACGCTGCAGCGGGAGTTGCTGTAGATTCTTGCGTAGTGCCTTGTGCAGCCACCGGAGCGGGAAGTGCGGTAGCAGCCGGTACCTTGCGATCAAACAGGCGCATTACCAGGCCAATTGGCCCGGTTTGCCACCAGTGACGCACGCCGCGCAGAGGCTGGCCGGCGGCCTGAGTGATGCGGTCGAGCGAAATTGCCAGCAGCACGATACCCAGGCCGCCGACGGTCGCCAGACCCATATCAAGCCGGCCAATGCCGCGCAATACCATCTGGCCAAGGCCACCAACGGCGATCATGGAGGCAATCACCACCATCGAGAGCGATAACATCAGCGTCTGGTTGACGCCTGCCATGATGGATGGCATCGCCAGCGGCAATTGCACCTTGACCAGCATCTGCCAAGGTGAGGCGCCGTAGGCGCGTGCCGCCTCGATCAGGTCGGGCCGTACCTGGCGTATTCCTAAATTGGTCAGGCGTACCAGCGGTGGTAGCGCAAAAATAATGGTAACGATGACGCCCGGTACATTGCCGATACCAAACAGCATCACAACCGGCACCAGATAGACAAAGGCCGGAGTCGTTTGCATGGCGTCGAGCAAAGGACGCATGATGCGCTGCGCCCGGTCACTGCTCGCCAGAAAAATTCCTAGCGGCAGACCGATGGCAAGACAGAACGCCAGTGATGTCAGTACCAGTGACAGGGTGACCATGGCTTCTTGCCAGATTCCCAGAAATACCACCACGGACAGCGAGATGACGGTGCCAAGTGCCACCGAGCGACCGGCAAATTGCCAGGCCAGCAAGCCAAACAGGGCGACCATTGCCATTGAAGGCACGCTTTGCAGCATGGTTTCAACCCAGATCAGCGTATTGTTGATCGGCTCGCGCACGCTCTGGAAAAAAGGACGAAAGTGCAGGACGACCCAATCGAGCCCCTGATTGATCCACGCCTCAATCGGCAGTGAGCCATCCCACAACTGCTTGATCTGCCAGCCAGCGCTGTTGTCGTCGGTCAGTGCAGTAACCGGCGCATCGAGCCAATTGCCTGCGTCAGGTGTGGGGCTAGCTGGCGCTGCAGTAGCTGGCGCTGGACTGGTGAGCCAGGGATCTGCCTGGACCTCGGCCGTTGCCGGAGCGGTACCGCCCCAGGCGTCAGTAACCGGTGCAGATGGAGCGGCTGGCGCTGTACTGACCGGTGCTGCGCTCGCGGGCGCCGGGCTTGCGGGCGCCGCGCTCGCGGGCGCATCCCACGGGGATGACATGGTAGTTGCCGGTGCTTCTGTCGATGTTTTTTGCATGATGGGGCCTTTCTCTCTCAGGTTGCAGGCACGACGGGCGTGTCGCGGGCGAGGAACTTTAATAAAGTGGTTTTACTGATGGATCCGCAAAAGCGACCGTCAGCAGCGACTACCGGCACGGCATATGGCGTTGTCGCAACCTGGCTAAATAATTCGCTGACCGGTGCCTCTCCCACAATTGGCTGCACGCCGGTTAAAAAGGCATGCGCCAATCCCAGCGGGCCTTCATGCCCGTCCAGGGCCGTGCGCAGGGAGTCGGCTGAAACCATACCGAGAAATTGCTGGTTCGGGCTGACCACGTAGCCATACTCGCGATCATCATCTTCAAGCATCTTGAGTGCCGCCCGCGAGCCGCGGCTGGCGTGCTCGGAAATAACAATCTGATTTTTTCTGGCGATGTCAGCGGCCTTGAAAACAGCGGCGGCATCGACACCATTGGTGAAGCTGCGCACGTAATCATCGGCTGGATTGCGCAAGATCTCGTCGGGTGTGCCGATCTGCACTACCTTGCCGTCTTTCATGATGGCAATCCGGTCACCGATACGCATTGCCTCGTCCAGATCATGGGAGATGAACACAATGGTGCGCCGCTTGATTTCTTGCAGGCGTATTATTTCCGATTGCATTTCGGTGCGGATGATCGGGTCCAGTGCGGAAAAAGCCTCGTCCATCAGTAAAATGGACGGATCTGACGCCAGCGCTCTGGCCAGGCCGACGCGCTGCTGCATGCCGCCAGAGAGTTCATCAGGAAAACTTGCGCCCCAGCCGTCGAGACCAACCTGCTTGAGCGCCTCTTGCGCCAGCGCATTACGTTCGGTAGTCTCCACACCGGCCAGTTCCAGACCAAACGCGGTATTGTCGAGTACCGTCATGTGTGGCATCAGGGCAAAGGACTGAAACACCATGCTGATGTCCTTGCGGCGCAGTGCGCGCAACTTGGTATCGGACAGGCTGTTGATGTCAGTGCCGTCAATGAGAATGCTGCCGGAAGTCGGATCGATGAGGCGGTTGAGCATACGTACCAGAGTCGATTTTCCCGATCCGGACAGTCCCATGATGACAAAAGTTTCGCCCGCTTCAATGGTGAAGTCGGCGTCGAACACCCCGACCGAACTACCGGTCTGGAGCAAAATTTCTTGCTTGGTACAGCCTTGGCGGACCAGTTCAAGAGCAGCTTCGGGGGCGTCGCCGAAAACTTTAAACACATGGTTGATGATAATTTGTTTGGCCACGCTGATGCGCCTCCTAAAGGTGATAGTTGAAACAAATGCCTCGCCGGCAGATTGGCCATGCAAGGTACAAAGGTAAAAAGGTGCGCAAGATAGAAAGTCCGTAGTCCGTCTGTAGTCCATTAACAAGACACAGGGACAGGCGGGTAGATATCCGTGCAACGAAAAAAACAGTCGTATTTTTACTGGCGCCCGGAGTGAAAGAACTGTCACTCCGGTAATATTTATATATCGATGAAAGAGGCCTTGAAAGAAGCGCCCCTGAATTGCCCGGACGTCGGGCAGGTACTTATGCAGAATGTTGAGCAATCTGATTAAAACTTTGACTGCTGCTTGCCTTGCATCAACGGTGATGGTTCGGCTATTGCTCGTGCCGGAATAGTGTATTTTTGTTGTTTATATTGAAATCCGGAAACACATTGTAACAATTGAGCTTCGGTTAGTCAAGGCTGAGGCCGGTTAGCCTTACTTTTCTCTGTCGCTTTATGGTATAAGCGGGCGGCATTTATTTGGCCGTACAGGCCGGCGTTTCTTGTTGCTCAAGCCGGGCCAGACAAGACATCCGGGGTCGCATTTTTTGATTTCAGCTGGCGCTGCCATAAGAGAGCTCAATAATGCTATTGTTTGCTGAAAAATAAACACGGAGACAAACATGGCGCAGAACAGGACAATTGATGTCTTACTCAATAAATATGCCGAAAACCATCGCAACGGGCTCAACGAATGGATACATGTTGTCTGTGTTCCCGTCATCATGTGGACCATACTGGGCTTGCTCTGGGCGCTACACCCGGTTCTGGCGATGGTTGCGGTATCATTGTCCCTGGTTTATTACTTCTGGTTGTCGCCCGCTTTTGCGCTGGGAATGACGATGATGGCGACTGCCATGCTGGGCATTCTTTATCTGATGCCGACCTCCTCGGTGTTGCCGGTTTCAGCAGGATTGTTTGTGATCGCCTGGATTGGCCAGTTCATCGGACACAAGATTGAAGGAAAGAAACCGTCATTTTTTGAAGATGTGCGATTTTTATTGATCGGTCCGCTGTTTGTTCTCGGATTTCTGTACCGCCGTCTGAATAT
>CANIFC010000249.1 GCA_947466695.1 Oxalobacteraceae bacterium | reverse complement strand
TCTGGCACAACACGCATCAAGATCTAAAAACTTCCTTATTTTCTTAAAAAATTATCTTTTAAATACTTTTATCCAATTAACTCTCGGATGCTCACTGAGGACCTTGATCCTCAGTCAATAAATAGCTTACTTTTTTCAAGGAACTTTTTTCCTTCAAGCAGGGTCATTTAAGGGGTGATATAAAGCCATAGACCCGGTTAGCGTATTAATTTTGCCAGTTTAGTATTGCTTGTTTCTATTCCAAGTGGCATAAGTCACACTCCAGTCAATCACAGTGAATCACGCCTGCGAACGTCTTTCTTCAGATCGGGTTATCCTGAGCCTGTATTGAAGCAATGTTGCAGGGAAAAAATCTCAATGAAGAATAAAACTGAGAGCAATTTGCATGAAATGCGCGCTTTAGTCTTATAGCTATTTTTATAACAATTTCTGCGAACATAGCTCTGACTCCTGGCTGTCAGCTTAAGCAGGCATCATGAAAAGGGCAGAAATTGATTTTCAGCGAAGCCTTGGTACTAAAAAGCGTCAATCAAAGGAAACGCAAATGAAAAAGTATTTATCTGGTCTTGCGCTGATAGTGGCACTGTTTGGGCAAATTCCCTCGTATGCGACCCAATCGACTCCTGCGCCGCTGACGTTCCAGCCACGGCAAGCTCAGGCGGCACTGATCTCTGCCGAGATTTTGACGCGATTCAATTACGCAGCAAAACCGCTCGATAGCGCCATGTCGGCGACGATCTTCGACCATTACCTCAAGTCCCTTGACCCTGAACGGCTATTTTTTATTGAGTCCGATATCAATCAGATGTCATTCAATCGCCTGAACTTATCAGAGGGCATCTTACGGCTGGACTTGAGCATTCCTTTTGGTATCTTTAATTTATATTCACGCAAAGCATCCGAGCGCTACAGTTATGCGCGAACCCTGCTCACCGAAGTGAAAGACTTTAGCCAGAATGAAAATTATCAATTAAAGCGAGAAGATCAGGCATGGCCCAAGTCCGAGCGTGCGCTAGACGAACTTTGGCGCAAACGTGTCAAGAACGAGTGGCTCAGGTTGAAGCTGGCCGGTGAACCCGATGCAAACATCATCAAATTGCTCGATAAGCGGTATGCCAATGCGCTGTCAGCAATCAACACCATCAAAAGTGACGAGGCGTTCGAGCGATTCATGAACGCCTACACCATGTCCATTGATCCCCATACGAATTATATGGGGCCAGACGCCGCTGAAAATTTCGATGTTGCCATGAGTCAGTCGCTCGTCGGCATTGGCGCGTCGATGTCCGAGCATGACGGGAGTAACGTCATTGGTGAACTGATACCCGGCGGCCCGGCCCTGCGCTCAGGAAAATTAAATGTTGGCGACCGTATTATCGGTGTGGCACAAGGAGAGGGCATGGAGATGATTGCCGTGCAGGGTTTGCGCAAGGAAAAAATTGTAGCAATGATCCGTGGTGAAGAGAACACCACCGTCGTACTCGAAATTATACCTGCGGGTGCCGGGCCTGATGGCAAACATGAGCGAATTTCCTTGCTGCGAAAGAAAATCAACCTGGAAGACCAGGTCGCAAAAAAAACCATCCTGTCAGTGGCTGATGGCACCCTCCAGCGACGTATCGGCGTGATTACCTTGCCCCTCTTTTACCGGGATTTTAATAGCGAAATTCATGGAAATCTGCACTTCAAGAGTGCCAGTAGTGACGTTCTGCAGCTTCTGGAAGAACTGAAAACGGAAAAAGTGGATGGGGTGCTGGTTGACTTGCGCGACAATGGCGGCGGCTCACTCACGGAAGCGATTGAACTGACCGGACTCTTTACGGGAAAGGGACCGGTTCTGCAGCAGCGCGATGCGCGGGGAATTGTCTTTGTCAATGCCAGCAAAAGAGAACAAGCAGTGTGGAATGGTCCGCTGGGAGTGCTGATTAACAGAAATTCGGCGTCTGCTTCTGAAATTTTTGCCGCTGCCATTCAGGATTATGGCAGGGGCGTTGTTATTGGCGAACGTAGTTTTGGTAAAGGCACGGTACAAAGCACGTTTAACCTAGACGAAATGGTCAGCCACTCTGCACCTGAACTGGGTGAATTAAAAATGACGGTAGCGCAATTTTTTCGCATCGACGGAGGCACAACGCAATTACGTGGCGTGACCCCTGACATTGCTCTATTGGGTAGCATTGACAGCAGCGGTTGGGGTGAGGCGACTTTTGATAATGCGCTACCCTGGGACAAGATAGCTGCGGCAAATTTTACTCCGCAAAAGGCTACCAGAGCCTTGATTCCTGTGATGGCAAAGCGGAGCGAGGATCGCATTAAGGCAAATGCGGAATTCATGAGTTTCAGAAAAGAACTGGCGCAAGCTGCACTTAAACAAAAAAATAACCTGATTTCGCTCAACGAAGAGAAGCGACGTGAGCAACGTGAACCTGCCATATCTAAAATTACCGATGATGGACTCGAACCCAATGAGCGTACTGCGGCGGCAGAAAAAATAGCTTTGAATAGACAAAAAAATCAGGATAAACTTTTTCTTAATGAGGCGGCGCATATCATTAGCGACGAAGTCAATCTGCAACGTCCTTCCGCCACCGTTGAGGTAAATCCTGCAGCCGCGCATGGCGCGGGAACGACGGTGACAGAAATTGCGGTAACGGCGTCAGGCGCATCAGGCAAAACAACAATGACGCTGGAAAAATCCGGCGCGCAGCCCGTCAAGCGCATTGCGGGCGGTGATTTATAACATCAGAAATTGTACTAAAAAGGTAATAATTCGGATCGAAGTAACCGGCAACACCACTAGCAATAACACCCTGTCATCTGGAACATCAGGAGCAATGTAATGGAAAAAGCTAACAATCCAACGATCATCACTGATCAAAAGGCAATTTATCGCAATCCCCATGAAATCGCCACACTCGTTGCGGCCGTTTATCAGCGCATTTCGCCACCAGAGCAGAGCCAGTTGCTCGGTCATCTCTTAAAACCGCTTGGCATCTTGTCGCTTGTTGCTGTTGCCAACGGCATTTTTGCAAAACTGTGGTTTCAGAGCGGGCAGCAAGTTTCACAAATTCATCCTGACGATGCCCATAATATCGAGGCCAGTGACGTCATTGAGCTTGTCAGCTTTGTCCAGCAGGTCAGTGTTGAAACGGTCGATGGCATCGCCACTTTTCTGACATCGTCACCCGCATTGGCCGGTTCGGCAACTGCGGCGCTTTTGGTCACTGTCCTCATGCAGCGCATACAGCGACGCCAGGCCAAGGTTTCCAGACAGCCGCTTTATCTGGAATAAATGTCGGCACGTGCTGACGTTGCAAAGCACTTACCCAGCGGTAAATCAGTGGGCGAGGGGAGAGCGGGAGAGTGGTCAAGGTCTCAGATAGTCGATTAACATGTACCCGACGCAACCCAACCCTCATCCTCGCATACCCTGCCACATCGATACCGGCGTCTTATTTCGACTTGCCGGTTTTGCCCGAGCTGCCATTCATCTTGATATTGGTGGTTGCCTCGAGTTGCTCCTTGAGTATATTGGACTGTGGATTACTGACAATCCCGTTCACGACATCGCGCGCTAATACCGACTGATGGTAATACGCATCAGTTTCATTTTTACTAAAGCGGATACCAGTGAGCCCGATCGAAGCGATATTACCAAACAAGCCTTTTGTGCCCGACCAGGCAACAACGTCGCCAATACCGACTGATCCCTGTGCGGTCGCATTCCAGTTAATGACGGTCAGTCCGGCGTCGGCAGTAAGAGAAAAATCATTTTTTTGCATAAAACTTTCGACGGCTTTGTCATTATTGAGAACCATCGCGATCGGACCACCTTCAGCGCCCACTTGCGCACCAAAACTAATGCCGCCAACATGATAAAAAATCGGATCACTCCAGCTGCTGTCTTCACGTTTAACCAGCAGTACTCCCGCACCACCACTGCCACCAACGCCAACGGCAACACGACCATAAGCGGGCATGATAAAAACGCCTTTGGCTCTCTGTAGCAGGTCGCTCATACCAGCTTCCGATTCCATCTTGCGAACGACAGAGACAGAATTACTAACATGCTTCATCGCGGCTGTTTCGTACTTCTTGACGTTGGTACTGGCAGGGGCTGCTTTCTTTGCAGCCTCCTCAGCTGGACTGGCCGACTGCGCCGCAACAAGACCGCTCATCGACGATGCCGCTAACAAGCAAGCTATTGTCAAGCCTGATAATTTGAGATTTTTCGTAATCATTTTCTGTTTCCTTTTAATGAAATAATGATGCTCATGTATTGGAATAGAGAAGCCGTACCTCAAGTAGTGAGAAGAAAATCTCGAAATACGGATGCAATTTAATAGCAATCAATACAAGGATCATTGTTTAAAAAATTTTCAATAAAATTTTCTTTACTTTTATCTTAGGTCGCCCATAAATGTGACGTTTTGATAAAACTCAACGGGATATGACACCTGATTACTACAGGGAATTGAGCCTATTTATTTTTAAAAAAAACTTTAGCGATTCGATTTTACCGATGCCTGCTGCGACTGCCCGGCAAGCTGATTATCATCTTTCAAATTCATGACGCTTGGTATTGAACGTAGCGGTATGGATAAGCAGAAGTAGAGTCAAAGCGGATAATTTGAGAGATAGCGAAATCGTCTGGCGCATTCGAGTACCAGACGCAGATAGAATTTTAAGTAAACGCCGGCGCGGTGCCAGTGGAAGTCACTAAATTATCAATTTATCACTGTTAATTGTTTCTGGAAGCCATGACCGATTAAAAAAATGGAAAGCATCTCTTACGCAATTTTACATAATATAAATTATGCGAAATTAAAGGGTGGGGCTTGTTAACTCTCTGATGGCTGATGATAACTATGCCCTCTATGCCGACATCAGCAACCGGGTAATGACAATACTGCAGACATTCTCACCCGTATACGAGGTCTGCAGTATGGATGAATCCTTTCTGGATTCATCCGGCTTT
>CANIFC010000248.1 GCA_947466695.1 Oxalobacteraceae bacterium | reverse complement strand
GGGCAAGAAAATTATGTCGGAATCCCTGCGGATGATACTGCGCTACGGCTTTTCCAAGCTGAACCTGCATCGTGTTGAGGCTGAAGTTGAACCACAGAATCTGGCCAGCGGTCAGTTGTTACGCAAACTTGCGTTCACTCTTGAGGGACGGCGCAGGCAGTGTGAATGGAGAGAAGATCACTTTATCGACCTTGACTACTATTCACTCCTCAATCAGGAATTCACATAGTAGCCAATACAGGCTTGATGCTTGATGCTTGACACTTGAGCGATATGGCATCAACAGATGTCATCGGTCACTTCGGTAATTATAAATCGGGCTGCATCATGTGGCCCAGCTTTGTCACCTTCGTATTGAGGTAGCGCTCATTATAAGGATTGCGCTTGATAATCAAGGGGATATGCTCCTCAACTTTAATCTGCATTTCTTCCATGGCGGCAATCTTGCGTGGATTATTGGTCATCAGTTTCACTGAACCAATTCCCAGATGTTTCAACATCGGGCCACACAAGGTATAGCTACGTAGGTCAGCCGCAAAACCCAATTGCTGGTTTGCCTCAACAGTATCGGCGCCCTCGTCCTGGAGACGATAAGCATGTACTTTATTCAACAAACCGATGCCACGCCCTTCCTGGCGCAAATAGAGCAGCGCTCCACGCCCTTCGCGGGCAATCTTCTGTAACGCCGTTTCCAGCTGCGGACCACAATCACAGCGTTTGCTGAACAAGGCGTCACCAGTAAGGCACTCCGAGTGCAAGCGCGTCAGCACGGGCTGGCCGTCGGCGACATCACCAAGCGTGAGCGCAATATGCTCCTTGCCAGTGGCGTGTTCGAGAAAGGCATGCATCTTAAATACTGCCCACTCTGTTGGTAGCTGGCAGGATGTGACGTATTCGAGTTCCTGATCTTGGGTGGTTGCAGGTAAATCCTTACTAAGCATAACATTTCTCACGAATTTTTTGATTTAACTGAATCAACACTTATTTGACGAAAATCAACTACGCAAATATCAATTTTTTATTGCACACAGTATAGACGACCGGGAGGTATCAAACAAACGATGAACGCTTATACCCTTTACTTCTTTAGTTATGGGCGGTCTCACTAAATGCAAGACGGCAAATTTAATAGGCAAAAGATAAAAAAACAGAGTAAGGCAGCGATAAGATGCTTTACTCTGTTTTTTAAAACGTAAAAACACTGTATTTTTACAATTTATCTTTTTAATTGGGAAATATCCCGAACCGCACCGCGATCAGCCGATGTCGCCAGCGCTGCATAGGCCTGCAAGGCTTGTGACACATAACGGTCACGATTGACCGGTTTCCATGCCAAGTCACCACGCGCCTCCATTTCAACCCGGCGCTGTGCCAGATCGGCATCACTGATTTTCAGATGCATGGTGCGCTCAGGGATATTAATTTCGATGATATCGCCCTCCTCGACCAGACCGATGGTGCCGCCTTCAGCCGCCTCGGGCGAAGCGTGACCAATCACCAAACCCGATGAACCACCAGAAAAACGTCCGTCTGTGAACAAGGCACAGGCTTTACCCAGGCCTTTGGATTTGATGTAAGAAGTTGGATACAGCATTTCCTGCATGCCTGGACCGCCTTTTGGCCCCTCGTAGCGAATGATCACGACGTCACCTTCGTGCACCGCATCACCAAGAATTGCCTCAACGGCAGCGTCCTGACTCTCGAAAACACGCGCTTTTCCAGTAAACTTCAGGATACTTTCATCGACTCCGGCAGTTTTGACGATGCAGCCCTTCTCCGCCAAGTTACCGTACAACACAGCCAGTCCGCCGTCTTCCGAATAAGCATGCGCTTTATCACGGATACACCCTTCTGCCCGGTCCATGTCGAGGCTGTCAAAGCGCTGTGCCTGCGAGAATGCAGTCTGGGTGGAGATCCCACCGGGTGCCGCGCTAAATAATTGGCGTACTGCGACGTCATCGCTGACCATGATGTCATTGTGTGCGATGGCTTCAGCCATCGTTGCACTATGTACAGTGGGCAAACTGGTGTCGAGCAAACCGCCACGCGCCAATTCTCCGAGAATTCCCATGATGCCACCGGCACGGTGTACGTCTTCAATATGAAACTTGTCTGTCATCGGCGCAACCTTGCACAAACAAGGCACCTTGCGCGAAATACGGTCAATATCAGACATCTTGAAGTCCACTCCCGCTTCGTGGGCGGCAGCAAGCATATGCAAGACGGTATTGGTAGAGCCGCCCATCGCCACGTCAAGCGCCATGGCATTTTCAAAGGCGGCTTTTGTGGCGATCGAGCGCGGCAAGACAGAATAATCGTCCTGCTCATAGTGGCGTTTTGCCAGTGACACAATCAGGCGCCCGGCACTGAGGAATAATTCTTTGCGGTCAGCATGCGTGGCCAGGATGGTCCCGTTACCTGGCAAGGACAAGCCTAAAGCCTCTGTCAGGCAATTCATTGAATTGGCCGTGAACATACCGGAACAGGATCCGCAGGTAGGGCAAGCCGAACGCTCTATGCGGCCGATTTCCTCATCCGATATGCTGCTGTCACCGGCTTTGATCATCGCATCGACCAGATCGATTTTCATGATTCGTTGCACACCAGTTTGCTTGGGATGCAGGGTTTCGAGTATCTTGCCTGCTTCCATCGGGCCACCGGACACAAATACGACAGGAATATTGAGGCGCATGGCGGCCATCAACATACCCGGCGTAATCTTGTCGCAATTTGAAATACACACCATCGCATCGGCACAGTGGGCGTTAATCATGTACTCAACCGAATCGGCGATCAATTCACGCGAAGGCAATGAATACAACATGCCTCCGTGACCCATCGCGATACCATCATCAACGGCAATGGTATTGAACTCTTTGGCGACACCGCCGGCGGCCTCGATCTCACGTGCCACCATCTGACCCAGATCCTTGAGATGGACATGACCAGGTACAAACTGGGTAAACGAATTGACAACGGCGACGATCGGCTTTTCAAAGTCACCATCCTTCATGCCTGTAGCGCGCCACAGCGCGCGTGCGCCGGCCATGTTGCGGCCATGAGTAGTAGTGCGGGAACGATATACAGGCATAGGAAACTCCAGAAAAATTAAGCAAAGTGATGACAGGGATAGAGTGCACTCTGTTTAATAATATGTCAAATAGGGAATATCAACTTAATTAAGACGTTTTACATATAAATAAAACGAGGCCAGATCTGAACTGGCCTCGTTTTTTTAGATCTGCTACGTCAGCACTTACTCTTGATGGTAACGGGTAATGCGCTCGACTTCATTTTTTGAACCAAGAAAGACAGGCACACGCTGGTGCAACTTGCTTGGCTCAATATCGAGCATCCTGTTGTTACCGTCGGTTGCAGCGCCACCGGCCTGCTCCACGATCATCGCCATCGGATTGGCTTCGTACATCAAACGCAGCTTGCCTGGTTTTTCCGGTTCACGGGCATCGGCCGGGTACATGAAAATACCACCGCGGTTGAGGATACGATGTACATCAGCGACCATCGAGGCAATCCAGCGCATGTTGAAGTCCTTACCCAGGACTCCCGTTTTCCCCGCCATCATTTCATTGACGTAGCGCGTTACCGGCGGGTGCCAGTGACGCGAATTGGAATGATTGATGGCAAATTCCTGGGTATCTTCGGGAATCATCATATTGCGCTGGGTCAGGACCCAGGAACCCATCTCGCGGTCCAGCGTGAAGCAATTGACGCCGTTGCCGGTCGTCAGCACCAGCATGGTCTGCGGACCGTACACGGCATAACCTGCGGCGACCTGCCGGCTACCGGACTGCATGAAATCTTGCTCTGTGGGTGTAGTCATCCCTTCACGCGCCTTGAGCACAGAAAAAATAGTCCCAATGGAGACATTGACATCAATGTTGCTGGAACCATCCAATGGATCGAACAACAGCATGTATTCACCCATCGGATAGCGATTGGGGATCGGATGGATACTTTCCATTTCTTCCGATGCCATCGCAGCCAGATGTCCGCCCCACTCATTGGCTTCGAGTAAAATTTCATTGGAAAGGATATCGAGCTTTTTCTGCACTTCACCCTGAACGTTTTCCGTCTCGGCAGAACCGAGCACTTCACCCAGCGCGCCTTTCCCCACCGCATGGCTAATGGTCTTGCAGGCACGCGCCACCACTTCGATCAGCAGGCGTAATTCCGCCGGTATCGTGTTATTCAAACGCTGTTCTTCGACCAGATGCTGCGTCAGGCTTACTCGTTTCATGTTCTTCCCTATTAGCTTGTTTTTATCAAGGTTTTTACCAACAATATACGCATTACGCTTATCGTCGATGTTGCCATCGTCCCGTCACCACATCAATTATTACGTGGCACGAGACGGCGAATATCTTTATGACGCCAGCGCCTTGGTCACCACTTCCAGCACATCTTTTGACAGTTTTTTAGTGCCGGCAACTTTACCCAGGGCAGCTTTCATCCGCACTTGTAAATTGACCGGATATTTTTTCCAGCGGTCCAGGCTACGCGCCAGCCGGGCGGCGACCTGAGGATTAATCTTGTTGAGCTCAATGACGATTTCGGCCCACAAGGCGTAACCACTGCCATCAACCGCGTGAAAACGGGATGGATTGGCATTGCAAAAACTAAATATCAGGCTGCGCGCACGGTTAGGATTACTCAAGGTGTATGCCGGATGCGCCATCAGCTCGCGCACTTTACTGACATCCGTGGTACGTGCAGTGGCCTGCAGCATGAACCATTTATCGATCACCAAAGCCTCGCCCTTGAACTCCTTAAAAAATTGTTGCAGGGCTTTTTTCGCTTCTTTTGACGACTTGGCAGAGCCGGAAAAATTACTCAGCCCGGTCAGTGCAGCAAGACGGTCGGTCATGTTTGCCGCTTCGTCAAACTGCGTTTTAGCGAGCGTAAATGTCGCCTCATCAGGCCATTCCAGCAGATACGACAAGGCGAGATTTTTCAGGGCACGTTTCCCGGCCGAAACCGCATCAGGACTAT
>CANIFC010000247.1 GCA_947466695.1 Oxalobacteraceae bacterium | reverse complement strand
CAAAGCATACGCTGGTCGACGCCCGTGCACCAGATCGTTTTCGGGGAGAAAATGAAACCATTGACCCTGTTGGCGGCCATATTCCCGGTGCCATCAATCGATTTTTTAAAGAGAACTTGCAGCCAGATGGACGCTTTAAGTCCGCTGACATATTGCGTGCCGAATGGTCTGCCATCTTGCCGGAGGCAAGTAAATCGATCATGCAATGCGGTTCTGGCGTGACGGCCTGTCACAACTTGCTGGCGCTGGAAATCGCCGGACTTTCCGGTGCCGCCTTGTATCCCGGTTCGTGGAGTGAGTGGTGCGCCTCGCCTGCTCGTCCGGTAATTACAGGAAATAGCGTTTAATTAAGCACGTAAAATTTTCGGTAAAGCGTCTCAATAGTGCGCTATTGAGACGCCAACTTTTTAGTCTGTCACCACACCGTTACTTCGGCATGAATCTCGACTCATGTGAGTAGTGCGGCTTGCCTTCTGATGTTAAGGCAGTGATTAATGATGCTGCTTCAATAGCACAACGATGGCGATACCGCAGCCGATCAAAATGACCTGCGGAATAGTTTCTCGTAACGTGGCCCGGCGCTGCATTTGTGGCATCAAATCGCTCACTGCAATGTAGATAAAACCTGACGAGGCAAACACCAGCACATAGGGAATTAAATTACTGGCGTCTTCCAGCATGTAATAACCCACTACGCCTCCCACTACCGCCATGAGACTGCTGAGGAGGTTGAAAATATACGCCCGGGTGCGTGAAAATCCTGCATTGAGCAAAACAATGAAGTCGCCAATTTCCTGCGGAATTTCGTGGGCAATAATGGCTAACCCTGTCACCAAGCCTAATTTTGGGTCGGCCAGAAAAGCGGCCGCGATCAAAATACCATCGGTAAAGTTATGTAATCCGTCGCCAACCAGAATCATCCAGCCTGATTTCCCTGCCTCTTGTACATCATGACCATGGTGATGGTGGTGACCATCGCCTTCATGATGATGGGAGTGGCGTAAAATCGCGAATTTTTCCAAAAGGAAAAAGGCCAGTAATCCGGCTAGCAGGCAGGTAAAAAGGGAATGTGGATCTGCACCTGACTCAACCGCTTCCGGCAGAGCGTGCAGCAGGGCGGTCGCTAGCATAATGCCAACTGACAGACTGACCATCCGCTCGACCATCCTGGAGAGCAGGGAAAACGAAAAAATAGCCGCAGCGGTGATACTTATCAGACCAGCGATCGCGGTGGCTGAGAGTATGGAGATGAGTGTGGAGTGAATTTTGAGCCTCGAATTTTCATGCATAATGCAACTTGGTTGCAAATTAGAACATAGACTGGGCTTTTGTGCAAATGGTCCCTGCACTATTTACTGATCATGGCGCCAAAGAGCTCGCAATTGCAGCCCGATACGAGCCGGCATTAGCGATTGCTCCGGGCGGTCTCTGCGCCTCCCGACCGGCTGATTTCGTAACCCAATTATTTCTTTGACTAAGTTTCGATCAGATACGGTAGTGCCGGCGGCGGAGTGAGCCAAATCAAAAATCAGGCGATGGTGTAAAGCGGGGACAAGTATCAATTACAAGTTAAGGATAGACTTAAAAAGATTAAAAAAACAGCATACCTCCGCAGGAAGTATGCTGTTTGCATCAACGGATGGTACCCGTTACCAAACTAAAAATAGAGCAATGGCAGCTCGCTAGCTGCTTGCCAGCAGCTTTTCAATGTCACTCACTAATTCTTTCGGGGTTGTTTGGGGCGCATAACGTTTGTAGACGCTACCATCTTTTTTGATGAGAAATTTAGTGAAATTCCATTTAATCGCTTCGCTCCCAAGCAGACCCGGGGCCTTACTTTTCAAGTGTTGATAGAGCGGATGTGTGTTTTCTCCGTTGACGTCAATCTTGGCAAATAAAGGAAAACTCACTCCATAATTCTTTTCACAAAAACTACCGATTTCTTCACTGGTACCAGGTTCCTGATGGCCAAATTGATTGCAGGGAAAACCGAGCACTTCAAACCCCTTGTCCTTGAACTGCTCATAGATATCTTCCAGTCCATGGTACTGCGGTGTAAATCCGCAATTACTGGCGGTATTGACAATGAGGACCACTTTGCCCAGATACTGTTTCAGGTCAGTTGTCCCGCCTTGTAGCCTTTCGGCTGTAAAGTCGAGTGCGCTCATAGAATTCCCAAATGGCTGGTGCCTGAACTCAAATCACGATTTTTTGCCTCTTTACCACGTAATTTAATTGACAGGCGTAATTCGTTAACGGAATCGGCATTGCGTAAGGCGTCATCATAAGTGATTAAATCTGCTTCATGCAGATCGAAGAGTGCCTTATCAAAGGTCTGCATACCCAGTTCTCCGGATTTTTTCATAATTTCTTTAATTTCATGCACATCACCCTTGAAGATGAGATCGGAAATCAACGGAGAATTGAGCATGATTTCTATTGCCGCAACCCGGCCTTTTTTCATTTTAAGCGGTAGCAGACGCTGTGAGACGATGGCTTTGAGGTTCAGGGACAAATCCATCAGCAATTGCTGGCGCCGCTCTTCGGGAAAAAAGTTAATCATGCGGTCGAGCGCCTGGTTGGCGCTATTGGCATGCATCGTGGCAAGACAAAGATGGCCTGTTTCAGCAAAGGCAATGGCAAAATCCATCGTCTCACGCTCGCGGATTTCGCCGATCTGGATCACATCGGGCGCCTGTCTCAAGGTGTTCTTCAGTGCCACGCCCCAGTCTGCGGTATCGATTCCCACTTCGCGCTGGGTGACGATGCAGTTTCCGTGCGGATGAACATATTCAATCGGATCTTCGATCGTAATGATATGGCCATAGCTGTTGGCATTGCGGTAGCCAACCATCGCTGCCAGGGAGGTTGATTTTCCTGAGCCGGTAGCACCCACCACAATAACCAGACCACGTTTGGTCATGGCCACTTCTTTTAATTGCTCAGGCAGTCCAAGTTCCTCGAAACTGGGTATCTCAGAGGTGATCGTGCGCATGACCATGCCAACGCGGCCTTGCTGCATAAAGGCAGAAACGCGAAAACGCCCGATCCCGGCCGGGTTAATCGCGAAATTGCATTCTTTGGTAGCTTCAAATTCGGCCGATTGCTTGTCGTTCATGATCGAGCGCGCAAGATCAATCGTGTGGGAGGCTGACAGTGCCTGATTTGATACCGGTGTCACCTTGCCGTCGATTTTAAATGCAGGTGGAAAATCGGAAGTAATGAATAAATCTGAGCCATTCTTGCTGAGCATGAGCCGCAGCAAGTCATGCATGAATTTGGTTGCCTGATCGCGTTCCATCGTTAACTTTCTTATTGAGTTTGTCCTAACCCGGAAAATTATCCGGGATTTTAGCGGCTGCCCTTGCGGCGCTGGCAGAAATGACGTTCCGCCTCACCAGGTCACTTAAATTTTGATCCAGAGTCTGCATGCCAACGTTGCTGCCGGTCTGGATTGCCGAATACATCTGCGCAATTTTTGATTCCCGGATCAAGTTACGGATCGCGGGCGTTCCCACCATGATTTCATGTACGGCAACGCGACCGGATCCATCTTTGGTCTTGAGCAATGATTGTGAGATCACCGCCTGCAATGATTCTGATAGCATTGAACGGACCATTTCTTTTTCCTCGGCTGGAAAGACGTCAACGATCCGGTCTATCGTTTTTGCCGCCGATGACGTATGCAAGGTACCGAAAACCATATGCCCGGTTTCGGCTGCAGTCAGCGCGAGCCGGATGGTTTCAAGATCGCGCAATTCACCGACCAGGATCACATCAGGATCTTCCCGCAAGGCCGAACGCAAGGCGTTATTAAAGGACATGGTGTGGGGTCCGACTTCACGTTGGTTAATCAGGCATTTTTTTGACTCATGAACGAATTCTATGGGATCTTCGACCGTCAGGATATGGCCATATTCATTTTCATTGACATGGTTGACCATTGCCGCCAGTGTCGTCGATTTTCCTGATCCGGTCGGGCCGGTAACCAATACGAGTCCGCGCGCCTTTAACGCGAAATCAGCGAAAATTTTTGGTGCATTGAGTTGTTCGAGTGACAGAATTTTGGAAGGAATAGTGCGCATGACTGCGGCAGCACCGCGTTCCTGATTAAAGGCATTCACACGGAATCGCGCCAGACCTGGAATTGAAAATGAAAAGTCACATTCAAGGGTTTCTTCATAGGTTTTACGCTGGGCATCATTCATGATGTCATAAATTAAGCCATGCACGTCTTTATGTTCCAATGCCGGCAAATTGATACGCCTGACATCGCCATGTACACGTATCATCGGCGGAAGACCGGATGACAAGTGGAGATCGGAAGCGTTATTTTTGACCGAGAATGCTAATAATTCTGAAATGTCCATTTATAATTCCGATGTAAATATTTCTATAGGCAATGAGTACTCAATTATGTCCTTAATTTCTGACAACTTGCAAGCCGTACGTGCTAATTTGATTACTTATGCGCATGAGGCGGGACGTAATCCAGATGAAATTTCCCTGCTGGCGGTCTCTAAAACTTTTGGCCCGGAAGCGGTGATTGAGGCGGTACGGGCCGGACAGCGGTGTTTCGGTGAAAATTATCTCCAGGAAGCACTCGATAAAATACATGTACTGCATGACCTGCAGCCTGAATTGTCCCTTGAATGGCATTTTATCGGACCGATTCAAAGTAACAAGACGCGCCAGATCGCAGAAAATTTTAGCTGGGTCCATTCTGTTGACAGGGAAAAAATAGCCCAACGCCTGTCTGAGCAGCGTCCGTCCGGTTTAGTTCCTCTCAATATTTGCCTGCAGGTCAATATCAGTGGCGAAGCAAGTAAAAGTGGTGTGCTGCCGGAACAGGCCTTGCCTCTGGCTAAAATGGTCGCCACATTGCCGGGATTACGGCTGCGGGGCTTGATGGCGGTACCAGAGGCCAGTGATGACCCTGCATTACAGCGACGCGCATTTAACCAATTGCGCGCGCTTAAAGAGCGTATTGAGGCGGAAGGAATTGCACTCGATACGCTCT
>CANIFC010000246.1 GCA_947466695.1 Oxalobacteraceae bacterium | reverse complement strand
GACACAAAAAGGCGCCAGCATCGTCAGCGCTGCCAGTATCGAGGCCTGTGCGGGAGCGCTGATCCGCTTGGGGGTGACAGCAGGGACGGGTTTTAACACCAGGTCAGCAGACATACATGACTTCAAAAAAAGTGTGACAGGCACTGCTGCCAGCAGTGTGCATATGTAGTAAAGGTGGTGCACATGGGTCTGGCATGGAACACTTTATGCCGCGCCACGCCAGGCCGCGCCACGTCAGACCGGGATGTTAGCGGTGTGCCAGTTCCCATGCCTTCAAGTCAAATCCGGGCGCCGCCGCCTCTTGCTCCGTCAGCATTGCCGGACGTGCCAGAATCCGCCGTGCCACCATATGATCTGCTGGCCGGTTCAAGGTTTCGGCAGCAACCAGCTGGCCACGCCGGAAACACAACACGGTTATTTGCCGCTCTTGAGCGACACCCAGCACAACGGTAGAATCATAGCCTTCGCTCAAGCCGGCAATTTGCAACTTCAAGTCGCGCTGGTCGGTCCAGAACCACGGCAAGGCCGCATAGACCAGCGGCTTTCCCATGAGCCGGGCAGCGACATTGCGGGCCTGGTCAACCGCGTTCTGGACCGATTCCAGACGAATGTGGCGCTCCAGAAAATGACTGGGGAAACAGGCCGCATCACCGATGGCGGAAATCGCCGGATCCGACGTCAGCAGATGCGCATCCACCTTGATGCCATTGTCGATGGCTAAACCGGCTTCTGCTGCCAGTGTCACATTGGGGATGACGCCGATTCCAAACACCACCAGATCAGCCGGAAGAATCCGGCCATCGCTGGTCACGACACTGCTCACTTTGCCATCAACGCCGTCGATTCGCGTCAGTCCCTGGTGAAAATCAAGATGCACACCCCAGCCATCATGCGCCAGCCGGAACGCTTCCGACATCTCGCAAGACACGGCCCTGGCCATCGGCCTGTCGCCTAATTCCAGCACATGCACCGCAGCACCCAGCGCAGAGGCAACCGCAGCAAACTCAAGGCCGATAAAGCCGGCACCGACCACCACGACATGACGCGACTGCGCAAGACGCGGCTTGAGTGCATCGGCATCGGCCAGCGTTTTGAGGCCAAATACGCCATCAAGCTCCGAGCCCTGAACCGGCAGCATGCGGTTGTGCGCACCGAGCGCCAGTACCAAATGGTCATAGGACACCGCGGCGCCGGAAGCGAGCGTCACGCGGCGGTTACCCCGGTCAATCGCACAGGCGGCGTCGTTGCGATAGTCGATGCGTTGCTCTGCATAGTAAGCCTCAGGCCGGAAACATAAATTGGTCACGCCTATTTTGCCAAGCAAATACGCTTTTGATAAAGGTGGCCGCTGATAAGGCAAGCCCGTTTCGTTGCCGATCAGGCAGATGTCGCCACTAAAACCTTCCTGACGCAGAGAGGCCGCGACCTGATAGCCCGCCTGGCCGGCACCGACGATGACAACAGAATGAAGTGACATATGATTTCCTTGGTGCATGAATGAATGGTGCCTGAGTGCAAGTGAAAGAACGTTGGCGCTGCACCTTCCCGGCAAACTTGGGGAAACTCAGGTGAATTTGGGATACCGCCCCAGCATCAGCAGCATCAGTGCGCCGAGTGTGAAGCACACTGCGCAATAACTCAGCAACAGCACATACGAGCCTGAGGCCTTATACATGGCACCGAACAGCAGTGGCGAGGCGGCGGCACCGGCGGTGATGAGACCCAGGTGCAAGCCAAACAGGCGACCGTATTCACGCAAGCCAAAGTAACGCGCCATCAAAAACGCGGCGACGTCAAATTCCGCCCCGGCGCCAACACCTACCAGCAAGGTGGCAAGAACGAGCAACGCAACATTGGCACCGGCCAGTCCAAACAACAGGCAACCAAACGCCGGCAATGCCAGCGCTACTGCCGCGACACCGGGCGCCCACAGCCGGTCAACCAGATAGCCGACCACCACCCGGCCAAGAATAAGGGAGATGCCGAAACTGCTGAAAATCTGTCCCGCTTCCATCGCTGTCATGCCGCGCTCGCGCAGGATTGGCACCCCATTGGTGACGATGCCGAGTATGGCCGACACCACCATCGTCAGGGCAGCGTTGCAAATCCAGAATTTCGGACTGCGCAAACCTTCCCGGAAAGTGACGCCGGTCAGGGCCTTCAAAACAGGGACAGGGATAGCCGCAGCAGCCGTAGCCGTCATGGCCGGGGCGACTTGCACGGTAACTTCGGTACGCATCCACATAAAGACGGTCGGAATGGCGACTACGGCGGCCATCAGCGCCATGGTAATAAAACCTGCCTGCCAATCCCAGCGCTGGGTGACCATGGTTACCAGCGGAGGCATGACGATCGCGGCAATACCCGTACCGGAAAGTGTGATGGCCAGCGCCAGCCCGCGGTTACGCTCGAACCACAGATTGACGAGGTGCGTCCAGGTCACCTGCAAAGTGCCAAGTCCAGCCCAGGCGATCATCATGAAACCCATATAGAGCGACCAGACCGAGCCGTGAATTTGTGTCAGCAACACAAAGCCGGCAGTCAGTGCGAACAGTGAGATCAGCGTCACCTTACGCAAGCCGTAGCGCTGATTGAGCCAGCCGACGATTTGCGACGAAATGATGGCGCCTAAAAACAGGAAAGTGATGGCAGGCTGCAGTTCCGCCCGGCTCCAGCCAAAGGCTTTTTCCAGAGGCCCGACCATGGCGCTAAAACCATATAACAGCGTTGCATTGACGCTGGTGGCAACGCCAACCACCGCGACGAGCAAAGCGCGCCAGCCGAATTTGAATTCAGTCAAATCGAGCTTGACTGCCGAGCTGACCACTGAATCAGCTGGTTCGGATTTCGCTGTTGAAAAAGCTTGCATCGCTTGCTCCTGAATTGGTGGCCACAAACCTGTGGCCAGATAGGACTTGAGACAGCTGCAGTGCAACCGCAGCCCGAAATGAAAACGTTCAGATCCGGTTCGAGCCTACCCGTTCAAAAAAGCCCCGCATCGCTGCCATTGACGGCGTATGACTGGAAAAACCGCCATCAGCTGCCAGCGTATGGCCAGTAATAAAGGAAGATTCATCACAGGCCAGAAACGCCACGATATCAGCCAGCTGGCGCGGAGTTCCCAGTGCTGGCGTCAAATGATTGTCAAGCAAGATTTTCTTGAGTTCGGCCGGCATGGGATGCACATCGTTTTCCACCAGGCCGATCTGGATCGCATTGGAGCGGATACCCTGCTTGCCATACTGGGCTGCGACCGATTTGCTCAGCATGGCAATGGCGGCCTTGGAGGCGGCATAGGCACTGAGGGTCAAATCGCCCTGCGCGCCAAAGCCGGAGGTGGCAAACATCACGGAGCCACTTTGCTGAAGCAGCATCGCAGGAATCACATGTTTGGCGCACAGCATGGAGCCGCGCAAATTGACTGCCATCGCGCGGTCCCAGGCTGCCACATCCATGTTGCAGACATCGAGGTCTCCGGCACGCTGCTCCGGGCTGAGGATGGCAGCATTGTTGTACAGCACATCAATACGGCCAAAACGCGCCAGCACGGCTGCCGCCATGGCTTTCACTTCCTCTTCACAGGACACATCGGTCTGCACTGCCAGCGCCTGCCCGCCCTGCCCGATGATGGAGGCGGCAACCGCCTGGGCACCGGCCAGATTGATGTCGACCACCGCGACCAGCGCGCCATGGCCGGCCAGTACGCGGGCGCATTCGGCGCCCAGACCGCCACCGGCACCCGTAATGATCGCCACTCTACCGGCTAATTTTTGTCCGTTCATACACTCTCCTGACCTCGTTATGGATAATGACGTCGCCCGCAGGCGAGTACTTTCTTGCGTGCATGCTGATTCCTGGCTGAAACCAAAACGCCACTATGTCACTGGCAGTCTCAGCTGCCGGTAAAAAGCGGCACGCGCTTTTCGCTGAAGGCACGCGCCGCTTCCTGCACATCGTTGCTGGGCGCCAGCAGCGCAAAGAGATTGAGTTCCAGATCAAGACCGTGCTTCAACTCAAGCTCAAGACTGGCACGCGCCGCCAGCTTGACGCTGGCACTGGCTGCCGGCGGCTTGGCCGCAATCTTCAACGCCAGCGCACGGACCTCATCGAGCAAAGATGCGGTGCTGGCCGCCAGCCGGGTCACCAGGCCGATGTCTTTCGCTTCGAGCGCCTCCATGCGCTCACCGGTGAGCAACATGTCGAGCGCACGGCCAGGGCTGATCACCCGGGCCAGACGCTGGGTGCCACCACCGCCGGGAATCAGGCCCAGCCCTGTCTCAGGCAAGGAGAACACGGCGTCCGGTGCGGCAAAACGTAAGTCACATGCCAGCGCCAGCTCCATGCCACCACCCATGCAATAGCCATGAATCGCGGCAATGACCGGTTTCTCCATCCGGTCCAGCGCTTCAATCCAGCGTTTTTTTTCCATACGCTGACGCACTTCGATGGCAGTTTCAGCACCGCGTTTTTCCTTGATGTCAGCGCCGGCACAAAAACCGCGGCTGCCGGCGCCGCGCAAGACAATCACACGTATTGCCGGATCACGCGCCAGCTGTTGCAGCGCTTGTGGCACGCCGATACGGATATCGTCGTTAATCGCATTGATCTGGCCAGGACGGTTCAGCACGACCCAGCCGATCATGCCATCCATTTCCAGCTGTACGGAAGCGTTAATGCAGAGGCTGTCCATGGTGTCAGCAGCCCTCGAACTCAAAAATCTGGCCGCGCAATTGCTGCGGATCAATCCGGATCAGTGGCTTGCCGCCAACCGCTTCGGCTTCTTCTATCCAGCTAAATTTGGTACCGCGTGCGATCAGGTCATCGGCCTTGGCTTTCAGGTCATGGACGCCGATACGGATGTAATACGGTCCGGGGCCCCAGTTGTTGACATACAAGCCGGCATCACTATCCCAGCGCGTCGCTTCAATCACATCGAGCGTCGCACTATTGGCCAGCGTAAAGCCCATGCGGGCACGCCGATACCCATCCTGACGGATCGTGGCGACCGCTGCGGCTGGCTCCCAATCGAGATTTTTACTGAG
>CANIFC010000245.1 GCA_947466695.1 Oxalobacteraceae bacterium | reverse complement strand
TGCGCCCGGATTCTTTTGCCAGGTACATGGCCGAGTCCGCACAGCGCAACAGCGTAGGGCCATCCTGAGCATCAAGAGGATACACGCTGATGCCAATTGACGTGCCAAGATGGTATTCATTACTGCCAATCAAAAACGGTTCGCGCATTCTGGCCAAGACCCGTTCAGCCAGCTCATTAAGGTGTAGCGCATTATCAAAATCTTCAGCCACAATGACAAATTCGTCTCCGCCAAGACGGGCCAGCATATCCGTGGCCCGGATGCAGGAACTGAGGCGACTGGCAACGTCGCACAGCAGGGTGTCTCCGGCTGAATGTCCGGCGGTATCATTGACGTTCTTGAAACGGTCCAAATCTAAAAAAAGCAGAGCGATTTTCTTTTTTTGATGCACCGCGTTAGCCAGTGCCTGTGTCAGTCGCTCATTGAGTTGATGGCGGTTCGGTAACCCGGTCAGAGCATCATGCGCCGCCATGAAATGCAGCTGCCGCTGAGCTTCCCTCACGACGGTCGTGTCGGTAAATGAAATCAGGACGGCGATTGTGAGCCCGCTGTCAGGCTGCTTGATCGGAAGAATATTCACTATCAGCCAGACGACCGACTTGTCGCGTAACTTGATACCGATGGAAAGATTTAAAATGGCAACACCGGTAAAAAATACTTGCGAGACAGGATCTTTGCCTAATTGTATCTGGCTGCCATCCTCGTGAATAATATGGGTGAAATACCGGTGCCGTCTTCCTGCGGAGGTGATATCCGTTATTTTCAAGATGCGTAAGGCACTTGGATTACACGTTAAAATTTCACCCTTGGAAGCCAGGACCATAATGCCTTCAGTCAGATTCGTGACCACCGCGCGGTAACGCTCTTCACTTTCCTCAAGGCTGCGCTCCATATTTTTTTTATCAATCGCCAAGCCTATGAGTGCGCTGGCGTCGAGCATGATTGCCTGCTCATCGTCGTTCGGAAAGTGCCGCTGGTAGTGATAAAAATCGACCGTTCCCAATGGTGTATTGAGTGCAGTCTTGATCGGCAGCGACCAGCACGATGTGAATCCATGACTGAGGGCAAGATCCCGTACTTCATAAGCTGACCATAGCGCACTGCTGGCAATGTCCTCAACAATAGTAATCGATGTTGTATAAATCGCGGCTCCGGATGCGCCAGAATGCATCCCAGATGGAATGTGGTGAAGTGCACTGGACAATTCTTCAGGTAATGACGGTGCAGCTCCTACACTGAGGCTGTTGGTCTTTTCATTAAAAAGCATGATGGCGCACAAGCCGCCGTTGTCAAGTAGTCCTTCCATGCGATCACACACATCCTCGAGGATGTGTGTCAGGGGCTTATCCTGAGCGATCATTTCAAGAATTTCTTTTTCGTGATGCAGTGCCTCACTGACGCGGTTTGATGCGTGGTCCCTGGAGGAATCTCGTCTTTCCTTGAGCATAAGAGAGGACGGTAAGAGTGGCGAAGACTCCAGATCTCTGACGATGAGTTTGACTATGTGGCAGCCGTTATCCGTTAAGCGCGAAGCGCGGACCTCCACCTCCGTCAATCGTCCGCTAAAGTCCCTGCACTGACAGGTGCAGGTGACCACCGAGGTGCCTGCTGCCAATAATTTCTTCAACAGAAGGGCGTTTTTTGATGATACCGGATCACATAAAAATAATGCGGGGCTTATCCCGAGAACCTGTTTTTCGTGACGTGCCTTAAGTAAATTTAGCCCCGCCTGACTGGCATGCGCCACCAGACCATCGAGCAAAATGAAACTGGCGTCTTGTCCGTGTTCCAGCTGAACCATCGACCAATCGGTTTTGGCTGAAGACAGCGCGCTTGTCATGACAGACTGAATTGGGTGAGTCACAGAGAGTTATCTTTTATTTTTTGGTTAAATTAACATCTATGTTAACCGAAGCATGCACTGCTCACAATCACAATTACAGTTATAGCAAGAATTAAGCCGGGAATGGAAGCCAAAATTCATTTAATTTAGCTCAATACGAGCAAATAGTAACAATACGTCGCCATTTCCCTTGTTGCCCGAAAGGCGGGGGATATACGCCGCCATCAGTTTGGTGTTGCGGCTACCGATTGAGGCTACTGGCAAAGCGACCGGAAACGGGATCCCGGAAAAATAGTCAGCTCTGCTGATAAGAATACCCGTTACCCCGACACCAGCTTCATAGTGATGGCCTAGGGGCAGCATCCACTGATACATGTACCCCGCCATCATTTGTGGCTTGAAATGCGAGTCAGAAATAGCAAACGCATAGAGCGACTCTTCATTTCCCTTGATCGTCCGGATTTGTTTGCTGAAACCAAGTCCCCAGGCTTTCTCATTGAGTTCCTTGATTCGCTCCGGTGTATAAGTACCCCGGCCGTGATGGGCGTAGCCAGATAACGCGATTGACAGCGAACCATCATCGATCATACTGCGTACTTTTACCTTGCCTTGATCCCACCAGCTAGTCTCATCGCTGGCGGCAACTGCCGCCCCGGATATTTGTTGGGCATGAACCAATTGGCAGTTAAAAGATGACAAGATAATAGTAAATATGACCAGAATCGATCTTAAATAATTAAATTGAGTCATGACTTTCAAGTAAAAAACAAAAAACGTTTATTGCCGTTCGTTACGGGCGTTTGAGGGTTTTTGTGAAGTACTGAAATTGCTGCGCCATGGATTAATATCTAGTCCGCCGCGCCGGGTGTAACGGGCGTATACCGATAATTTTTGTGGCTTGCATTGTTGCAGAATATCAATAAAAATACGTTCCACGCATTGTTCATGAAATTCATTGTGCTCGCGAAAACCAATCAGGTATCTTAACAGGCTTTCCTGATCAATCGGCGCACCAATATAACGAATCTGGACACTGCCCCAGTCAGGTTGGCCGGTGACCAGGCAATTGGACTTAAGCAAATGCGAGACCAGAATTTCTTCTACCGGAGGTGCTTGCCGGTCTGCCTTCAGTAGCAGGGGATTAGGTGTGTAACTGTCAATTTCGATATCGAGTCGATCCAGCAGGATGCCGCCCAGTTCCTGCACGCTGAGGCTGGAAAAATTTTCCTGTAAAGTGAGAGTGACTCGTACTGGCGCATCGAACCCGGCGGAAAGATCGGTGTGCAGCAAACTCAGTAAGGCGTCGGTACCAGCCAGTCTGGTCTGGTTAAACGAATTCAAATACAGCTTGAAGGATTTTGATTCAACAATATTGGGTGAATCGGCAGGCACCGTGACCGTTGCGATGGCCACTTGCGGTTTGCCCCTGGCATTAAGCCACGACACTTCGTAGGCATTCCAGATATCGAGACCAAAAAAAGGCAAGCTTGTAACTATGCCCAATTCCTCGCGTTTGCCCGAGCGCGGGATAGGAAAAAGCAGCGATGCATCGTAGTGCGTCGCGTAGGATGCCGGTTTTCCCAGCAGTGATTGCGCCGGGCTGTTATTGTTTTCTGGTGCTGTCATGATGTTATTTTAATACATTCTTTATATGATGGTTCTGTTGCCGATATCCGGGGTTGGACCAAGACAACAGAGTACCTGCCCGTGCCTAGCCGAGAAACAATTGATAAACCGGATTACTGCTTTCATCCAAGTAGTTATAGCCGAGGCCATCTAGAAATTCCTTGAAAGCTTTCATTTCTTTTTTTGGCACCTGTAAGCCGACCAGAGTGCGACCATAGTCAGCGCCATGATTACGGTAATGAAACAGGCTGATATTCCAGTTCGGTGCCATGCTATTTAAAAATCGCATGAGTGCGCCCGGGCGTTCGGGGAATTCAAAACGGTAGAGTAACTCGTTTTCAGCCAGTGTGCTTTTACCACCTACGAGATGACGGATATGTAACTTCGCTAATTCGTCATTGGTCAGGTCCAGGGTCGGAAATCCCTGCTTGATAAAGTTTTTCGCGATTTTTTCTGACTCATCGCGGTTGCTCACCTGGATGCCAACAAAGATATGTGCCGCTTTCTGATCGCTGATACGATAATTGAATTCGGTAATATTACGTTCACCGATGAGTTCGCAAAACCGGCGGAAACTGCCACGTTCTTCGGGAATGGTGACTGCAAATACGGCTTCGCGGGCTTCACCGATTTCAGCGCGTTCTGCGACAAAGCGCAAGCGGTCAAAATTCATGTTGGCACCGCAGGCGATAGTTACTAAAGTTTCATTTTTAATTGGTTTTTTGTTTGCTTTGGCACGCTCGATATAGGCTTTACAACCTGCTACCGCCAAGGCGCCGGCAGGCTCTAAAATACTGCGGGTATCTTGAAACACATCCTTGATGGCCGCGCAGACGGCGTCGGTATCGACCAGAATGATCTCATCGACATATTTTTGCGCCAGCCGAAAGGTTTCTTCACCGACCAACTTTACTGCAGTGCCGTCCGAAAACAGGCCTACGTCCGCCAAGGTGATACGCTTGCCGGCTTTGAGACTACGTGCCATGGCATCGGAATCGGTGGTTTGTACGCCAATGATCCTGATATCGGGACGAATCGCTTTTACAAAGGCGGAGATCCCGGCAATCAGGCCGCCACCGCCAATGGCCACAAAAATGGCATGGATAGGCTCGGCATGCTGGCGCAAAATTTCCATCCCAACAGTGCCTTGTCCGGCGATGACATCCGGATCGTCAAATGGATGCACAAACGTCAGCTTACGTTTTTTCTCCAGCAAGGCGGCATGGTCATAGGCGTCAGTGTAGGAATCACCATGCAGCACGATTTCAACGTGATCGCCGCCATGGGCGCGTACCGCATCAACTTTGACCGGAGGAGTGGTGGTCGGCATCACGATCACGGCTTTACAGCCAACCCGTGCGGCACTCAAGGCGACACCTTGCGCGTGGTTGCCGGCAGAGGCGCAAATCACGCCGCGTTTTAGTTGCGCCGGGGTGAGATGGGCAATTTTGTTATAGGCACCGCGAAGCTTGAAGCTGAACACGCTTTGCATGTCTTCGCGTTTAAAATAAATTCGGTTACCCATACGTGCAGATAAGCCGGGAGCAAATTCCAACGGAGTTTCAACCGCGACGTCATAGACGCGGGC
>CANIFC010000244.1 GCA_947466695.1 Oxalobacteraceae bacterium | reverse complement strand
CTCGACCAAACGGCCCGAGGTGAGAATCAATGGAAACTTCTCATAGAGTTTGGCTTCGACATTTTTCTGCTGGACAGATTTAAATAAAGTCGGCAGGCGCCAGAACGTTTTTTTATCGTCATGAGTTGGATATTTAGCCACCAGATCCGGACGGGTACCAAATAAAGGCTCACGATGCAGTGGCACAGGATCTGGAAAATTCCAGACTACGGCACGTGCCTTGGCATTACCAAACGGGTAGCAACCATGCACTTTCAACACAACCCGCTGTATTCCGCCGGATAAATCTGTTTTCCAGTTTTTACCTTCAGCCGCTTTTTGTTCCGCTTCGGTCAGATCACTCCACCAACCCAACTTCTTCAGCAATACGTGGTCAAATTCAGGATATCCGGTCGTAATGTCAGCACCAAGAGAGTGCGAACCGTCTTCAGCCAACAAGCTCACGCCTTCGCGCTCGACGCCGAAGTTGGCACGGAAATTGCCGCCACCATCCATGACATGCTTAGAAGTGTCATACAAATTTGGCGTTCCAGGATGCTTTAACTCGGGAGTTCCATAACATGGCCAAGGCAGACCAAAATAGTCACCGGTCATATCGTAGCCTGTTACCGCATCTTTACCACCTAAACACTTAAGTGTCTTGACATCAAACAGATGCATATTACGCATGTGCGATTTGAGACGGTCAGGCGATTGCCCTGTGTAACCGATCGTCCAGGAACCACGGTTAATTTCCTGCAGCATTGATTCAGGCTCTGGCTCCATCATGCCGCCCTTGCCAGGCACCAGTTTAAGTCTCGCCACCAGTTCTTTAGCAAAGCCCAACTTCTCTGCAAACTGATACATGATCATGTGATCAGTACGTGATTCGAATAGAGGTTCGATGACTTTTTCGCGCCATTGGAGCGAACGATTTGATGCGGTTACCGAACCTGAAGTTTCAAATTGGGTAGCGGCAGGCAATAAATAAACCTGACGGTTCGGGTTTAATTCTTGTCCTTCGGTCGTCATCGCAGCCATTGCGGCTGTCGCAGACGGATAAGGATCAATCACAACCAGCAGGTCAAGCTTGTCAAAAGCTTTCTTCATCTCAAGGCCGCGCGTTTGTGAGTTAGGAGCGTGGCCCCAGAACACCATCGCCTTGACACTATTTTCCTGATCCATCAGATCGCTTTTTTCAAGCACTGCATCGATCCAGCGGGAAACTGTCGTACCGGATTTTTCCATCATGACTTGAGATGGAAATTGTTTTTTCACCCACTCGTAATCAACGCCCCAGACGCTACACCAATGTTTCCATGCTCCTGTAGCAAGGCCATAATAGCCCGGTAAGGAGTCGGGATTTGGCCCGACGTCGGTAGCGCCCTGAACATTATCATGACCCCTGAAAATATTGGTACCACCACCAGATTTACCGATATTACCCAAAGACAACTGCAGAAGACAAGAAGCACGCACAATCGCGTTACCAATACTATGCTGCGTCTGACCCATACACCAGACGACGGTGGATGGACGATTTTTTGCCATTGTTTCGGCTGCCTTGTAGACTTCCGCCTCTGGAACACCACAAGCCTCTTCGACTTTTTCGGGAGTCCATTTCATAACCTCTTCAATGACCTTGTCCATACCATAGACGCGCTCATTGATATATTGCTTATCTTCCCAGCCATTTTTGAAAATGTGGTACATCATCCCATACAGGTACGGAATATCTGACCCTGAACGAATGCGGACGAACTGATCAGACTTGGCTGCAGTGCGGGTATAACGTGGATCAACCACGATCATCTTGCAACCGTTTTCTTTGGCATGCAGCATATGCAACATCGAGACAGGATGCGCTTCCGCAGCATTCGAGCCAATGTACATGGCTGCCTTGGAATTTTGCATATCGTTGTAGCTATTGGTCATCGCACCATAGCCCCACGTATTGGAAACACCAGCGACCGTCGTAGAATGGCAAATCCGCGCCTGATGGTCGGTATTATTTGTGCCATAAAACGAAACAAATTTACGTAACAGCGCCGCCTGTTCGTTATTGTGCTTCGATGAACCAACAAAGAAAGTTGAATCCGGACCTGAAGTTTTTTTGATATCGAGCAACTTAGCCGAGATCTCGGTGAGAGCCAAGTCCCAGCTGATGCGCTGGTATTTGCCGTTTACCAGCTTCATCGGGTATTTGAGGCGATACTCGCCGTGACCGTGCTCACGCAATGCCGCTCCCTTGGCGCAATGCGCACCGAGGTTAATCGGCGAATCAAAAACCGGGTTTTGTCTTACCCATACGCCATTTTCAACAACTGCATCGACGGCACAACCAACTGAGCAGTGAGTACATACGGTACGTTTTACTTCAATTTTGGTCGCCGAGTCTTTTCCGCCATCGGCAGCATTGGACTTTTTGATCAAGCCTAACTGTGAAGCGGCGATACCTGCCCCGACGCCAATGCCAGAGCGCTTTAAAAATCCGCGCCGGTCCATGGTGGGCAAGGCACGCGACAGACTGTCAACGAGACTTGATGAAAAACGATTTTTTGTACGCGTTCCCGCGTCACCCTTACGAGTTAACAACATAGACTATCCCCGCTTATCAGATGGTTGTAGAACGATAATATTTTTTGACGTGCTCGGTAAGCCGGTAGCCATCGCCTTCCGGTTCACTTGCAACGACAACATCGTTAGTTTTTTTTGAAGTACCAAGCGTCATTTTAGCCGCAACTATTCCTGCAACTGCGACACCCAAGCCGCCCAAAAGACTGCGGCGTTTAATTTTTTGATTCATAATTTTACCTCTCTCCAACAATGCGAAGGTGTCAGAAGCAAGCAATCCATTGAGCTAAACCGTGCTTTGGTGATTCCTGTCGCGCCTCTGAGACGTCAAGTGAATTTTAATTACATTTACTAACGGCAATAATTTAAAACTATATCAAGAAATAAGCTGATCTATATCAATAAACAGTAAAACATTCTCGAGTACGCAACACAATAAGTGAAAATACGTAAAGATAATTTTGTATAAATTAACTTCTACCAAATTTTATTTATATAAAAGTAATTAATTAGCTTATTAACTAAAAATTTATTTCTCTTGATATGTGTCATGGTCAGTCGTCATTCCATATCAAAAGCCTGCATTTCGACTTCAAAAAAAACTTTGCTTAAATTGGCAACATCAGCATAAAAGCGGGCGGAAGGATGGGCGATAATCGCGTCACACAAAGTAAGTCCCCAGGCTTGCATGTGGGTACTAAAGAATTTCTTTTGCATCGTGATATTCGCCTGCAAAATATCATCTGACGCGATCAAATAGCGCATGACTTCACACAAAGAAGCAATATGATCCTCACTTTCGGTCATGCTGCCAGCTCTTTGCAAACCCATGAGCGCCAGGTCAGTCCGCAAGGCTGCCAATGGTTTCTCCATGAGAAATCCACTCAGGTAATAAGAACCATACAGCATTACTTCGGGCTTGCCGACACCAATAAACAGCTGCTCGTATTCTTCACGGACCGTTTCTTGGTCCGTGGCACGTGCGGATAGTACCAGAGTAGTCCAGGCGGCGCCGAGCACACCCTCACCTTCGGTTTGAGCCGAGCCCAGAGTAGCGAGTAGCGCCTTTGACGGAGGTGCGTAGAGCAGAGTGGCGAGTAATCCATATAAATCGGCTCTGGCCGTCTCTTCTCCTTGATCCGGGGTTTCAAATTTAATTGTTTGGGCAGATGTCATAAGTGCTTTCTTATTGTGGCCGGCTGAGTTCATTGGTTTTCATCATGTCGATCACCCTGCAGTCTGAGCACATTTTGATTCTGTCCAGATGACCGGAAAACGCACCATGTCCAGCCAATTTTCCCAACATCGATTCGATCATCTGCGTAGTTGCGAAGGGTTTATGACAGCGAACACAATGGTATGGCTGCGCTTCGTTGAGCACACGGGCCTTACCGGCCACTTCAGTGAGTAACAACCGGGGAATTAATTGAATTGCATTTTCCGGGCAAGTTTGTTCGCATAAACCGCACTGCACACAGTTGCGCTCAATAAAACGCAACTGCGGTGCATCAGGATTATCCATTAACGCCGAAGAAGGGCATGCGCCAACGCAAGACATGCATAAGGTACACGCATCCTTGTTGATCTGTATTGATCCATACAAGGCGCCAGCAGGCAAAGGAATTTCTTCGGCTTTAACCGGAGCGTGCTTGAGTAAATGTTCAATCGCAAAATCAAGGGTCACCCGCTTGTCTTGCGCAACATTGAACACTGCCGGTATCAAGGGTGCCTGGGCAACGGGTATTGCGTGAAGCGCAGACTCAAGTGACTGCGCTGATCCGGCCTGAATCAGCAGAAGATGCTTTCCGGCATACCCTAAGCCGGTCAGGATAGCCTGTGCAACATCCATTTGTTTTTGCACTGCATCGATATACTCAGGAGCCTCTTCAGCCGTCATCAGGATAGAAATAGTACTCGCGCCATAGGCAATCGCTGCCAGCCAAACATCCATACCAACGGATGCAGTGTGATGCAAATCAACGGGAATGACGCGCGCAGGCAATCCGCGTCCTGCGTTCTTTGCATTTTGGCCCAACTGAAGTAATAGTTCAGCACCCTTTTCTTTACTGTGGAATAGCAGGCTGGCCGACTTTCCACCCGCTTTTGAGTAGGCGGACAACATCGTTTTTAAGCGTAAGCCCTGATCAGCAGGACGCAAGTACGCAAAACTCATTGCACCAGTCGGACATACCGTGGTGCAAGCGCCACAACCAGCACACAGATTGGGATTCACCAGAACTTTATCACCTTTTGAACTGATTGCCTGAGTAGAGCAAACGTCTATGCAGGCGTTGCAGCCGCTTTTTTCACTACGGCTATGCGCGCATAATTTTTCTTTGTACGAAAAAAATTTAGGTTTCTCAAACTCACCGACCATTTGCGTCATGCGCATCACTGCATCAAACTGAGTGGAAAGATCCTTGCCCGGCGCAAAATAGCCTTGCGGTGGCTGCGACATCGTCAGTACCGGCTTTTCAGACAAATCAAGTATCAGGTCAAATTCGGCCTTT
>CANIFC010000243.1 GCA_947466695.1 Oxalobacteraceae bacterium | reverse complement strand
TGGTAGATGGCGTTGACGCTTTCTGGCGTTGCTTGTGCCTTGAAGATATGATCCAGCTCCAGCGCACGTGCTGTGGTAATAGAACCCTCTGCCAGGCCGTTGGCAGAAAAGGTGATGGCATCTTTACCCATGCCACGTAATTGGCGATCGATTTCTAGAGCGTGGATATGTGCCAAGGCTGGCAAATTTCTTGCCTTGTGGATCAGTTTGGGGAGGTTATTCATATTTTTTTGTTCCTTGCCGCAAGGCTTAGCTTGCAGGCACCTTTGTCTAAGGATTCTTCAATTCGGTCAAAGCTGATGTGCAGGGCATCTAGATCGTTCAGCCATTTACTGATTACTTCTTTTTCTGTCGGGCGGTTATAGTCGTCAAGAATCAGGTCGATTTGTGTATCCGGGAAATGTTTTAACAACAGGGGCAGTGCTGGGTAGCGGGCATTAGGTCCCGTTGTACCAGGCGGCCCATCGACAAGAACCAAAATCACCGGGGCTGGGTTATTTTTAAATGCATTTGCCAAGGCTTGCAGGGCGGGTTCGCAGTCGTAGTAGGAATAGGCCTCGCCATCCGGGCTGGTATAGGGCTTGAGGGGAGTGTGATGCAAGGCCACAGCTTCGGTAAGGCCGGATTGCTGCAAAACAGCAAGGCTTTTTTGATGGTACCGCTCAAGGTGCTCAAAGGCCACCTGGATGGGTTTGAGCCGTGTTGGCTGGCGCTGGGCAATGGTGGCTAAGGTCTTGGCGATGAGTTGTGTGGAGGTACCTGAGCCAAATTCAATCACCAAATCGTAGGGATTGGCTTCCAGTTGTTGGATCAAATACAGGCCAAGGTCTGGGCTGATGGGCCAACCGTGCAATTCGCCTATTACCTGGCCGGATTCGAAGTAGCTTTGAATGCTAAAAAAGGCTTCGAGTTGTTTGGTGGCGTTGGTAATTTCTGTTTTGATGGTTTGGCTAAGCGAATCTTGTATGCGGGTTAGTTCATTGACTTGCTGTTTCAGCTGCACCTGTCGTTCGGCGGCGAGTGGGATCTGCCCTTCAAGGGTTTTGGTGAGCTGCGCGACTTGCTGCTGGCGCTCAGTTGCCAGCTTGGCTTGCTCATCCTTGGCTTTGGCCAGTTGCTCTATTTGTACTTGCCGTTCTGCGACAAGTTTGGTCTGCTCATTGCATGTTTGCGTCAGCTGCGCCACTTGTTGCTGGCGTTCGGTGGCGAGCTTGCTTTGCTCATCCATTTTTTTCTGAAACTGAGCGCTGGACCTGGCTTCAATTGAAGCAGCTTCTTGAAAGCGTTGTACGTTGTTGGCAAACGATGTTTTCCAGTCCCGGACATACAGCGCCTTGCCGATGGCTGGCTGGCGCTCTTCTTCAACAGCGATGCAGCGGTAACCATGTTCCGATAGAAAGACGTCAATCTCCGCTTTGCTTGCACCGGCAACATGCAATTGGGCCTGGTTCAGAACGACGCGGGCAATGATCACATCGCAATCGCCCAGGCGTTGTCCTGCACCGCGCAGGACTGGCAATGCCGGCAGGCAGTCGATCACAAGCCAGTTGATGGTTTCTGATTCAGCATGCAATTTTGTGAGCAAGCTATCGAGGGTGCTCGCGTTGAGCAGGCATTGTTCTTTGGTTTTCAGGTTTCGCCACAGGCTGGCAAGGCTCTCCGGTGGAAGGACCCCATTTTCGTTCGGGTTGGACGCAAGATAGAAGTCTTTCTCTTGTTCCTTGTCGCTCAGCAGCGCTATATGGATCGACCAACCGGGATGCCCTGATATGGCTGCGGCCAGCTTGTCGTGGCAGTTTTCATCCGCTTCGATGAACACCACCGATGGGATATTCCAGTTCGCATAGCGGGCAGCATCCTGCCCCGTACCCGCACCGACATGCGCCAGGCCGGTAACTGGTGCAAGGGACCGTAAATGGTCGAGCCAGCTTTGCAAAGAAGGAGTTGCTTGCATCTGAAACCTGTTCTAGTCAAATTGTTTGAAAAAATTACAGTGTCTGGATGCCGCAATCAGGAAGCACCTGGTTTGTTGTCAGCATCAGGCACTGCGTTTGCTGGCGGGATCCATCACTATTTTTACGCCACGCCGCGACTGCGTTTGAAGTCCAGTGCTGCGCAGCGCAAGGCCCAGGGCATCTTCAACCAGCCCAGCGGAGATTTTGCATGGGTGACCATCACGGCGCCGAGCCGGTAAGACAGGTGCTGCTTGACGCGGTCGGCATCGTGGGCGTCGGCGTAGTTCTTGATCGGCGGCATTTTCACATCACCTTGTGTTTTTTGCTCGCTCTTGAATTGGCGCACCTGTTTCAGCAAGGCCGATGGCATGGTCAGGCAGCCGGTAAACGAGCGCGACTGTGCAATCATGGTTGCACCGAGCCGGTAAGAAAGCTGGCGCTTGACTCGCTCTGCTGCGCCATAGAGGGCTGTTTTGGGCGGTTTGGCGGGGATTGCCGGGCTTCTTTTCAGTTTTTGGTTTTCAAGGTAATAGCGTTCCAGCTCTTCTTGCACCTGATGGAGTTGGAGCAGCAAGAGATCGTTTTCTTGTTGCATTTCAGGATTAACCGGAGTCAACGGTTTTGCCGCAATCGTTTTGATTTGAGCAGCTAGTTCCTTGCTCAGCTTGGCTTTGTCCTGGCTCAGTTGCTCGATATTTTTTGCTTGTTCGCTAGTCAGTTTTTCAGTTTCTTGCAAAACCTTGATTTTTTCTTTTTGTTGCTGACCTTCCAGATAATGGCGCTCCAGTTCTTCTTGCACCTGGTGCAATTGAAGAAGGATCAGTTCGCTCTCTCGCTGCTGATCTTGTGCATGCTGCTGAGCAGTGGTTCGTGTTTGCTCTAGGCTTGCGATCTGTTGCTGTTTTTCACCTGCCAATGCGTTGGCATCGCTTAGGCTTTGGCTCAGGACACCTATTTGCACTTCTTGTGTGTGCGCATGGGCCTGCGTTTTGGCAGCTTGTTTTGTGTGTTGTACTTGCTGCGCTGTCATCGAGATCCACGCATCCAATGGCGTGCATGGTGCGGCTGCGATGTCGCTCAGAGGAAGATTGGCGACTGACTGCAACTCTTCGTAGAGTTGCATGGTGTCGGACTGCACCAGTGCATGGGCGAGGTAAGCCTTGAGTTTTCCTTGTTCCGATACTGCGGCATTGTGCGGCGCTGCTGCGATGATTTCGTCAGTGGCAGCACTGGTGTCTGCGTCCGCGTCTGTTTCATCCGTGTCCGTGCCGACAGTCAAGACCGGTGCGCCGATGCGCGTGCGCACTTGTTGCAGGTAGGCGCCGGCCGATGCGCGCACTTCCTGCGCATGCACGAGCAGGCAGCGTTCTGAATTGCGGTGGTAGAAGTGCAGCAGGGCGGCATTGTATGTGGACCAATTGTCGGTGGCTTGTTGCAGTGCTTCCGGCGACAATGGCGTCTGCTCATCGAAGGCTTGGGCCACGAGCTGCTGCGGCGTGTCGTAGACCAATATGAAGGCGATTCGTGGATCCAGTCCCTTCCAATAGTCAAGCAAATACACCGATTGGGAATCGGCCCAGCCCCACAGTAGTTGATCGATATTGCCCAGCAAAAGATCAAGCGCCATTCCGTTCCAGACAGGACTGACATCAGTTTGCTCAATCGCAGCGTTTGCGCCCAATGTCGTGAAAGTGGGCGCCTGGTGCGACTTGCACAGCATGGCACCAATTTCCACCGGCGAAAATTCATCGCGCCGCGATGGCTTCGCCAGATTCATGCCGCTGATGTTGAGCAGCGCTTCAACTTCCTGGTAACCCGACAACGGATGGCCGACAACGATGATTTTGTTGATGGATTTGCTTTTGATTATTTGATTGTTCATAGTCCCAGCACCACTCTCGCACTCACCGCAATCTGATAAAGAATCTGCGTCATTTCCTTGAAAATCTGCCGCGACTTCACGTCGATCTTCGGCAGTACCAGTATTTCATCGCCGGAGCGCACTGCAACTTCAGTCTTGCCGAAGCTGAAGAATCCCTTGTCCTTGCCCACTTCGGCAAAGCTGCCGTCGCGGTGGGCGACGACGATGCGCGCAGTTTCGGCGTTCTGGGTGTAGCCGCCGGCGCGGTTTACGTAGTCGTCGACGTCCAATGCTGGGTCAAAAGCGATCGCGTTCGGGAACAGCACTTCGCCGTTCACCAGCACCAGGCCATCCTTGGTTGGCACGCGGATGATGTCGCCGTTTTCCAGCAGCAGGGCGTTGCGGCTGGCCGCTTGCGCGATCACGACCTGGCCGTTGGGTTCGATTTGTTTGGCGCGTTCCACCCATTGCAGCAGCAGTTCGGCTTCGTTTTTTCTCAACAGCGCCTCATCGCTGGTGCCGGAGCGGGCGGTCAGTGCGGCCGCTTCCAGGCTCTTGAGCGACGCTTGCAGCATCAATTTCTGGCGCACCTTCACGCTCAGGCGGAACAGTTGCAGGCTGTCCTGATCCGAGCGCTCCGAATACTGAATTTGTTGCAGCAGTTCGTTCATGCGCGCGCCATACGGCAGCACGTATTCCTGGGCGCTCTGGTGCTCGCCTTCGACCCGCACGGTGATGCTGCCGAGCTTCTTGTCGGCCGTAAATTCAAGATCGTCGCCGTTTTGCAATATGACCTGGGCCGCATCGGCCAGCGGGTAATACTCGGTGTTCTTGATGGTGCCGCTGTTGCGGATCACGCGCACGTGGGTGGCGCTGGCGCCAGGCTTGGCGATTTTTGCCAGGTCGGCCACGCTGCGCTGCTCGTTCGAGAATTCAAAGCGCTTGGTATTGGCGGCCAGGCCCGCTACCTTGACGGTGCTTTGGCGCGGGGAGATGAAGATGACGTCACCGTCGGCCAGCTGGATCAATGGCATGGTGCCATCCAACAAGAAGTCATACAGGTTGGCTGTGGCGCGTACTTGCTGACCGCGTTTCACTTGCACGTTCAGGAACGAACCGCGCTCTGGATCGATGCCGCCGGCCTGGTCCAGGTAGTGCAACAGGCTGTCCATGCTGGTGCCGCTGTAGAGGCCGGGGCGGTTCACAAAACCGCTGACAAAGATGCGCACCGGCTGGGCCGCAGCCAGGCT
>CANIFC010000242.1 GCA_947466695.1 Oxalobacteraceae bacterium | reverse complement strand
CTTTAGTTTGCGCTTGATATGCTGTAATCAGGCGCAAACTGAAGTGAGGTGCCGTGCTGAATAATCAGCGGCACCGGACACACTTTGTCCGATTCGCATCAACCCGGTTCATTGTATTGCGGTGTCCGCAGCACAATGAACTAATCCTTATGCCTACTTGTCTGAGACAATGCGGCCAAAAGCACGCACTTGATCTTGACATAAAGGCCTGGGCAAGACCTGCGCCATCATAAGGAAAATAATGAGACCACAAGTAAAACTGATGACAACATTACTCATGCTCGGAGCGACCAGTGTGTCGCTGGCGCAAACCACGGATAAGCAGCAATGGCTGGAAGACGTCGGCGGTGAAAAATCGCTGGACTGGGTGAAGGCACGCAATCTGGTCACCCGCGGCAAGCTCGATAACGATGCCGGCTTCGTCAAGCTGCGCGCTGATTTGCAGGTGGTGCTCGATTCCAGGGATCGTATTCCTGGCATTCGCAAAATGGGTGACGCCTACTACAATCTGTGGACCGACGCTGAGCATCCGCGCGGGATCTGGCGCAAAACCAGCATGACCGAATATCGCAAGGCGGCGCCGAAATGGGAGACCGTGCTCGATATCGATGCGCTGGCAAAAGCTGAGAACGAAAACTGGGTATTTAAAAACAGTATCTGCCGCGAGCCGGAGTTTGACCGCTGCCTGATCGAACTCTCGCGTGGCGGTGCTGACGCCGTGGTGATGCGTGAATTTGATCTGCTCAGCATGCAGTTTGTCAAAGATGGCTTTACCCTGCCAGAGTCGAAGATGACCGTCGACTGGCGCGACAAGGACCATCTGTTCGTCGCCACCGATTTTGGTGCCGGCACGATGACCGATTCCGGCTATGCGCGCATCGTCAAGGAATGGAAACGTGGCACGCCGCTGTCAAGTGCCGTGACCTTGCTCGAAGGTAAAACAGCCGATATGGGTGTGACTGCGCATAGCAGCAACCATGGCGGCGTGCATCACGAGCTGGTACGCCGTGGCGTGACCTTTTATACCGCAGAAAATTTTCTGCGTGTCGGCGACAAGCTCAGCAAGCTCGATGTTCCGGCACAGACCGGCATCGATTTTTTTGACAGTCAGTTTATCGTGACGCCCAAGGAAGCCTGGACTACCGGTGGCAAGACGTTCACCTCAGGTAGTGTACTGGCGATTGATTTTGCTGCATTTCAGAACGGTAAGCGTAACTTTACGGTGCTCTTTGAACCGTCCGAAAGCACCTCATTTACCGGTACCACCAGCACGCGCAACTATTTGCTGGTGCAGTCGCTCGATAATGTCAAAAGCAGCCTGAAAGAATGGCAGTTCAAGGACAACCAGTGGTCTTCACGCCAGGTCAGTTTGCCGACCATGGGCGCAGTCGGTGTCAGTGCCCTCGATGACGCCCATTCGGATGACTATCTGCTGAGTTACTCCGATTACCTGACCCCGAGCGTGTATCAGCTGGCGCAGGCTGGCAATGACAAGCGTGAGTTGCTCAAGTCGGCACCGGCGTTCTTTGATGCAGCACCTTACGAGATCGTGCAAAAATTTGCCACCTCAAAAGACGGCACTAAAATTCCGTACTTCATGGTCAGCCGCAAGGATGTGAAACTCGATGCCACCAATCCGACCTTGCTCTATGGCTATGGCGGTTTTCAGATTTCTTTGACGCCTTCCTATTCTGGCGGGCTGGGTAAAAGCTGGCTGGAAAAAGGTGGTGTCTATGTGGTGGCCAATATCCGCGGTGGTGGCGAATTCGGGCCGCGCTGGCATCAGTCGGCGCTGAAAGAAAACCGTCAGCGTGCCTATGATGATTTTGCTGCCGTGGCGGAAGACCTCATTGCCAGCAAGATCACCAGCCCCAAGCATCTGGGCGCCATGGGCGGCAGTAACGGTGGTCTGCTGGCTGGCGTAGCGCTGACCCAGCATCCCGAGTTGTTCAACGCGGTAGTCAGCCAGGTTCCCTTGCTGGATATGCAGCGCTTCAACAAGCTGCTGGCCGGTGCCTCATGGATGGGTGAATACGGCAATCCGGATGTGCCTGAAGAATGGGCCTACATCCAGCGTTATTCGCCTTATCAAAATGTGAAAGCCGGGGTGACTTACCCCAATGTGCTGTTCATCACCTCGACCCGTGATGACCGCGTCCATCCGGGACATGCGCGCAAGATGGCGGCAAAAATGCTGGATCAGGGTCACCAGAATGTCTGGTATTACGAAAATATCGAAGGCGGGCATGGTGGCGCAGCAAACAATGCGCAACGGGCCGACATGAGCGCAATTACCTATAGCTTCCTGTGGAACATGCTGAAGTGGGATAATGAGGCAAATGTAGTGCGCTGACCGGTCTTCTGGCACCCCCTGCAATCCGCTATCCTGCAAAGGCTAGCGGATTGTGTGTTTTTGTGGGGGCGACAAGTGAAGGTTGCCGGGAGCGCCTGCGCAATTTTTAAGAAAGTGTTGCATGACTCTGTATCAACTTTTAAGTCAGTTCATCGGCCGGCACAAACGCCATTATCTGGCCGCCGCCGCCATGCTGTTTACTGTAGCGGTACTGACTGTTCTCATCCCGCGCAAGGTCGGCAGCGTCATCGACGCGATGGTTGCAAACCAGCTCGATAGCCGCACCATGGCCATCGAGCTCGGTACATTGGTTCTGATGGGTGTGGCGATTTACTTCCTGCGCGTTGGCTGGCGCTTGCAGTTATTTACCGCTTCGTACCAGTTGGGTGTTGAATTACGCACCCGCTTGTATCAAAGGCTGAGCCTGCAGGGACCGGGATTTTTTCAGCAACAGCGCACTGGCGACCTGATGGCGCTGGGCACCAACGATGCCGATGCCATCGAGCTGGCGGCAGGGGAGGCGGCACTGGCCGGTTTTGACGGCTCCATGACCTTCGTACTGGTCATCGGCATGATGTTGCTCGGGGTCGACTGGCGGCTGGCGCTGGTGGCCTTGCTGCCCTTTCCGTTCATGGCCTGGGCTTTCCGGCGCATCACGCATCACGTGCATCATGCCTCACGCGATTCGCTTGACCGCTTTAGCAAACTCAACGACCAGGTTCAGGAAACCTTGTCCGGTGTGCGTACCTTGCGCGCGCTGGGTCTTGAGCAGCGTAGTGCGGCGCAGTTTGCCGAACTGGCGGAGCAGGCATCGCAGGCCAGCCTGACCGCGCAACGCTGGGAGGCCGGTTATGAGCCAGCCGTCGGTCTGGCACTGACTGCCGCTGGTGCTATCACCCTTGCGGTCGGTGGCTATCTGGTCTGGAATGGTGAAATGACGATCGGTGTGCTGACCAGCTTTACCATGTATCTGGGACAGCTGATCTGGCCGATGTTTGCTGCCGGCTGGGTGCTGGCATTGCTGGAGCGTGGCAAGGCGGCGTGGGCGCGCCTGCAGCCGGTACTCGATGAAGCACTGAGCATTCCTGACAACGGTCAGCAAGCGGCGCAACCAGCCGGAACCTTGCGTCTTGAACATGTCACTTTTTCGTATCCGGGGCAGCAGCAAGCGGCGCTGGATGACGTCAGCCTGACGCTCGTTGCTGGCCAGACGCTGGGTATTGTCGGCCCGACCGGTTCAGGCAAGTCCAGCATCGTGCGCCTGATCCTGCGCCAGTTCGAGACACAGCAGGGTCGCTTGCAGTGGGGCGCCCACAGCCTGGCACAATACCGTCTGCAAAGTTTGCGCAGCGCGGTCAACTGGGTGGCCCAGGAACCCTTTTTATTTTCCGCCTCGATTGCCAGCAATATTGCGCTCAGCAATCCACTGGCGACACGCGAGCAAGTCATGCATGCCGCCGGACTGGCAGCGGTGCACGAAGATATTTTGCATTTTCCGCAGGGCTACGAAACGGCGGTAGGTGAGCGCGGTGTCACGCTTTCCGGTGGCCAGCGCCAGAGGGTGGCGATTGCGCGCGCTTTACTGACCGACAGTTCTTTGCTGCTGCTCGACGACGCCTTGTCGGCCGTCGATACCGATACCGAAACCCGGATCCTGCAGCATCTGGCTGACTTACGTGTATTGCATCCGGAGCGCAGCGCCATCATCGTCAGCCATCGCCTGAGTGCCGTCGCTGATGCTGACCATATCATCGTCCTGCGCGAAGGGAAAATCGCCGAACAAGGCACGCATGCAATGCTGCTTGAGGCCATTGGCTGGTACGCCAGCCAATGGCGCTACCAACAACTGGAGGCAAGTCTTGATGCAGCCTAGAGCAGACATGAATACAGAAATCGATTCGGCTAAAAATACAGACATTGATAAAGATATCGATACAGAAGTGAACGAAAAGGCAAGCACAAAAGTGGCAGAGCAAGTCGAGCAAAAAAACCATCGTAAAACTGATTTTTTTAATGAGCCTACATCGGAATCTGAAGGTGATTCCGGTGAGAAACTGATGCCTGAAAAAGCGCATGCATCAGAAAAAAAACAGGCCATGCAATTGCTGGTGAAGACGGCCCGGCCTGAAAAACGTCATGTGATGCTTGGCATTGTGTTCCTGTTTATGGCCGCTGGCCTGGAGGCGGTTGGTCCGCTCCTGGGCAAGGCTTTCATTGACCGTTATTTACTACCGCACCAGATGGATTGGCCGGTCGTGCTGGGACTGCTGTTTGCCTATGTGGCAACCGGCTGGTGTGCCACCTGGCTGCGTTATTTGCAGCTGACCCGTTTGGCCGGCGTGGCGATGCGCTCGGTGCGGCGTCTGCGCGAGCAGGTCTATGCCCATGTATTGCGCCTGCCGATGGCGTTTTTTGACAAGGCCATCACGGGGCAACTGGTAAGCCGTGTGACCAATGACACCGAGGCGGTCAAGAATCTGTACGTACAGGTGTTGTTCGTCATGCTCGACAGTTCTATTGTTGTTCTCGGTGCGCTGGCGGCGATGGCGTGGCTGGATTGGCGCCTGATGCTGATCGTCACGATGCTGATTCCGGCGGTGGTCGTGATCGTCTGGTTTTACCAGCGCTGGAGTGCGCCGGCAGTTATCCGTGCCAGGCAACTGCGCAGCGAAATCAATGCCCAGGTCGCCGAAAGTATCAATGGCATGAGCGCGCTGCAGG
>CANIFC010000241.1 GCA_947466695.1 Oxalobacteraceae bacterium | reverse complement strand
ATGGCCGCGCGGCAATGATCACCGATATTTCAAGCGGGAACATCCGGGTAGGCCGCTTTGGCTGGAAAGCGCAGCAAGCAAGCCTGCTCGCCTTTTCCGGTGACGCCTACCTCAATGAAATGGGTGTCACAAATCGCCTGTTCCCTACCGAAAATGCACCGAACGGAAATCGGGCTCTTCTCGCTAAATATGACAAAGTGTTAGATATTGAAGACACGGTCGATCCGTTCACCGGCAAGGGAGACATTGATCACGCGATGGATTTTATGCGTTTTCTGGCTGCACCACCACAATTAAGATTGAGTATTTCGGCGACGGCGGGAGGAAAAATTTTTGAACAGATAAAGTGCACAGCTTGCCATATACCAAGCATGCATACAGGCAATAACACGATCGCTGCGCTCTCTAACAAAACAGTCGCATTATTCTCCGACCTCTTATTGCACGACATGGGTTCGCTTGGTGACGGGATTGAGCAAGCTGCGGCGAAAGGCAAAGAAATGCGTACCGCGCCGCTATGGGGCTTACGTGCTCGAGGAGCTTACCTGCACGATGGCCGCGCTAAAACGATTGCTGACGCAATTCGAGCACATGATGGAGAAGCTGCACCTTCACGTACACGCTTTACTGCATTAAAGCCGATTGAAGTACAGCAAATGCTTGATTACCTTAACGCAATCTGATCACACATCAGAAAGTGACATGCTGTCTTGATCTGTGATTGAAACCAATAATTTTCACGTAAAAACATCATAAGATCTTGGTACCGATCCACCATGCTATTGCGGCAACAAATGCTGATGCAGGAATAGTCAGCACCCAGGCCCAGACGATGTTACCGGCGACGCCCCATCGCACTGCTGACATTTTCTGGGCAGAACCAACACCAACGATTGCCCCTGTTACTGTGTGCGTTGTTGAAACTGGAATTCCAAGTGCAGTGGCCACAAATAAGGTTACAGCACCACCGGTTTCCGCACAAAAACCACCGACCGGTTTAAGTTTGGTAATTTTCTGACCCATCGTTTTCACAATACGCCAACCGCCAAAAAGAGTCCCCATTCCTATCGCCGTGTAACAGCAAATCACCACCCACAAAGGTGGCATGGTATCAGCCTGGCTAGAATAGCCAGCAGAAATTAATAGCATCCAAATAATACCCATCGTTTTTTGCGCATCATTGCCTCCATGCCCCAAACTGAACATGGAGGCAGAAACCAATTGCAACCGGCGGAACCACTTATCCACCTTGGCAGGAGTGGATTTAACGAATAGCCACGAAACAATCAACATCATCAGGGAACCAAGAAAAAACCCAAGTAGTGGTGAAACCACAATAAAAATAATAGTCTTGTACAAGCCGGAAGAGATTAATGCTCCCGTCCCCGCCTTGGCGACTGCCGCTCCGACCATTCCACCAATCAAGGCATGTGAAGACGAAGAAGGAATGCCAAAATACCAGGTAATGAAATTCCAGAAAATCGCACCAACCAAGGCTCCAAAAATCACGTAATGATCCACAATTGCAGGGTCAATCGTGCCCTTGCCTATCGTCGTGGCGACCGTTAAGGGAAATACGACAATTGCGAGCACGTTAAAAAAAGCCGCCATCGCCACTGCTTGCTGCGGCTTGAGAACTCCGGTAGAAACGACAGTAGCAATGGCATTTGCAGCGTCATGAAAGCCATTCATAAAATCAAATAGCAAAGCCAGTACCACCAGAAATATGATGAGGTACAGACTCATATGGAAGGTTTGCATAAAATAAATTCTCTTTAATGTTCTTTTTACCGGCAAGAATACATTTACAGCGACCGAACCTTTGAACCGCTCGACGTAATTTCTCTGGCAATCAGCAAGCGTTTGCAACACGGTTGACCATCAGGCGTTCTCGACGATGATGCCTTCTATGATATTGGCGACATCTTCACAACGGTCAGTAACCGTTTCTAGAATTTCGTAGATCGCCTTGAGCTTGATCAGGTTGCGGACGTCGGGTTCTTCACGAAACAACTTGGACATTGCTGCACGCATGACATGGTCGGCATCGGACTCAAGCCGGTCGATCTCTTCGCAGATTGCTAAAATTTCACGCGAATTATCCATATTGTGTAATAAACCTACCGCCGCTTTGACCTTCTCGGCGCACGCAAGGCACAGCTCGGCAAGGCGCTTGGCCTCAGGCGTTATTTCGCGGATATCATAAAGCGAGATTGTTTGCGCCGCATCTTCCAGCAAATCCATAATGTCATCCATGCGTGTGATGAGCTTATGAATATCGTCTCTGTCGATGGGAGTGATAAACGTTTTATGTAAAAGTTCTATGGTGTTATAAGTAATTGTATCAGCCTGCTTTTCGATACCTTCAATAGCATGAACCCGGATATCGAGATCATTGAAGTTCGTCATCAAAGCGACCATTTCTTTGGATCCCTTGACACACAACTCAGCATGCTGATTGAATAAGTCAAAGAATTTACCCTCTGTGGGCATGAATCGTCCAAACATTTTTTACTCACTGAAAATAGAAAACGACAAAAATCTGCACTCAAAGAGAAAAGATCACTCAATTTCACAGAAGCTGCTGTAAAACACTAACGAGTTAATCAATGGCAGTGCGCACTTACTGCCACAACGAGCATTACTCGCTGTCACCATAAATGGAAAGGGAGCCAGTGTAATTATCAAATTTAGTGTACTCACCCAAGAAAGTGAGTCGCACACTTCCGATTGGACCGTTACGCTGCTTACCAATGATAATTTCAGCAGTACCCTTGTCAGGAGAGTCCGGGTTGTAAACCTGATCACGATAAATAAACAGGATCACATCGGCATCTTGCTCAATAGCACCAGATTCGCGCAAATCGGACATCACAGGACGCTTATTAGGTCGCTGCTCCAAGGCGCGGTTAAGTTGGGAAAGTGCAATGACAGGGCATTGCAGCTCTTTGGCAAGCCCTTTTAAACTTCGCGAGATTTCAGAAATTTCAGTAGCGCGGTTTTCACCCTGGGTATTTCCCGACATCAACTGCAAGTAGTCGATGACGATCAGGCCCAATTTACCGCACTGCCTGGCAAGCCGCCGCGCCCGGGCACGTAGTTCGATCGAACTGAGCGCAGGAGTCTCGTCAATATAGAGTTGTGCATCATTCATTTTTTGAATTGCATGCGTCAGCCTTGGCCAATCTTCGTCAATCAGGCGCCCAGTACGTAAGCGATGCTGATCAAGACGGCCAACCGAACCCAGCATACGCATGGCTAACTGCGCGCCACCCATCTCCATTGAAAAAACAGCAACTGGCAAACCACTCTCAATCGCGACAGTTTCAGCAATATTAATAGAAAATGCAGTTTTTCCCATTGATGGCCGGCCAGCAACAATAATCAGGTCGCCAGGCTGCAAACCGGAAGTCATTTTATCGAGATCAGTAAAACCCGTCGGCACTCCAGTAATATCACTCGTATGGTCGCGGTTGTACAGTTCATCAATCCGCTCAACAACTTGTGTCAGCAAAGGCTGGATAGCATGAAATCCCTGAGCGCCGCGCGAGCCTTCTTCGGCGATCGCAAAAATTTTTGACTCGGCCTCGTCAAGCATCTGCTTAACTTCTTTACCTTGCGGATTAAACGCCTGTCCGGCAATCTCATCCGATACCGTAATGAGTTTGCGCAAAATACCGCGATCCCGAACGATCTCGGCATAGCGTCGGATATTGGCTGCTGACGGCGTATTCTGGGCTAGCGCATTGAGATAAGTTAAGCCACCAGCATCCTCAGATTTGTTGATGGCCGTCAGTGCATCAAATACGGTAATCACGTCGGCAGGTTTCGACGCATTAATTAATTTAACAATGCATTGAAAAATTATCCGGTGGTCATAGCGGTAAAAATCACCTTCGCTAATAAAATCTGCAATTCTGTCCCAAGCGGCGTTATCCAGAAGCAAACCACCGAGCACAGATTGCTCCGCTTCTATGGAGTGTGGCGGGACACGGATGGAGTCTAACTGGGGGTCAAAAGGAGCTTTCATGGCGCGCATTATACCTTTATATTTCCGTTCGAAAAATGAAAAGGACCTCTGATTAAAGCGACCTCAACATATCTACAAGTCAAATGTAGCGATAACTCAGCTCTTTTTCAGGTCTTTAACATAGTTAAATCACTAAAATAAAGCTTTTTTAGAACCGGATCAATTTGAATAGCCATAAAAAAAGCCGGGATAACCCGGCTTTTTGACTTGATGCTAAATTGCTGATAATTAAGCGTGCTCGCTTAATACTGCAATTGTAACGTCAACAACAACGTCTGTGTGCAGCACAACAGCTACTGCGTGATCACCAGTGATCTTCAAAGGACCGACTGGCAAGCGAACTTGTGATTTCTCAACAGCAAAACCTTGCTTGGTCAACGCATCAGCGATATCAGCGTTAGTAACGGAACCAAACAAACGACCATCAACACCGGCCTTTTGTGAGATTTGTACAGTTAAACCACTCAATTTTTCGCCTTGAACTTGAGCTGCAGCCAGCTTGGCAGCGGCAGCTTTTTCCAGCTCGGCACGTTTTGCTTCAAACTCTGCAATTGCAGCAGCAGTAGCACGGCGAGCCATACGTTGAGGAATCAAAAAGTTGCGTGCATAACCATCTTTAACGCGCACAACGTCACCCAGATTGCCGAGATTAACGACTTTATCCATCAAAATAATTTGCATATATTTCTCCTAATACCTTGATTACGCTGTGTGCAGATCAGTATACGGCAGCAACGCAAGGTAGCGTGCACGCTTGATCGCTGTATCAACTTGACGTTGATAAATTGCTTTAGTGCCAGTCAGACGTGCAGGCATGATTTTGCCGTTTTCTTGCACGAAATCCTTCAAGGTATCAATGTCTTTGTAGTCAACTTGGGCTACATGTGCTGCAGTGAAGCGGCAAAATTTCTTACGCTTGAACAAAGGATTTTGTTGCTGACGCTTTTGCTTCAGTTTGCTTTTATCAAATTTTTTACCGAATGCCATTTTAGGCTCCTAATCTAGTAAATGTGTCTCGAGCTCATTTTCCTGAAAATCAGTGATATGAAAAACGAGACTTTTGCTGTT
>CANIFC010000240.1 GCA_947466695.1 Oxalobacteraceae bacterium | reverse complement strand
GTGCGCGTCGACGAAGCGGGGAAAACAACCGCTTGTTCCCAGGTTTCAAATACCCCGGTAGAAGTACCTGATTGGCGCTGCCACGGACCTCTCATTGAAAGGAGATTAAAATTTTTCTCCATCACCATAGGCTGGCCGTCGCCATTAAGCCAACCGCTGGCCGACACGACTTGCCGCAACCCTGCACGCATCCGGTCAAGCTCTCCAGCTACGGCATTACTCCAACCACCCGCATGCAGATTGAAGTTGGATCCATTTTCGACATAAATTACGAAAGGCGTGCCGTAGTTCTGGTCCACCACATAAGCGCCATACACCTTCAAGGTGTCCGCGACTTTACGCAGCGCGAGGTTCGCGATCTTCGTCGTGTCGAATGAAGGCGGCAGCATCATCAACGCACCTTCTGGAATTGAACCGGAATTTTTTGTAGCCGCACCCGAATCAGCCGAGGTTGCCGGAAAAATATAGGCAGGATTCGGTGCGAGTCCGTTGAAGGTCAATGACATTGCCAGAGCATGCCGATAGATCGGCTGGCCGTCATCGATCTCATGCTTACGCAAAATTCCTGCCGAGGTGGGTACTGCTGCTGCACGAGCACCCTGGAAATAATGAGCAGGATCGCCCCACCCACGGCCGTCGACACGTGTCCACGCGTACTGTGCGGCCACCCACTGACCATCTTGTTTCGATAACTTCCAAAAAGAGTGAATGATGCCCGTCGCTGGATCGAGAATGTCAGCGTGGCCGTCATTACCGGTTGCCGGCAGGAGATCGGCGGGCCAACGGGGAATGACAACGACTGGGCGCATTACTTCAGCATCAGGGTCCCAGACACCGGCCCTTCCCGAGAGTGCTCGAATGGAAACTGGTGGATCGGTATCCTTCGCCAAAAAAACACCGGTGGAGTATGCGCCAGCAGCAATTGCCGGAAAATAACTGGACTTGGGAATGACGAAGTCGCCAAACACTGGGTCAACAGGCCTTGCGTTCCACGGCGATTCCGGGGAAAACGGCGTGAGGTAGGTTCCCCATTGCTGACTAGCAGTCGCCAGCTGAGCAAGTGGAGCTTTCGCAACCGTGGCCGCATACGATGCTTCGGTGAAAGCGGAAGTAGCGATCATGAATATAAAACACCAACTAATCTTCGATAACTTCTTTTCCATCGAGGACTCTAGCCGCCCGTACGACATTTCCATTTTCGAAAGATTATTTATGGTCGTCATTTTCTCACCCACTCACTCAGTTAGCACTCAGCAGGAATAACGCTGACCTATTTGGCTCAACTTGCCTACACCCGTTCGTTGCGGAACAGCTCTGCAAGTTTTGCCGCTTCAACATTGATGGAATGCCGCTCCAACACTCGCTGGTAGCCAGCCTCGCCCATGCATTGTAGTACTGCAACCGGTGTCGCCAAAAAATTAGTCAGGGCATCAACAAGGGCATCGACGTCACCTGCCGGAAACAGCCAGCCATTCTCACCTGCAATGACGAGTTCCGGAATACCGGCAACAAAAGTAGTGAGCACCGGCCGACGAAGCGCCATCGCCTCCATGATCACAACAGGTAACCCCTCGGCGAAACTGGGCAAGACGAGCCCGCGTGCGGCGTGAATTTCCTCACGCACCTGATCACTGCTAATCCAGCCTGTAATCCGCACCTGAGCTTGCAGACCATATTGCAAAATCAATGCTTCTATCTCAGTGCGCATTTCACCGTCCCCGGCTAACACGAGCTCAATTGCAATTCCTCTTCCTATGAGCTGTCCCATAGCAGCAACGAGCAACAACTGCCCCTTTTGCTCGCACAACCGCCCTACACACACCAGCCGTGGCACGGAGGGAAAAGCAACAGGTGCACCTTTGTGAAACTCCTCTTCAAGCCCGCAATGCACAATTTTCATCTTGTGCCAGTCAGTGTGGGCAGACCAGCGAAACAACTGACTGCGACAGAATGAGGTGATGGCAACCACAAACGCAGCTCGCCGTATTTTTTCCGGTAGCCCGATAAATTCCGGTTTATCGAATTCTTCTGGTCCGTGAACAGTGAAGCTGTAAGGAAGACCGCTCATAACCGACGAAAGCATTGCAACTTCAGCAGAATTGGTTCCAAAGTGGGCATGCAAATGACGTGATCCGGAGACCTGAATCCATGAAGTTATGCTGCAGGCCTCGGCGAGATAAATCAGATGAAAAGGCCACGATCGGTCAGCGCGGCGCCCCATTTTCAAAGCCAGTCTGAATGAACTTAGAAACCGCAGTGGATGGGAAAAAATCATCTTCACAACCGAAAGCGAAAGGCTGCTCAAACCGCCTTGAAGCACATATTGCGTGCGTTGGCGCTCAACGACATCAAGCTCATCGGCCAACTCCGCGTCCCAGCCTCTTATTGCGATACGCTGTACAACAAATCCCTGTGACTCCAGCGCAAGTATTTCGCGCCGAATAAAACTATGGCTTACCTTGGGATATTGATTGATCAAGTACGCAATTTTCATTTTTGACTTTGGAAAAAAATACACGCCATTGCTAAACGATAAAAAAATTTATTTATACCCAATGCGGTAAATAATTAATTATATTTTTTCTTTATTTTTAAAACCGCATTCTTACCAATTTTGATGAACTTATTTTCATAATAGTTTGTTGAGATATAAGCAAGAAAAAAAATTGCCAAAAAAAGAAGCGGACGTTTTGCATATTTGATATAAACATCTCCGCTACCCAACCAAGAAGAGGCAAGCATTGGATGAATAACATAAAGGGAATAGGATATCCCTGCTACGAAAACAAAATATTTGTTACACAGCTTTCTTGATAACCAGGTATTGGGGTTAAGGATGGCTGAACCTACCAACATCGCCGCGAAGTAAGGTCTGAAATAATTACCGAATCCCCCCTGCGGCATGCAAGACAAAAGAAGCAAAAAAACCATGAGCCATTGAGGGACCGATTTAATTCTCTCTCGTATCCAACGACCCCACTCTGCCTGAAAGACAAGTGCAAGCGAAGCCCCCGCGAGGATCTCGTCAATCCGATAATAAGTAATGCTTGATGCGTATATACCGTCCCACATACGCAATCCCGTGATTGCAAGACAAAATATCGGGAGGAGTATCAGTGCGCGGGAACTTGCTGTTGCGACCAACAGCCCTATTGCCAGGTAAAACTGGAGCTCGGCGCAAAGACTCCACATATGATCCGTCAATGGCAATAATTCCTTGGGCGGCAAATTGGCGTAAAAAAGAAAATGTGCCATCCATGCGGCGGGGGACGCTGCAGAGATCACTAGTGCAACAGCAAGATAAAGCCACGCCAGCGGAATCACTCGAAAAAATCGACGGATAAAAAATACCGCAACATTTTTCTCTTTAAAGATGGAGGATGTTATTAAAAAACCTGACAGGATAAAAAAAAGAACCATTCCTAAAATGCCGGCCGAGGAATTGACCTGCCAATCTTTTTTGCCAAGAGGCAGGAGGTGGGCGGACAGAACGCAAAGAATACTCAGGCCGCGCCAACCGTCGAGCACACCTAAATGAGGTGCATCACCGGCACGCTTCATTGATCCTAGCGGATTGGCGGACGTAGCCTCATCAAATTTTTCCATTAAAGAAAAACAGTCATTTTATGATTCTTTGGTTAATTCAAATTTCGATTTTTTATAAATTCCGACACTAGCGCAACCAGCACCTATAATAAACCACAGGTACCAATTAAATGATAAGTAGTCAAGCATGTTGTCCGAGAAAGAACAAAGTAAGTAACTGACAATTGTTGTGATTACAAAGAATCCGCCCAATCTATTAAATTTCAGCATCTCAAATAAATCAACAAGTATTCTGTAATAGATAGCGAGATAAGCTACTGTTCCCGCTATGCCAATCTCAAAGAGGTATTGAACATAAACGTTGTGAGCACCAACGAAATTACCACCAGACATAGGGAAAAATATCTTTGCATATTCTCTGAACGACTGCATTCCGTGACCTATGAAGTAATCCTGCGGCTTGGTCCATGAAAATGCAGATTGCCATACGTACACTCGCCAAGCATAGGAATTAAGTTTTGCATATGTAACTACCTCATTACCTTGGCTCAAATCTGCGAGTCGGTCACCTACCCCGGGAACAAACAGCGCAGCAATCATTCCCATAAAAATATATAGAAAATACCTTCTTTCAAAGCACAACGCATACAACATGAAAGTGACAGCGCATGCGAGCCAAGCAGATCTGGTTTTCGTCAAAGTCAATAATCCCAAAAGCAAAAAAATATATCCAACGAAGAAAAGCTTTGTTGCCAGATTTTCTTTTGATGTCATATTTTTTAACTGATAAAAAATAAAGCTTATTGTTAGTAGCAAATAAAATGCAAAAATATTTGCATGTCCAAATGTACTTTTTAACCGGAATCCCTCGGCTCCCAAATGTGAGATATTCAGCGCAATATCAATGAACGAATATAGAACCGGCAATACAGATGACCATAAAACTAACTTTACGCAAAATTTAAAATCCTCAGCTGTTTTTACAAACGAAAAGGCGCTAATAAAGATAGCAAAGTAAGATACTAAGGCGAGCCAAGATCTGACAGCGTCAGACCTTACCGGCGTTACGATCGAACCATAAAAGGTGATAGCCAGAAATACTGCCCAAGTAAAAGCATAGCGTCGAGGAAAAGTTTTAGTGTCTTCAAGAACCAAAATCAGTGATATTAAAATCACAAAAGCATTAATCAATCCACCAATACCAAGTCCAACGCCGCCAAGATCTAAGCGAGAGTCTGCAAAGAAGAGATCTCCGCATGACCTCGTTAAAATAATAATAACCAGCATCATTTTTCGACTGTAAAGGAAAAGAATTCCTAAAACGAGCAACGCTGGAACGAGTGCAATTTTTGCTAATTTATAGTTAGCCAAACCCATATAAATGGGCAATAGCGTGCCAAGTATGAGGGCGATTACAGCGACTCCAGCAATATACAAAAAACTGAGTGAAGAAAGCTTTTCGTATAGATTGTTTTGCTTTGTATACATAGATTAATATGCTTGCTGCACCTTGATTTTAAATTAAATAATTAATTTTCAGCATCTACTACATAGCGAATT
>CANIFC010000239.1 GCA_947466695.1 Oxalobacteraceae bacterium | reverse complement strand
TTGCGCCATGCCGACGCAGATACCAGGCAACTCACTTTTTATACTGATGCACGCAGCCCTAAAGTGGAACAACTGCGGGTTCATGCCAGTATTGCCTTTGTGTTTTGGAGTAAACGCTTAAGCTGGCAACTGCGGGTCCAATCAAGCGCAACCGTTCTGAGTGAAGGCCCCAAAATTGATTCCATCTGGGACAAGCTCAGACACTCTCCGGCAGCCGGAGACTACCTTTCGGCATCTGTACCTGGCTCCCCCCTGCAGCCAGGTCCTCAAGCCGAAAGCCAGAAGCACCATTTAGCCGTTGTTGTCGCCGATATCATCGAGATGGACTGGCTGGAACTGGCACGAACCGGCCACCGGCGGGCAAGGCTCGTTGCCGGCGAAGTCGATTGGTGCATTCCGTAAGAGAATCGGCATGGTCTGCAAAACAGGCTCTTGAGTGAACCCACCCCCATCAAAACACGAGAGGGGCAAGGATTACTTACTGCTGAATGCGGAAAACCTTCAAGGCTTAATAAATAAAAAAGACAGCATCACCTTATCAACGCCATCATCTCACTCCAGCATTCGATGTGCGTGCCGGATCAATTTTTGACTATGTACAAACTGGAGTTTTATTCATGCCTTCTTACTATAGCGACCTGATTATTGCAGCCAATGTCGGAATCATGCTGTTCTTTACTGTCGCAGTCGCGCCCACGATCTTTAAAGTCTTGCCACCAGAATGGTCGGCAGCTTATGTCCGCACGTTTTTTCCGAAATATTTTCTCTTCCTCGGCATCACCACGGCGCTCGCTGCGATCCTGGGGAGCTCCAATTATCTGCGCTGGGGACTCGGCTGTGCGGCACTCCTGTTTTTTTTCAACTGCTACTGGTTGATACCCCGCATCAATGCAGCGCGTGATAAACAAAGCAGCCAGGTTTTCAAGGCACTTCACTGGATCAGCGTAGCAATCAATCTTGCCCAGTTAGCCGGATTCATCTCGATTTTGATCCGGCATGCATAAAACCCTGAAACCCCGGCTATATATTGCAATAAAAATAACTTCATGCTTGCGTTTTAGCACGAGTCTCCGGACTTCCGTAAGCCAATGGCCTCAGGAACAGGTGTGACCAAACTCAATGCATCCGACAAATTCAAAGCTCTGGACGATCTTAGCGGCATGGCAGAGTTCATCGTCGACAAGCGCTTCGGCCAACGCTCGAACGCCAAGAAAAATCGCCGGAACAGGCATTATGAAAACCAATTTTTAAGAAACGCCGTAGATAATCATTTGCAGCTAGAGACGAATACGCTCGAAGATGACTGAGCTGGAGAGCGGCATTGTGTGAATCAAAAATTATTTTACGAAATAGAAAAATAGAAACCGGCGTCAGGGATTGCAGAGATTCTGGCGACGGTTTCTATCATGTTATCGCATCTGTGTTGTCTGGCACAAAAGGTAAATCATTCTTGCTGCACCTTGTTATAGTGTGCCGCAAGAGCTATTGCCAAAAAATGACGTGGCCAGAAAGCTCCCCCGCGACATCGCCGGGCAATCTCGTGGGTAAGATCAGTGGCTTAGTTGGTGCATCAACTCAGGCTATGAGCTTACTGGCGAATAATTTCCTTGCCTTGGCCACTTTGGGCGCAACGACGACCGAGCAATAGCCCTGCTGTGGATGCTGCTTGAAATAATTCTGATGGTAATCCTCGGCGACATAGAAAACCGGTGCTTCCGTCAGCTGTGTCACGATAGGATCGTCCCATACTGCCTCCATCTCCAGCATCACCTCTTGCGCGATTTTCTGCTGCAGGGGATTGTGAAAGTAAATTTCCGAACGATATTGCGTACCAACGTCATTGCCCTGACGATTTAAGGTAGTCGGATCATGGATGGTAAAGAAGATTTCCAGCAATTCGCGGTAGTTGATGACTGCCGGATCAAAAGTGAGACGCACGACCTCGGTATGACCGGTTTGGCCAGTGCAGATTTGCTCATAAGTCGGGTTGGCTGAGGCACCACCGGTATACCCTGATTCTACTTTGACGACACCACGTATTTGCTGGAATACCGCTTCGGTGCACCAGAAACAGCCACCGCCCAGGGTCGCCACTTCAGTTAATTGATTTGTCATGTTGTTCTCCGTTGAGGGTTTATTGCAACCTTGGCGTGCTACCCGGCCAAGGTTACAGCAGGATCTTTCTGTCCCCTATTTTCGGTCATTTACAGTTTGTCTGCAGTGGCAATGCGAATTTGCAATCAGAACTTGCCATGCTTTTTCTAGCGACCGCTATTAGCAATGACTTTTTTAACAATATTCAAGCTGCTCACTAGCGAGTAGAATGCGGCATGCAAAATTTACGTGAAGACTCTCCTGCCCATTCCGATCAACACGGTCATAGCGACTCTGGTGACCACAGCGAACAGCAGGATCACGCCCTGCAGACCTATTTCAAGAGCGGCATTTCACCCGACGATGTGGCTGCGGTGTTTCCACTCAAGCGGGCCCAAGCGACATTACAGGCATTTACCGCGCTGTTTCATGGCGGATTTAATGGCGTCCTGTTGCGCTTGCTGGTGCTGCGCGAACTGACGGCAGACGCAGAAACACCGGCACTGAGCCGGGCCGACATCAATGCCAAACTGGGCTATCTGGAAGCTGACAGTCTGGAAATGGTCTTGTCACGTCTGCGCTCGACCGGACTGCTGGTATGGGATGCCAGCCAATCGCTGTATCGTATTTCGCCGACGGCGCGCAATGTGCTGACCGCCATTGAATCGCTGCTGCATGTCGAGCAGCAAGGCGATCAGGCCGAAATGAGCTACATGCTTACCCAGGTTGCCGGGGCGCAGGCCGTTGGTGGTGTGTCGGTTGAACAGCTACACCATTTACTCGGTCGCCTGATCGAACTGACCGAAGAATTTTCCGATGCGATTGCCTCCGGCTCGGAATTTCAGTTGCGGGCGGCGCAAAAAAAATGGCATACCGCCTGCGACTGGGTCGAAAAGGGCTCACAGATCATTCATGCCATTACCAATGACAGCCGGGCTGACTCGGCGACCCACCGGGCGGCGCAGGCGATAGGCCGGGCGCAAAGTGCGCTATTGAATATGCAGGGCATGTTTTCGCGCGCACTCAACCAGATCGAGCGGCAACGCGTACATCTGGGGCAATCAGGATTATCCACTACCGACATCAAGACCTGGCTGCTGCAACACGAGGATCTGGCGACGCTGGCCGACAATGCGCTGGCGCATCCGGTCAGCACCTTGTTCATCACGCCTTCAGAAATGATCGACGTGGCAGAAAGCGAGTTACTGCTCACCCGTGTCTCGGCAGTCGGCGGCGCCCTTCCAGCCGGTGAAAATGCCCCAGAAATCGCCAAGGACGACAGCGATGCCCTGCTTGAGCTGGATCACTGGCTAGGCTTGCTGTCCAACGCCAGTCCGGCTGACAAGCCAATCCCCTTGCAAGAAATTTTATTACCCGCCAGCTTTGCGATTGCCTCTTACCGGGCGTCGCTGCTGCCGTTGCTGGGCGACATCAATGAATCGGCCCTGCTGGGCGCCACTGCGGCGCTGGCCAGGTTACCTTTGATCTTTCATTCGAAGGACAAGATGCAACGCGTCAGTTCCGGGCATGTGGCTGCCATGTCGATTGCCAGTCTGGGGTTCGATCCGAAATGGCTTGAGCAGCAAAACGGCGCAGCAAACTCACGTGGATAGTCACGTGAGCAATAACGTGAGCAATAACGTGCAGGCCGGCGGGCAAAACCTTCAACAAGCTACTCAAGAGAAATACGATGACTGAAGATGCACAAATCCTGATCGCGCGCCTGCTGGCGCATCAGACTCTGCGACGCGAGGATAAATTGGTCAAACGCGCCTTATCCGATGAAATTTTCCGCGCCGAAGTCGATACCCGTCTCAAGGCCTGCGGTATGAAATTTCTCGACAACGTCTATGCCGACCATGTCACGCTGGCGTTGGCGCGCGATAGCGAATCGAAAGTGTTTGGTACGAAAGAGACCTGGCAGAATAATAATTTTGGATTGGCCCGCGATGGCGTGGCGTTGCTGGTCGTGTTGTGGGCGCTGATTATCTTACCCAAACGGGAACGCCAGGAAGCCCATCAGCTGGCGCAAGAAGAACAGAACGACATGTTCGGTAAAGAAAAACCGATGCCGCGTGCAGAAGATACCTCAACCGGTATGTCGTATCGTGCGCTGCTGGCTGACTTTGGCGACAAGCTGGGTAAAAAAACCCGCATGGATATGAACCTCGGTCAGCTTGCCCGTCTCGGTTTCATTGAGCGCAAGGCTGATTTGTTGCTGGAAGGCCCCTTGCTCGATCTGATGATGGATACCGACGCGCTCAAAGAACGCATCATCAACGGTGCACTATCCGATATTTTTCCGCTGCAGGCGCAACGCACAGCGGCGTTTTCTAACATGGCGGACACGCACCTTGAAAGCAGCGACGACAACAGCGCGGACACAGTTCCGGCAGAAGAAGAATAAGCCCTATGTTTCATATCAAATCGCTGGAACTGGTGCACTGGGATTACTGGCAGCGCATCAAGAATATTCCGCTGGACGCCAAGATCATCACGATCGCCGGCCAGAACGGATCAGGTAAAACTACCCTGCTCGACGCCTTGCGTACGCTGTTCGGACTCGAGTGCTCGATGGGTCGCTCGTACAAGCATTACGCACGCCATTCGGGCCAGCAAAATTCATGGATCCGTGCCGTGGTCGACAATAGCGCAGTGGGCGCGCAGATTTCCAACCGCCCGTTTCGCCTGTCCGGCCTGTACGACGACGACGTCACGCTGTTTTGCAAGATTGAAAAAAACGGCGGGGACTGGAGGCGCCAGTACCTGATGCGTAGCGGTCAGGTCGAGATCGAAGACGTACAGGAAGCCAATGACTGGCTGGGCGTGGAAAACTACCGCAAGCGACTGTCACATGCAGGCCTGTCGAGCGCCATGGGCAAGGTACTCGCTCTGGAGCAAGGTGAGACCGACAAGCTCTGTGAATACGCCCCGCGCCAATTACTCGACCTGGTGTTTCAGGTGTTCGGCGACAAGGAAGTATTGGATGCCTACGATGACGCCAAGCGCCATCAACGCGATACCGAGACGGAG
>CANIFC010000238.1 GCA_947466695.1 Oxalobacteraceae bacterium | reverse complement strand
TTACTGCAACGACTCGATACGACCGCCGAAGACGGCTACGCCGATTTCCAGCGGGCAGAGGAAAGTTTGGACGATACCCAGCCACGCAGGATGTCGAGTTTGTCAAAGCGGTTACTTGCCAGTATTGACCATGATACTATCAAACATCGTCGAAATACAAATTTTAACTTTCTGCATCAAAGACTGCAGCATCTAAACGGTTTTGATGTTGATTTTACCCAAATCGAAGGGCCCTTATGTTATCCGTTGTTTATTCAGGGTCACGGCTTGCGTGAACGACTAATTGCAGAGCGAATATTCATTGCAACATACTGGCCAGAAGTAATGGCAAGAGTAAGGGTGAATTCAATTGAGTATCTTATGGTTAATAACTGCCTGCCTTTACCCTGCGACCAGCGCTATAGCACTTCAGATTTGATTCGTATGGTGCATTTGGCGGAAGGCGGATTTGGTGAAGCGAGCGTAATGCACGATGTGAATGGCATCAACTAGCGTATTCAATTTTTGAAAGAAATGTAATGTCAAAAAATAGCCTATTGCCATCTAATTTACAGGAAGAGAAGGTATTTCTCAACAAAGTGTATTCGACCTATACGGTTGATCATTCATCGCAGACTCGGGTGATGCGAGAACTTGTCTTTCGTACTTTTGAGCCCTTCATCCGCCGAGGAAAGGGGCTTGAACTGGGTTGTTCTGATGGTTATATGACTCAGATGCTTGCAGGCAAGCTTGATTCCCTTGACGTAGTGGACGGCTCATCCAGTTTTCTGGAAGAGGCAAAAAAACGGGAGGCTACGAACGTCAATTACGTTCTTTCATTATTTGAAGAATATTCATCAAATATCCGATACGACTATGTTTTTGCCAGTTTTATTCTAGAGCATGTACTTGATCCATCATTGGTGCTAGATATGGTTAAAAAGATGTTGAAGCCAGATGGAATCCTGTTTGTGACCGTGCCAAATGCAAGGGCGCTTTCGCGTCAACTTGCAATGCATATGGGGCTGATTTCAGACCTCAAGGCTCTCACGCAAAATGATCTTGTAAATGGTCATCGGCGTGTTTATGACCGTATCAACATAAATCGTGAGTTGCGGCGTGCAGGGTTCAATACAGTCGCTGAGGGGGGGCTTATGTTGAAGATTCTGGCAGACTTCCAGCTAGACAAGTTAATAGATGATGGCATGCTTAAAGAGCCGCAAATTGATGGTTTGTACAAGCTTGGGCTGGAATATCCAGATTTGTGTGGTGCGCTTTTTTCTGTCTGTCGTCCTAAGTCGGTTTGATCCAACATGGGCAATAGGCAACAAGACTTGCAGAGTCAGCAAGCTCTATTGGAGCAGGTGACCGCCACGTACAGACGTCGCTCCCCGCAAGATGATGTGATGCGAAAACTCTGCATCCGCACTATTGAACCATGGTTGCAAAGCACGCATAGCGGGTTAGAAATTGGCTGCTCAGATGGGCAAATGACTGAAATGCTGGTCCAACGATTGGATCGCCTGGTGGTTGTTGAAGCCACTGAATGTTTTCTCGATGAAGTACGCTCGCGAAATCTTGGAAAGGTGACCTTGCACCATTCAATGATTGAGCATTTTTCTACGGACGAGCGGTTTGATCGAATTATTGCGACCTGGATACTTACCCATCTTGTTGATGCGCAATTGGTATTGCGCAGAGTGCGCTCATTGCTTGCGGAGGGGGGGCTGTTGTTTGTGACTGTGCCCAATGTGCGGGTGCTTTCGCGCCAACTAGCTCTACATATGGGACTTATCGACGACCTTTATGTGTTAACTCAGAACGATAAAAATCATGGCCACGTTCGTGCATATGATCGGCAGCGTCTTAACCGTGAGCTGGAGCTGGCTGGTTTCGAATGTATTGATCAAGGCGGACTCATGCTAAAAGTTCTGGCTGACTACCAGATGGATGAACTTTATATAGCCGATATTCTTGGTGACCAACACATTGAGGGCTTGTATCAGCTAGGACTCGCATATCCTGACCTTACGAGTGCTATTTATTGCGTATGCAGGGCAAAAGCATGAGGGGATTGGTACTTTACGGATCGAACCTTGGTAACTCACGCCTTGTTGCAAGCCGGTTGCCGGAGCTGTTGCAGTTTGCGGTTGACGTGATTGATATCAGTACCGTTCTCGATGAAGCCTTGCTCAGCCAATACGACCTGCTGATATTTCTCGCTTCAACATGGGGTGATGGGGAACTCCAAGTCGACATGGAAAATTTTTTCGTTCGGTATCAAATTGACTTGCAAGGCAAGCCATACGCCATTTGTGAACTTGGTAATTACTATGGGTATGACGACTTCGAATTTGGCGCGCTGCGAATAATGCAGCACCATCTAAAATTATGGAGTGGGCGTGAATTTGTCGAGCCATTTTCGATGGATAGTCTTCCTCGCAAGGATTGGGGTGGTCTGACGCGCTGGTGTGACCTGCTTAATCGCGCATTCATGGAGATGCAATGAACGATCTCGATATCCTGCGGGAACTCAAGCGCAAGGTGGGACGCGAGTTTCGTTATTCACTTGAAAATGACAATGTTGTTGAACTGCATTTGACATCGCACGAATATATTTTTGAAGGGCTCATACGTCATCACACGACGCAAGAGAAAGAAGAAATCCTTGCACTGATTTCACGTCTTACCTCGCTACGGGTTCTCGATTTGCGTCGATGTATGGTATTGAGCACGCCTGCAAAAATGGGAGACTTGGTACAGCTAACCCACCTTGATCTCGGTTCAAATATCTTGAAAGTAGTTCCGCAATGGATAGAGAAAATTAGCGATTTGCGGTATTTGAATCTTGCAGTTAACAAGTTGCAGCTACTCCCCAGCTTTATTGGCAAGTTTGTCAACATGCGCACATTGCTGGTACATAAGAATGAGATCAATAGTTTTTCTTCAGATTTTTCGGGCATGGAAAACTTGGATTACCTTAATCTGTACCTGAATCGAATTCGGGAAATTCCTTCCTTTGTTTGGAAGTTTCATAGTCTGCGTGCCTTTAGCTGGGGGCTTTCAAATGTCAAACTTATTCCAGATGAAATCGCCAACTTAAAGAATCTTGAATATTTTACTTTTGTAAGTAATAAAATTGAGGAATTACCCGATGCATTTGGTGAGCTAAAAAAACTCAAGGCAACACGACTGCATAAGAATAAGCTCCGTGAACTTCCCGCTTCCATAGGCGATCTTGAAAATCTGCAACAGCTTACGCTTTATCAAAATGAATTAATTTCACTTCCTGACACTTTTTCTAAATTAAAAAATTTGGAAAAACTAAATATTGCCGGAAACAGATTTGAGCTTTATCCAAATGAGCTTTCAGTCCTGCCCAATCTGAAGTGGTTGGCTACATTTGATAATCCTATGAAATTTGAGATATCGCAGGCACCACAGGTTGAAAAAGTAGTCACGATTCGTCCCTTTAATGCCAGGTCGGATCAAGAAAAGATCGTCACAACAGTAGAGAAATTCGGTCCAACACTTGATGGTACGCCTAGTCATTGATGTTATTTAGCTGTTCAAACTTTTATGTGGTTTGTGTTTGAAATTCGTAAAGAAATCACGAAATAGCATCGGCATGAGGTGACTTGCCAGTCCGCTAACTTATTCAAGGCATTAGTCAAATGCGTTGAATTTCACATTGAGATATAAAATTGAAATCGAGTAATAAAAATGATGGTAGCGGTGAAAAATCCATCTTGATTTTTCCAGGCGGTATGCCGCGTTCGCTTGAATATCTACAAAAATGTCTGCACGAAGGGCCGGCTGTGATCGGCGCTTCGTCGCTTATTTTGGATGTTTCGCGGGAAAAATATCCGGCATAGTTGTCGCTTCCTTTCGTCACCCAGCCGGAGTTTAACGAGGCATTGAAACAAGCGATTTCAGAATCCAATATTGGGGGAATTTATTCGCCTAATCCGGTGGTCTGGGATTATTTGAATCGCGTCCTGAAAGAATTTGCGCCAGGCGTGACTCTGGTGAATGACTCACCGGTCAATGTGGAGTTGAGCGGCTACCGTGCCGCCCGCGGCCATGCAGACAGCCTGCTTAACAGGCCGCTGCCGCTGGCTTCGAATACGGCGGCCGCGCCGTCCATGTCGGCGATTGAACTGGCGGCCTTGTTTCGGCATGCAGACGTGATTCCCGGCATGTGCGACCACGAAAAATTCTGCGTCCTGTGCGAGATTGCCCGTCGCAGCCCAGCCGGAGACATTGTCGAGATCGGCAGCTGGTGGGGAAAATCAGCTTTTATTTTGTCCAGACTGGCGCGTTGTTACGCCATCGGCAAGCTGCTCTGCGTCGATCCCTGGTCGAACGCCCATCTGGTGCAGAACGATGAAACAGGCATGGTGGATATCGCGTCCGCACAGATGGATGCGGAGGAGGCGCTGGCCGTTTTTGAAATGAACCTGCTGCCTTACAACGCCAATCACGTGAATTATTTACGCATGCCATCGACCGGGGGCGCGCAGCATTACCGAGCGTGCAGGGATGTCACTACAGCATCGTTTGGAACAACGCGCTATGACGGCTATATCGCGATTCTGCATATCGACGGCAATCATAGTTATTCCGCAGCAAAAGCTGATATTTCGGCCTGGGGTGACTTGGTGGTGGCCGGCGGGTGGATTGTTGTGGACGACTATATCTGGCCGTATGGCGATGGTCCGAAAAGGGTTGGCGATGAATTCCTGGCCGAACATCAAGACAAAATCGACGTTGCCTTCGTGATGGGAAGCGCCCTGTTTCTTCAGTTGTCGTCGCTGCTGCCTAAAGATTAAAAGTTATTGAAGGATGTTTAAGAAATAAATGCTATAGCTGGGTTTTCTGGCCAGATGCGACGCAAGGTGTGAAGTCGGAATATGGCGAAATGCCGACCTGTAACTTGCCGGAACAATTGTAACAAAGAAGCCCATCTCCCTGAAATCCCTTGAAAAAAGGAAGATTTTTACTCAGCCTTCACCACCTGATTCTTGCCGAGCTTTTTCGCCTCATACATTGCGGTATCAGCGCGTTTGACGGTACTGTCCTGATCTTCATGCTGCTTTCTTAAGGCAACGCCGGCGCTAAAGGTGATGAACAGGTGCTGCTCATTTGCCGTGAAGAAATGG
>CANIFC010000237.1 GCA_947466695.1 Oxalobacteraceae bacterium | reverse complement strand
GGATGAAAGATGAAGTGTCATTAAATATAGGATATCTGATCTAGCCCACCCTACAGACAAGTCAAATACAAAAACAAAAACAAAGAAGAAAAACAAAGTCATGAGCAGCAGAGCTGCTCGCGCTATCCATCCCCGCCCTGAAGAGACGAGGTTTAATGCGCTGGATTGATAAATTTAGGGTCACTTCTTGGAACTAGCGCTTCAAGCAAATAACCACGCACAGGTAAGCGCTTCCTGAGCGGCATGATGAAAGTGCTTACTCATGAAACTCCAAAGAAATTTGATGAGTTCCAACGTTGCTGCTGTGAGCTGCCCAGTTGAGCTGCGAGTTAGATGTCACTGCCGAAGACATCGTACAGGCCGTGCATAGCATTAACCATCGACCCAGTAAGTGCCTCAATTTCAAAACACCACACGAGGTATTCATGGCGCAGTTAAAATCGGATCAACACGGTATTGCACTTCGAGGTTGAATCCGCCATTTGAGCGAATCGCTTAAAATTTGACTATTTTTTTCAGTATGCGCCAACAGTACATTTCAAAAATACATTTCACAGTAATCACTTTTTACTTGGAATAACATTAATTTCAATAATTCCTTTTACTGCCGCTGCCTCGATACGCTGAGTTAATAAATAGTCTTGAGCGATCTGGGAATCCTTGATTTTTAGCTGAATTCGTCCATCTTTAAATCGATTCATTTCAACGCTATCAACAGTTACCGCCTTAATTCCAGCAACGATTTCATTTGCACGAAGTTCAGGATTATCAACAATTAATGTCGTGGCATTGGGGTCTCCTCTGTAGACGAGCGACTCATCTGTTTGGGGCCCGAGAACTTGAAATGTAACAACAACACCAATCATCAACATTGCAGCCACACGCCAAATGGGAACTCGTTTAACACCAGGTCCTCTCGAACCAAAACCAAAGATGTCTAAAGCACGGACCCACCATGTATTTTTCACTTGGTTCCGCTCGGGAGAATCCATCAAGCCTTCGCGTTGTAGTCGTGCACGGATCTCATTGAGACCACTGTCGCCAACTCGAATCGCGTCAGCCTCGATGGACTCCCTCCGGGAGGCTAAGGCTTTTCGTACTGCCGAGGCCTGCGCTGAAATCAGAGGATCGATTCCTTCTGGTAGTTTTCCCGACAGTGTATCAAGCCAGTCTTGATCTTCTTTTGATACTTTTTCATTCATTCTGGTATCCTCACGCTTGAAGCAGCGGTGTACAGTGTTCTATAAAGGGTGCGAGCTTCTTTTTGCATTGGGAAAGATACTCTTTGGCGGCAGCTACTGTACGACCGATTCGGTTGGCAATAGATGCAATATCTTCACCGTCCATTTGCATTTCCAGCGCTCTGGCACGATCAGAAAACTCTGCAGCGAAATCTTCTACGCCCTTCGCAACACAGTCCCGAGCGGTCTGATCAAACGATGCGTGGGGATTCTTACTCGCCAATTCCACTTCCAATGCAAACTTTGAGGTCTCACTCCTTGAATCGTCATCAATAGACAGTTCGTCAATTTTTTTTCTTCTAAAATGTTCATTCATGATGTTTTTTGCAATGGTCCACATCCAAGAATTGGCACTCGAATCACCAAAACCTCCGCTACCAGAATACTTGGACGCACCATGAAAGATTTTAATAATAGTTTCTTGCACAAAATCATCCGCTAATTGGTGGGATAAACCCTTATATAAAAAGTGCCGTCGAAACTCGGCAGACTTACGATAAAGGGCCACCAGGGCGAGCTCTTGGTTCCGCCCACTGGAGTTGATTGCTTTGATCATTTCTTCTTCGTTCATTCAAACATTATCGCATAACAACAAAATGCTCCCGTTCATTAACTTTGAGACAGCAGTGCCCTCGCGGCTCCCAACGGCGAAATCATCATATCGACGTATTCACGTGCTTTTTTCTCACTGATTAATTCACGCATTCGATCTAACTCGTCGTCCACAGTGTCGCCGAACACCAGCTTGCACAAAACGACCATCAGCTCAAAAAAAAGTACCAGAATGAAAAACAAGGACCATGCAAGTAGCGCTGCCATATTGGACATTGTGTAAGCGTGCAGCGCTTGTACTCGGGCTAACAACCCAGCCTGATCAACAGACGGTGGCGCTGTTCGCCATCTATCCAGTGCCTGCGTTTTATGATCAGTCAAAATAGCTAAATGATCTTGGGCTGCCTTGTAATCTTTGCGCAAGAGTTCGGATTGGCGCGCTAACTCACGATAGACCGGTCCAACGCTTCGAACCTTACTACCACAGGTACCGTTTGCTTCGCAGTTTGCAGAGGTCTGCGCCTTAAGCCATTCATCTTTCTTTTGTGCTAAGACTGTTGATTGAACCTGAATGTGCATATTGTGTTCAGCGAGTAATTGCGACTCACCATCACGCCGCAGTTGCTCAGCGATTTCGCGGTCAAAAATCACGAGATCTACAGTGGATGCACCCAAGATGGAGATCACTAATCCGATCACTAATCGACTCACATTGACAAACCAGACCTTAGGTGTCGCCAAGACAATGCGCTCAACCAAATAAATCAACCCCGAACACGCAATAGCAATACTGGCTGAAATCATGAGGCTTAAATGGAAAATTTTCGATGCAATCACAAAACCCGTAATGGCCCAAAGAAGTACCGGAATGTGAATTGCGATCGCGAAGGTGGTTGTACGGCGCACTGTCGAAATGTGAAACCGTGCGGCCCGCTGCGGGGTCTCGCCAACGACGCGGCAAAGATAGGTAGACATTGTCATAAATTTATCCGGTGAAATGTAAATGAAAGAACGTTAGTTGGAAGCCCATTTAAACCAGCAATTCCATCTCGATAGCCTCTCGCAATCCTTTCCCGAATCCGATTTGGTATTCATTCAAGGCCTTCAGAACCCAGCCTTTGCCATCGGCGGCGAGCGCAGATTGCGATTGGAGGCTCGCCATGTCGCGTTCTAACTGTTGACATGCCAAATTAAGTTGACCGGTAATAGTGGCGCATACACCTTGAGTCTGGAAAACCATGCTGCGCAAGGCGTCTACCCTGGTCTGTCTTTGCGCAATCAGTAATTCCAACGTATTTTGAAATTTTGACACAATGGTCTGACTACCCAGTTTCAATGCTTCCTGAGTCTTGTACTGCGCGCCGTTGTGTCTTCCCAAGCCAAAATAGGTATCAGAAAAAAATATTTGTAACTCTGCCGCATCCATAAGGCTTCGCGTTTGCATTGCTTCTGGCGAACGTACCGAAGCTTGGGCATTTAATCCCGCAGGGACGTCTAACGGAGTCCCAGGTGCGAGCTGGACTACATTGGAAATCGGATCATCGCAGCTCTCTGCGTTAAATTTTTCTTCTGGTTTCCCCGGATTGTCCAGTTCAAGCGAGATCGATGAAGGAGTGGAAGAAGGTTTGCTCCACAGTTTGAATGCTCGGTAAATACTCATGGCTCTGTCCTGGAATAATTAATAAAAACGGCTTGTACCAAGATACAGACGCCTGCTCGTCAAAAAGGTCAGGGCTTGAACAGGAATTTTTTTTGTTTAGCTCTTGGAACCCACATCACCTGGGAATATATCGCCACGATGAGGTCAGGAAACCAGGCCAGGACGAGATCAGTTAGGATTAATTATTAACATTCTTCAATAAATTTACTTTATGAGCCTGACCTTTATTTAATGACTGCATCTGTACTGGCGAGGGCAGCACAAGATTATTAACGCAGCAGTTTTTTGTCCTCAACTGCGGCGATAGGGCAAAAAATGCAAGCGATACAAACTTCCCACTCTGTGGTGCGAGCTCAGCAACGTGGTGTTCCAACCTTGATTCAAAACTGGCTTCTGGACTACGGCGCCGAGCAATTTGACGGCCATGGCGGGGTTGTTCGCTTTTTTTCTAACGAATGCATCCGCAAGATGGAACGTGATATCGGGAAGGTTCCGTTAAAAAGAATGTCCGAGTACCTGCGCTGTTATCTGGTTCAAAGCAGTTCCGACGGGGCAGTGATCACGGTTGGAAAACGCTACGAAAACCAGCATATTTGGCGTCATTAATACGGCAAACCCAGCGGTCAAACAAGTCACCTCGACTTTTATTAAATTAGCTCGTCCAGAGATGATTAGTTAATTTTTAATTACTTTTTAATGAGGACAAAGATATGTCGGCACAAATAGAGAAAGGATAAAGGCAGAATTTATCTAAAAGTGATTATTCAGGTGCTGACTGCCCCATAACTGGGTCAGGTACGGCACATTCCATCAACACCAAATTATTTATTTTTTTATATGCAACCAAAAATCACAACAGCAAAACATCAAATGTCATTCAAATTAACGGCAGACTACACGGCATCGGTTTATACCGAGGTGGTGTCAATGGGATTTATGCAATATCTACATTTTCTTGTTGTACATGGACCAGACAAACAACCCGTATCCTTCGTTTGCGCGGAATGGTTCGACGAGGATATTCTTGCCCATTCCGGACCGACACTTGGCGTTTTTTCTGCGACTGCCCACCTAAATTTTGGGTCAGATAAAAAATGGCAGGATATCGATCTATTTGTATTGAATGCCATTATTATCGCGATACAAGAGCTGGGACTCGACGTTGGAGAAGAAGGACTCAATGACGGTGAGGCCTGGGCGCTGACTCATCTGCTTAAAAAGATCCAATGTATTGGCGGCGAGGACACGCCGGAATACCTCGCCGAGGCGTATTTACAAGCGATGTCAAAAAATGACGATCGGCTCGCTACCTATTTGCAGAGATCCAATGTGCATTAAGAAAAGTGCCATTTTAGTAGACGCGCGCGCATGACGCTCTGCTGGGGATTAAAACGATCGCTATTCTCCAGTGATACCTAAAGCCCTTTCCAACAGCAATGCAATAAGAGTGTAGTAACAACGTAATTTGCGCGCCAAAACGTTTTTTGACGATGGTTTGGTGCACAAATTAATCTGACCGGCGATCAAGCATGCTGTAAAAAAATAAATATTACTGAATTAACACTAGGCAATGTATTATTAAATTAGATAATTAACTTGCCGCTTATCAGTAAATATTATTAAAATTTATACAGAAAGATGTACAGGTTGCCCCTTGAAACAAATTTTCCCTAGATGTACCCGGATTATGGCTTT
>CANIFC010000236.1 GCA_947466695.1 Oxalobacteraceae bacterium | reverse complement strand
TGATTGACCCACATCGCCCGATCCCGCAAAACTGTCGCGTGCTTATCCTTCAGCCGCAGACGCAACACGCGGGTGTTGGTGGCTGGCTTGGGATCGGGAATGGATGGATCTCTTGGCATGAGAAATGTAGAGATGCTATATATCCGATCAGTGTATCAGTGTGAAGTAAAAAAACAAGGAGCCTTTCGCCTCCCGCCTGACATCCTCGCCCTGAAGATACGAGGTTTTACGGCTAGCCTGATAAAAATTCACTTGGTGCATATGTAAAAACATTTCGAATAGCTAATATCTATTTGCTTTTAATAATCTGCGGAGTGATTTTCATATTTTTCTTACCAATAATATTTCTAATATCGACATCAGGTATCTATAACTCTTACTTGTAAAGATGTGAGTTTTTAAATTTTTTTGAAGATCTCAATCAAGCTTTTATTGTATACAATAATTTTATATATATAGTAGTAATAGTTAACGTCGCGATTTTTTGTGGATAAGTCTCTATTTAGCCAATGAATCAATAAGTTAGAATAATCATAAATACCCTGATAATCCTTGTACAGTAAAAGAACAGATTCTGGATAAAAAAGTAGGCCTGAAAGAAAAACATCGTTTTGCACAGAATGTCCTGTGGATATCCATCAACTTATCCACAATCGTTTTCAGCATAAATAATGTTTTTTTATAATTTTTTATAATATTGAAAAAATTTTTAGTGTTCGTTTTTTGAAATCTATGGAAATGTGTCTATTTCAATCCATGAAATTTCAGTGACAGTGGGATATCTGCGCTGTGGCAACATTGTTGTTAACAAAGACAATAGTAAATACACAGCGATTAAAAATCGTGTAAAAACTTCTGTAACGTGTGTATTGAGACCTTAGATATTAGTGAATCTCAGTCTTTTCATAGATATGCATACCACCGTAAATTGCTGAACGATCTGCTGCATGTCGCTCACTATTTTGCTGCTGATTTGTATGCCATTCTGATAGCAGATGTAATGGTAAAGTCTGTTGTAAAAGAGACTCTTTACCTGCTGTACGAAAAACGACCTTTGCGTTTCGTGCGGCCGTGCGTGTTACCTGCATCCAGAGCTCGGTAAGTTGCTGTTTGTTCATGCAATCCTGAATATCTAAAAGTAAATAGGCGTCAATCGATCTCTCGGGTTGCTGGCGTAAAAATTCAGTCATGCTGGTGTGATGGGGGTAGAGACGATCTATATTGCTGCGTAGTGATAAAAAATATTGTTTTTGTAAGTACATCGGTAAGGCGCTCTGTGTCCTCGTGTCATAGCACCTTGCGAACGCCTGATGAGCGAAACAGTTGTTTTCTAATGGAAAATCGCAGGCGAGGTGACGAATCCGTTCTTTAAACAGGGCAGGCAAACCCTGTTTTGCTTCTTTTTTCAAGGATGCAAATTGAGTTGGCGCAATACCGAGGCTATACAGCGCTATTGGGTGCACGGCGATCAGGCGAAATAGCCAGCTGTCAAAAACAGGTGCCAGGTATTTTTCAAAAAAATCGACCTGTTCTTCATGGTTGCGGGCAGTCGAGATCTTTTGTAAATCACCTCCCATGAGCCGTACAAAGAAATGACAAAAACCGATAAAACTTCCCATCAAACCATGCCGGTAGGCATTATTGCTAAAGTAATGAAAACGCTTTTTCCCAAACTTTCCAAGTACCGGACGTCCTTCCCAGAAGGTGCTCGCAGTTTTTGTTAAATGTGAACGGATGTGACGCTGGTATCGTTTAAGGTTATCTGGTTGGCAAGCATTACCCAAAAAATGCAATACAGAATCATAGTCTGGCAAATTCTTGATAGCTTGTTTTTTTATTTCCAACATCGCCAGATGATGTCCGTTTATATCGACGGCATGCACCGCAGAAGGGTTTGCTGAGAGGTAAGCCAGAGCGTTGCAGCCACCAGAAGAGATCGTTACTATATTTGCCCCCGGTTTAAGTTGCAGGGCGTCTAGGTCGGCTTGCGGGTCTTCCCATATTTGCGTATAGAACAGTCGCTTGAAACAATAGGAAAATAAGCGGTCGGGATAGCTCTTGCAGGCAGTTGTACTCGAATTGATTACAGCAGTATCGATCAAGGTTTTGGTATTCATCGTTGACTCCACTTTTATTCCAGTTTCCGGTATGACCCGGTTGCAGACTAAGTGTTGCACGTGACAAGCCTGTGACAGCTATATGAAGATTTAATGAAATGGTAACAATGCTTGTTCAACGATAATGATCGGGTATGGGCGACCGCTATGCCCCCTTTTTTACCGGATTTTTATTGCTATGAGAGAAAAATACAGGAATTTATCGGCTTATATATTAAAAAACTAATAATTAGCGCATGTGTCACACTCTTATTGTATGTTTGGATGGCAATAAGAGTGAAAGTAGAATAAAAAGCGGTGACAGGAGAGTAATGAGGCGGTGGTTAATGGAGAGATTGCTGATGTTTTAATGAAAATAAGCATAATCAATGCATTATTTTCATGTTGCTACCAGCTATAAAAATAGCATTAGCTGATTTTTTGTGCGTTCCAGATACCTTCACCTGCGCCAAAAATTTCTACTTGTGTCAGATACAGGCGCAGATCGAGTTCGTACTGATGATAATTGGGCTCCATATAGCTGCAGAGCTTATAAAACGCCTTGTCATGATCTTTCTCTTTCAGATGGGCAAGTTCATGCACAACGATCATTTTTAAAAACTCTTCCGGTACCTGCTTGAAAAGACTGGAAATACGAATTTCATGCTTGGATTTGAGTTTGTTGCCTTGGATGCGCGAAACATACGTATGTGTACCGAGTGCGTTGCTGATGACATGTAATTTGTTGTCATACATTATTTTACTGATTTGCTCCCCATTACGCATGTTATTCGTCTTGATGTCCTGGACGTAGACGTATAGCGCTTTGTCGGTACGTACCTCATGTAGGACAGGATACTTTTTACGCAAAAATTCGCCGAGTTTTTGGTTTTGTATCAATAGCTTAACCTGAGCCTGAATTGATTCAGGATAAGCTTTAAGATAAGTCAGTTCCGGATTCAAGCTTATTTCACTTCCAGTAATTCAACATCAAAAATGAGGGTGGCATTCGGTGGAATAACGCCGCCTGCACCGCGGGCGCCATAACCTAGTTCCGGGGGAATGACGAGAGTGCGCTTGCCGCCTATTTTCATTCCTTCCACACCCTGATCCCATCCCTTGATGACTCTGCCTGCACCTAGCGGAAAGCTGAATGGACCACGTCCCACTGAGCTGTCAAACGCTGTTCCGTGCTGCTTGGGCGCCTTGGCATCGAAAATCCAGCCGCTGTAATGCACTGAGACCGTACTACCGCTGAGGGCCTCTTTGCCGGTACCGACTTTCGAATCGATTTTTTGCAAAGACTGAGTAGCAGTTAATGGTGCAGCGGCATCCTGCGCAAAACTTTGTGACACAGGAGTGGCAATGCCGATACTGAGGGCAAGGGCGAATAAACCAGATTTCATAGAGATACTTTCAAGGGAAGATAAAACAACATCATCATAGCGCAAGCATGTCTAGCCCGGTTTTTTGCCAGAGCGCTGAAGTTTTTCCTCGAAGGCAATATCAAATTTACTGGCTTTTTTGGGTGCTTGCTTACTGATGCTGTTGACGAACTGTACAAATGCATCCATTTCCAGAGGCTCATTGAGCTTCTCTGAAATATCGCCGCCAGTACTGAGTACCAGATAAAAAAGTCCATTTGAAGTGCTGACCATGGAGTAGGGCGCCTGGTCGCTACGGTTCTTGAGGCGCAATACCGCGTTGCTGGCTTTAGTTGAACGTGCCATAGTCGGGCTCCGGTATGGTGTGATAATTTTTCTTCATAATATGATTGTTGATAGGCTTAAGCTAGCTTAAGTTCCCCATTCTCGTTCCTCGCGCTATATTGATTGTGGGACAGATTATAGTGTCAAGCTGTGTTCGGCCATAAACCCGTTTTATAAATAAATCGAGGTTTTTTGCCGCCATTCCTTGAGAGTGAGTATCGGCGTTTCACTATAAATAGAGAGTTGCAGAGCAAGATGGTTGTAGAGCCTTCAATAATTCTATAGGCTCGCTTCACGTTCGGTCGTGCTGGCGAAAGGGGATATTGCCGTGAAAAATTGCTTTTACCCGGTAAGATTCCAGCCTTGTTTCAGCATTGCAAACGCGGCGGCAATCATCGCTTCGTTCTTGCGTTTTTCAAGAGTGATAAAACTCAGTTCGGTCGATACACTGACCGCGTCGGCAATCACCAGCCCGTGTGTCAACGCTTCGCGCACTGCCGTTGTGTCACGCGCGAGTGTCAATCCAACGCCGGACTTGACCAGATCGAGCATGGATGGCTCCTGATCCACCAGTGCCACTTTATTGGGCATGATGTGATGTTCTGCAAACACTTTGCTTAGCAAGCGGTTGTGGGCCGATTCTGGCGGAGTCCAGATCCAGGGTAGTTGCGCCAGCGCTGGCCAGTCCTTCCCCTTGACACGATTTTCCCACCCACTCGGTGCGACGACGTTGTAGTTGAAATAGGTCAGGGTCAGGGTATAGACCGGAACCTTGAGGTCTTCCGGTGGCTGGCCGAGATAAAATCCCACGTCCAACATACCGTTGCGTATCTGCTGCAAGACCGAGCCCGACATACCCTGCTGGAGTCTGGTGGATAACTGTGGATAAGTTTCTACCAGCCGCTTGAGAAAATCGCCAAGACGGATGAATTGCGGATCAAGGATCGTACCGATGGCTAATTCGCCTGACAGGTTCTGATAGAGCGAGGCCGCAGCCTGCCGCAACTCTTCCATACTGGCGAGCACCTGTTCAGCGTGGTGTAAGAGTTTAGCCCCATCATTAGTAAGTGTCATACCGCTGGCGGTGCGGTTAAATAACTGCACGTTAAGCGAGTTTTGCAAGGATTTGATTTGCAGACTCACCGCCGGTTGCGTGACAAACAGGCGTTCGGCGGCGCGGGTGAGGTTACCTTCCCGCGCTACCGTGACGAAAGCCTTGAGTTGAGTGATATCCATTATCAGTATTCCTTATAATGTGACTGATAATAACTCATTGGATCTCAAGCGTACTCTCTATTAATCTTTGAGAACTTTCATTAATCGTTAAAAGGTTTTGTTATGTCATCCTC
>CANIFC010000235.1 GCA_947466695.1 Oxalobacteraceae bacterium | reverse complement strand
GGGCAAGCACTTCTGAATGGGATAGCCGCTCGATGTCTTGTGGCGCCATCAGGTCGCCACAGGCTTGTTCGAGGATGCGCTGCCGTTGCGCTTTTGGCGGCACCGGAAGTTCAATCACCATGTCGAAGCGGCGGATAAATGCTGGATCGAGCTCGCTGATGGAATTGGAGAGCCATAACGCGGGGATAGGATTTTCTTCCAGCGTACGGTTGAGCCAGGCCTTGTGTGTCTGGGCGGTACTTTTTTGTCCAAAAATCTGATTGCCGTTAGCGAACACGTCTTCCACTTCATCAAAGAGGATCAGTGCCCGCCGTTGCCCGAAAAAACTCTGCGCCGCCCGAAAGGCCTGCAACCGGCGCTCTCCGGAAACCGGATCGCCCTCGCTGTCTTCACTGGTAACTTCAAATAATTGGCAGTGCATGTCTTCGGCAATGACCTTGGCCAATTGGCTTTTTCCGGTGCCCGGTGCGCCATACAGAAAAATGTTGACCCCTTTTCTACCCGTGGAAAGCGCTTGCTGCAGGTAGGGACGCAGTATGTTGAGCGAGGTGCTCACGTGCCCATAATCACTCATGTCAAGCTCCGCTTCGTTGGCAATCACCACCATGTCACGTAACAGCAGCATCGGATCGGATTCTGTCGACGTGATGTCGTCAGCAAAGCTATCGGAGATCAGGCTAAGCTTGCTAGCCAGGTTGGCTGAGCTGCCGCGGTCAATGGCAATTAGCCCCGATCTCGATAAAATGCCTTGCGGGTGTAGCGATTGACGGATAGCCTGCTCAGGCAAATCGAGTAATTTTGCCAGCACATAAAAAAGTCTGGCCGAGGAGAGACAACCGAGCCAGTCGCTCACGTCATTGAGGAGTCTTTCACTTTGAAGCAAGATGGTAAATTCTAGAATTCGACAATCTTCAGCCGACAAGCCGACCAAATTGGCGAGCTGCGCGACATTTTTTTCCAGGCATCTTGGTGGTGCGGCGTTTGCAAACTCTAATTCGACCGCTTGATGCAATCGACGAAGTTCGAGACGAGCCGATTTGGGTTTGAAATCGTCCAGTGGCGGATCGATCCAATCTCCTAAACCCAGCAGCGCAGCGATTGTGTCGTTACTAAAACCATGCAGGCTGATGAAATCACGCACGCAACCTAAGGGAAACAAAATTCTGAGTATCCACAAATGGACAATCGGGTCAAGGTTCTCTGGATGAGCGGTTTTTTTTGCACGTCTGCGAATAATAGCCATGAGGGTCTCCGGTATGTAGAAGACCATTATCCGCAAACCTGCGTCAATTTGTGTCGCAAGCAGTCAGGCCACAGGCTCCTTGCTGACCTGTGTTACCGTCTCGCCAAACCCCCTTAGCCAACGATTTAATTGTGCGGTTTCAACCACGGTTGCGGTGATTTTATAACCATCCTCCAGGACGTCGACATGCTGATCTTCTGACAGCGGGGATTCCAGTAAGTGGTAGCCAGAATTTTTTGTAATATGAAAAGTGAGTATGATACGTTTTCCTTCGCCAAAACCAAAACGTCCGTCGGCATCATATTTTTTTAAATTAAAATCGGCCGGCCGCTCGAACGGGGTTGCAGTCGCTTTTGCGCGGCTGATCCTGTGCAGGGCAAGACTGCGTTCGTTGCTATAATTTTTAAAACGGCAAACCAGGTAAATTCTGGGCCCTTGCTGCGCCAAGCCTAGCGGCATGACACTGGCATGAGAAGTTTTATCTTCTGCGTTTTTATAATCAAGCTCGAGCATGAAATTCCCAAACAAGGCGCTAGTCACTTGTTCGAAGACTTCCGTGTTCACTTTGGGTGGTAGCAGTGCCTGATTCGTGCTGATCACCCGCACTTTGTCTAACCATTCGCGCTCAAGACCGGCATTGGCTGTCGTGTAGGGGTCCCGCAGATTCGCTCTGGCCTGGGTAAAGAAGTCGTTCATTGACTTCATGAGACTGGCAGGCAAAATTCCACGCAAGTGTTGTTCTGCCAGTGTCAGCAGCAATGACTCCTGTTTGGAAAGTGTCATCAGCGCAAAGCCTGGTGACTGCTCCTTCCAGCGATAGCCGTAGGGCTTACTGCTATCGTCGCGCTCAATATCAAAATGTTGGCTCAGCATATCGAGTTGCCGCTGAATTGTCCGTAAATCTCTGGCAAATTCAGTACCTGCCAACTTTTCGTACAGCTCTCTGGCAGAGACTTTACTTTGCTGCGGGATACGGCGTAATAACTCAAGAGCGAGAAGAACGGATTTTTTGGTGTCAGAACGTGAGGCCATGAGCTCCGGGGCTAAAATTGGCAAATCTATTTCAATCTGACCCTGGTGAGACTTCTGTGATCTCCAGCCGGCGAGCGACTGTTAATCGTCAAGCTTCATATGGTGCCGTTCGAGCGCGACGGAAACTTGGGACTGATCATTTCGTCGACAACGCTGCGTTTGGCTGGCAGCGCCGTGTCGAAGGTAACGTTAATTTCGCCGGCATCAGGATCTTTGATACTTGGATAATTTGATACTCGGATACTTTGATAGATAGGGACTGCGGAAATTTAAAAAATTATCACCTCTTAAAACTCTTCCCAGTCATCGCTTGGCGCTGATGCCAATTGTTTAGGCGCAGCTGTAGGTTGTTTCTTGGCTGCTTGCGAGGCCGGAGCCGGACGTGCCGGACTGACGCGCGTCGCAGTGGTGCGCTTGGCTGCCGCTACGTTCGCTGCGCTGGCATTACCGTTCGTTACGCTATCACTACCAAGCTGAAAGAAGCCGACTACCTGCGTCAATTTACCCGCTTGATCTTGTAAGGACTCTGCCGCCGCAGCCGCCTCTTCGACCAGCGCCGCATTTCTCTGGGTCACTTCATCCATCTGAGTGATCGCCTGATTGATCTGTTCAATGCCGTCGGTCTGCTCCTGGCTTGCCGAAGAAATTTCACTGATCACCTCGGTAACACGCCTGACGCTTTCAACAATGTCATGCATGGATTTTCCAGCCTGCGCTACCAAACGGGCTCCGGCATCCACTTTTTCGACCGAGTCACCAATGAGTTCCTTGATATCTTTTGCGGCTGAAGCGGAGCGTTGCGCCAAGTTGCGCACCTCACTGGCGACTACGGCAAAACCCCTGCCCTGCTCGCCGGCACGGGCAGCCTCGACTGCCGCATTGAGGGCCAGGATATTGGTCTGAAACGCGATGCCATCAATAACAGAAATAATATCGACGATTTTTTTTGCTGAAGCGTTGATCGAGCCCATCGTATCCACCACCTGTGCGACGACGGCGCCACCATCAACGGCGACATTCGAGGCGACTAGCGCCAGCTGATTGGCCTGGCGTGCGTTGTCTGCATTCTGCCTGATGGTGCTGGTCATTTCTTCCATCGACGAGGCGGTTTCTTCCAGCGAACTGGCTTGCTGTTCGGTGCGCGAGGACAAATCCATATTACCGGCGGCGATCTCGCTGGAGGCGGTGGCGATCATGCCGGTACCGGAACGCACGTCACCGACGATCTTGAAGAGGCTGTCATTCATATCTTTTAACGCCTGCATCAACTGGCCGGTCTCGTCTTTGCTATTGACATTGATCAGACTGGTCAGGTCGCCGGAAGCGACACGCTGCGCCACATGGACGGATCGGTGAGCGGACGCGTGATTGAAGTAACCAGACGCCAGCCCAGCACCGCCCCTACCAGCAACGATATGGCACTCATGATCAGCAAGATCCATTTGGCATTTTGCGCGCTGGACTGGGCCGAATCGGCATTAGCAGTCGCCTCTGTATTCAGCAATTTTTCAAATGCCAGTACATTTTCGGTGATCTGGATCAGCAAAGGCATGCAGTCTCGTTTGATGACTTGAATCGCATCATAACTTTTTTGAGTGGTCACCAGCTCGACAATATTAACCGCTACCGGCATATAACGAGCCTCAAGAGCACGCAACTTAGCCAACATTGCGCGCGCTTCGGCGCTAGACGTTTCTGGATTACTTAATAACGTGGCCAGTTTTGCCAATCCCTGATCAATCTTGATTTGACTCACTTTGACCAGCTCAATATCGGCTTTCTGAAACTCGGGATCATCCACCAGAGCCAGGTTACGGGCGGCAATAGCACGCTGATTAATGGCGGACTGTACATTATTCAACATTTCAATTCTGACATCGCCGACATCGGTCACAAAGCTGATCTGCTTTGACAGGACTGTCACTTGCAGCACACCAACTCCGGTGATGGCCAGCATGAGCAGTAACAGCGTACAAAAGCCGAGTCCGAGCCGGGTTCCGATTTTCAAATTTTTCATTAATGTCTCAATAATATGATTTTTATACTTAAAATAGTACCCTAATACTATTTCTGTAATGAATTTATTTTTGTCGATGTTGTAATGTGGAGATCTTTTGCAAACGGCCTTGAAATAATACCAACAGATATCAACCGGCCGGCAAGGCCAGGTATCTTGGTAAATTTTAAGACAGCTTTTAAAAAAATTATTGTTTAATCCTGCTCATCGCGATAGCGAAAACCAAGGCTGCATCATGCGTCTTTGGCGCATCGAAAGTGCGACACAAAAAGTGCCGATCACTTTCTGTTATCAGCTTGATTGGGGAACAAAATAGAAATGGCGATCATTTGCCAGAAGCTTTATAGAACGTCAGAAAAGACTTTTGGAGAGGCAATCATTGTTCAGTGATTGCCATACTGAAATGACGGCAAGAAATAGCCAAGGATAGCCAGGGATGACCAGGGATGGCAAGGCATATCCAATGTAGACAAATAATGAACGCCTCCGCATCAATACGTCGCGCTATGACACCTCGATTGAGGTTCTTTAAAGGAAGGTATTTGAACAGTCGTATTGACTCGCCAAGACATCAGGGCGTAGTGCAAAAGTTCAGCCGGCCAATACCGGCCAGCTAAACTTTTGCAGGATCATCTATGCGTCCCTGAGTCAGGGAGTTTAGCTGTTGCGGGAAAACTTGGTGGCGAGCTGATTGAGTTTTTCAGTGTGCTGCTGCGCTGCGGCTTCTGCCACTTGCGCTGCACGAGCCGCCTCTTCCGTCGCGCGCTGGGCTTTACGCTGTTCGGTAATTTTCTTGGAGCGTTCACGTAAGACCGTGGTCGCGTGAGTGCGATGTAAATCGGTTACCTCTTCCGCCACATTGCCTTCCAGGTC
>CANIFC010000234.1 GCA_947466695.1 Oxalobacteraceae bacterium | reverse complement strand
TGTGCATCAGGATGAACGAGGCACCAGTAATTGGCCAGGACATTTTACCCGGCTGATTCGTCAGAACAACACCCATACCAGGTGTTTTGACCCAGTCAGCACCAGCGGCAGCTGCTTTAAAATTGGCATCATCAGGCTGGACAAACTGACCGTCCATGTTTTGCAACTGGGCATGGGTCATGTTGTTTCTTTTTGCAAAAGCGTATTCAACGTAGCCTATCGAATTCTTGATTTGCTTGACGCTGGCAGCAACGCCTTCATTGCCCTTGCCACCCAAACCGACTGGCCATTTAACTGCGGTAGAGGAACCGACAACAGTGCTGAATTCCGGATTGACTTTGGACAGATAGTCAGTCCACAGGAACGTCGTGCCTGATCCGTCAGAGCGGTGAACAACGGTGATATCAAGTGCCGGCAATTTCATACCCGGGTTGATAGCAGCAATTTCTATGGCATTCCATTTGGTAATTTTACCCAAATAGATACCAGCCAATACGTTGCCAGTCATTTTCAGCTTGCCGGGAGCAATACCTTCAACATTGAGTACGGGCACAACACCGCCGATGATTGCCGGAAACTGTGTCAAACCTTCAGCATTGAGATCTTCCGCTTTCAGAGGCATATCAGAAGCGCCGAAATCAACAGTCTTGGCTTTGATCTGCTTGATTCCACCACCGGAGCCGATGGACTGATAGTTCAAGCCGATGCCGGTTGCCTGCTTGTAGGCTTCAGCCCATTTTGCATAAATTGGGTACGGGAAAGTTGCACCTGCGCCTGTTATATCTGCCGCTAAGACGACGGAATAGGACATTGCGACACCAGCAGCAACGACCAGAGATTTAACGATACGATTCAATTGCATATTCACCTCAAGAGTATTTTTGGAAACTTCGGTAGTACGTGCAGAACTGTACTAGCCGAATATGACAGGATTATGACGTGTGTTAAATAATTATGAAATGTTTATATTTTCATCGTCAGCGTGTCATAAACTTGTAATATTAGTTTCATACAATCAGGTATATCATCATCAATGTATTGACTACCTACGACCTTCTATGCCGAATCAACAGCCACAAACTCCTTCAGTTGCAGACACAACTTCCCAAGATGAGACAAAAAAAAATGCTGTGACGACTACCAAAGGGACACCTGTTGTAATAAAGACTGTAACGGCAACAACTGCAACGTTTCTTGACCGTGAAATGTCACAGATCGCTTTTAACTGGCGGGTATTGGCCCAGGCAGAAGATCGCAGTATCCCGTTACTGGAACGCTTGCGCTATTTGTGCATCGTGGGAAGTAACCTTGATGAATTTTTTGAAGTCCGGGTAGCGAGCTTACTGGCACAAAACACCATCGATGGCGAGTTGGCCCAGCATGCAGGATTTGTCGCCATGATGGACCGCATCGCGACCGAATGTCATCAACTGGCAACCCGGCAATACCAGGTGCTTAATCAGGAAATTTTGCCGCAGTTATCGCGCAAGCATATTTATCTGTTGCGCCATAATGACAGGAACGAGGCCCAGCGGGCATGGGTCAAGTCTTATTTTGATCGCGAGGTACGCCCTATCTTGACGCCGATCGGTCTCGATCCGGCGCATCCGTTTCCGCAAGTGGTCAACAAGAGCTTGAATTTTATCGTTTCACTGGCGGGTAAAGACGCCTTTGGCCGGGGTACCGCGATTGCCATCGTCAAGGCGCCGCGGGTGTTGCCACGCGTCATACGCCTGCCCGATGAGTTATCGGATAAGGGAATGTCCTTTTGCCTCTTGTCATCAGTCATTCACGCACACATCGGCGACTTGTTTAATGGCCGGGAAGTCTTGTCGTACTCGCAGTTTCGCGTCACACGCGACAGTGATTTATGGGTCGATGAGGAAGAGGTCAAAAACTTGCGTCACGCCTTGCAAGGCGAGTTACAAGGACGTCAGTTTGGCGCTGCCGTTAGGCTGGAAGTGGCAAAAAATTGCCCCGAAGACTTATCGCGCTTTTTACTGGAACAGTTCTCGCTGGACGATGATCGTCTCTACGCGGTGGATGGCCCGGTCAATATGGTCCGGCTCTCGGAGCTGGTTGATCATATCAAGCAGCCAAACCTGCGCTTTCCTCCTTTTTCAGCCAAAAGCAACGCCAAATTAGCCACCACCAATATTTTTTCACTCATTCACAAGCAGGATATTTTATTACATCACCCGTTTCAGCCGTTTCAAACCGTGATCGATTTTATCCATGCTGCCTCGCTAGACCCCAATGTGCTGGCAATCAAGCAGACCATTTACCGTACCGGTATGAATTCCGATCTCATGGAGTCATTAATATCGGCCGCACGGCACGGCAAGGAAGTGACGGTCGTTGTCGAGCTAATGGCGCGCTTTGATGAAGAGGCCAATATTAACTGGGCGGATAAATTACAGCGTGCCGGGGCACAGGTCGTCTACGGTGTTGTGGGTCTGAAAACGCATGCCAAACTGGCGCTGGTCATCAGGCGAGAAGAAGGTGGAATACTGCGCCATTATGCCCATCTTGGTACCGGCAACTATCATCCTTCCACGACCAAATTTTATACCGACTTTGGCCTGCTTACGGCGCATCCGCAGATGGCGGCAGAAGTGAACGAAGTGTTTATGCACCTCACTGGACTAACCAAACCCAATAAGCTCGATTATCTCTGGCTGGCACCATCTGCCCTGCAACCGCAGATCATCAAGGCAATCCGTAATGAAGCAAAAATTGCCCGGGAAGGCCGGCCTGGCAAGATCATCGCCAAAATGAACGCCCTGGTCGATGAATCGGTCATCCGCGCACTCTACGCAGCATCGGCAGATGGCGTTAAAATTGAACTCATCATCCGGGGCGCCTGCACGTTACGCCCTGGCGTTCCCGGTTTATCGGAAAACATCCGGGTTCGCTCTATCATCGGACGATTTTTAGAGCATTCCCGCATCTATTATTTCCGTAACGAATTGCAGCATGACACCTATCTCGCCAGCGCCGACTGGATGAGCCGTAACTTGTTCCGCCGGATTGAAGTTGCCTTCCCCGTGCTGGACAAGTCACTGAAAAAACGGGTGATGTCGGAAGGACTTGAGCCCTATCTGAAAGATAATACCAACGCCTGGGTTCTCGATGCGGAGGGTAACTATGAACGCAAGAAAGCCCGGGCCAAGCAAGTGCCTTTCTGTGCACAGAAGTACCTGATGCAACATTTAGGTTCTGCTACGGACGTATAGGCACAAAAATAAATCAAGAAGTGAATAAGAAAGTGAATAAGAAAGCGAGGCGATGATGGATCTGATCCTATGGCGGCATGCAGAGGCCGAACCAGGTAGCCTGGTGCTCCCGGATACCGAACGCAAATTGACGCCAAAGGGTGTCAGGCAAGCCAATAAGATGGCGCACTGGCTCGACAGCAACCTGCCCCACAGCTGCCGCATCATTGTCAGTCCGGCATTAAGGACCAGGGAAACCATGGCCGCACTTGAGCGCAAGTTCAAGATCCTGCCTGAACTGAGCCCCGGTGCCAGCGCAGACGAGGTGCTCGCTGCAGCTAACTGGCCCAACAGCCGCGAGCCGGTATTAATTGTCGGGCACCAGCCCTATCTGGGCCAGATCGCCGCCCGCCTGATCGCACCGATGCAGCAGGAATGCGCAATCCGCAAGGGAAATGTCTGGTGGATCTCGCAAAAACAGCGTGAGGAAGATGACGTAGAAACCTATCTGAAAGCGCTCATGACGCCGGATCTGGTTGTCAAGTGATGGTGCACTGGCGAACGTGTGGAATGTGGTGCGGTTATTGCGTTACTGCGCCAGTTAACAACCATGAACAACAATAAACAACCATACCGTAGCTTGGCTGTGTTTTCCCAATTAAAATTTTTTTCTATGGGTCCGTTACGCCCAATTTCATTTTATTGAGAATGACGGTATCGCATTTTTTCGGGAAATGTACTTACCCGCTTTACCGGATTTTTAAAAAATACTTTCTCGCTGACGTCGGAAATTTTAAACGTTGAGGTTAACCTGGCAGCACCTCTGCTTACGCAATAAATTCAGGCACAGGATAGTTTTTTTGTCCGGCTGGCAGTTCAGTCGCCGACCCGCGCAACATAATATCGTGCCAGCTGACCAGCCGTAGTTCGCCGTCAGCCTCTTCCACCAGCGCCGACAGGCTTTCTACCCAATCACCGTCATTACAATAAGTGATGCCGTCAATCTGACGAATTTCAGCTTTGTGGATATGGCCGCAGATCACCCCATCCAAACCACGTTTGCGCGCTTCATCAGCCAGTGCATTTTCAAATGAACTGATGTAACTGACGGCATTTTTTACCTTGAGCTTGATGTATTGTGACAACGACCAATAAGGTAACCCAGCCCGCGCACGCCAGCGGTTGAACACCTGATTGATCTTTAGTATCACGGTATATAAACCGTCTCCGACGTGGGCCAGCCATTTGGCGCACACGATGACACCATCAAACCGGTCACCATGTAACACCAGCATACGCTTACCCTGTGCAGTCACATGCACCAGTTCATCGCGTACTTTAATGCCGCCAAAATCAAGATCAATGAACTGCCTGACCGCCTCATCGTGGTTACCCGGGACGAAGATGACTTCGGTTCCTTTCCTGGCTTTTTTAAGTACCGTCTGTACGATGTTATTGTGCACCTGATCCCAGTACCAGCGTCGCTTCAATTGCCAGCCGTCGATAATGTCACCGACCAGATACAGGGTGTCTGAGTCAGTCGCCTGCAAAAATTCCAGCAAGCGCGCAGCCTGACAACCAGTAGTTCCCAGATGCAGGTCAGAAATCCAAATAGTGCGAAAACGAATCACTTCTTTTTTGCTGTTTCCCGGCATCTCACGATGCCTTGCCCTATTTAAAAACTGATCTGCCGCGTTCATTTTTGCAGATCCTCCGTGCCATAGTGCCTTGCATAGCGGTTGTCCAGATTTGCCAGCGGCAACATCACAAACAGGTCGGCACAATGAAAATCGGGATCCCACGCAGGATCGCCGCAGACCCAGGCACCAGCCCGTAGATAGCCTTTAAGCAGCGGCGGTATGCGGGCGACGTGAGCTTCGTCCATCGTTTCAATAGGAAACGGTAATAATGGCGTGACACGGTAGTCAAGCGGCGCATAATCTGCCTCTTGA
>CANIFC010000233.1 GCA_947466695.1 Oxalobacteraceae bacterium | reverse complement strand
TTTGATTGTGGATATCCACAGTTGTTTCATTATTTTTAATTATTAATACTAGCGATCACAAAACTAAAATTGGAGACCAACATGAAATTTTCATCTTTATTACTGACCCTTTTTACCGCAAGCCTGGCGAGTGGAACTGCTTATGCCCAGACCCCGATCATCATTAAATTTAGTCACGTCGTCGCGATGGATACGCCAAAAGGCAAGGCTGCCGAGCGTTTCAAGGAGTTGGCTGAAAAGGCGACCAAGGGACGCGTCAAGGTAGAACTCTATCCAAATAGTACGCTGTACAAAGATAAGGAAGAGCTGGAAGCCTTGCAGCTGGGGGCTGTACAAATGCTGGCGCCCTCGCTGGCAAAATTTGGTCCGCTGGGAGTGAAAGACTTTGAAGTTTTTGACCTGCCGTATATTTTCCCTTCCAAAGATGTGTTGTACCGTGTCACCGAAGGCCCTATCGGGCGCGACCTGATGAAAAAACTCGAGCCTAAGGGTATCGTCGGTCTTGGTTTCTGGGATAACGGTTTCAAGGTAATGTCGGCGAACAAGCCAATTCATCTGCCGTCTGACCTCAAGGGCCAAAAGCTGCGTATCCAGTCTTCCAAGGTGCTCGATGCACAAATGCGCGCGCTTGGTGCCAATCCGCAGGTCTTGGCTTTCTCTGAAGTTTATCAAGCCTTGCAGACCGGTGTCGTCGACGGAACCGAGAATCCCCCATCGAATCTGTACACCCAAAAAATGCATGAGGTACAAAAAAACGTCACGCTCACCAATCATGGCTATCTGGGATACGCCGTCATCGTCAACAAGAAATTCTGGGATGGCTTGCCTGCCGATATCCGCGGCGAACTTGATGGGGCGATGAAAGCGGCAACCAAGTACGCCAATGCCATTGCGCAACAGGAAAACGACAATGCGATGGAGGCGGTCAGAAAGTCGGGCAAGACCATTGTGTATGTACCGACCGATAGTGAGCGCGCCGAATGGCGTAAAACCCTGCTGCCAGTGCAAAAACAGATGGAAGAGCGCATTGGTAAGGATCTCATCATGAGCGTTAACAGGGAAGCGGTAGCACTCGGTTATAAATAAACGGGATTTCTTCTATTTTCAATCGTCATTGTTGTTCATTATTCGTTGTTTTTTGAGCCTGTTTCTCCTGTTTCGCCCGTTCTGCGATTTGGCAAATTCTTTAATTTACCAAATCGCAGGCGGGCGTTCATTTAATACCCTACGCTACCGGAATTGATATGAAATTTCTTGATCATCTTGAGGAGTGGCTGATCGCCACCCTGATGGGCGCTGCCACCATCATCACCTTCGTCGCGGTATTACACCGTTACCTGTCCGGTTTTCCCATTCCCTATGTGCAGGACGCCCTGATTCGGCTCAACACCAGCTGGGCGCAGGAACTGACCATTTACCTGTTTGTCTGGATGGCCAAATTCGGCGCGGCCTATGGCGTACGAACCGGCATTCACGTCGGGGTTGACGTATTGATCAATCAGCTGAAACCAGCCCGTCGCGCCCAGTTTGTTGTTTTAGGCTTACTTGCCGGCGCCCTGTTCACTGGCATCGTCGGAACACTTGGTGCCAGTTTTGTCTGGCACATCGCGCAAACCGATCAAACCTCGGCTGATCTTGAAATTCCGATGTGGTGGGTCTATCTGGCCATCCCACTTGGCTCGGGCCTGATGTGTTTTCGCTTCCTGCAAGTGGCCAGGACTTTTATCAAAACGGGTGAATTACCCAAGCATGATCACACGCATGTCGAAGGCCTGGAAGATGAGGTGAAAGCATGAACGCCGCCATTATTTTTGTCTTGCTGCTGGCGCTGATGCTTACCGGAATGCCGATTTCGATTTCGCTCGGTTTAACGGTGCTGGGCTTCCTGTTTACCATGACCACGGTGCCGATTGAATCGGTCGCGCTAAAATTATTTACCGGCATTGAAAAGTTCGAGATCATGGCGATTCCGTTCTTCATTCTGGCCGGTAATTTTCTCACGCATGGGGGCGTGGCCAAACGCATGATCAATTTCGCTACCTCCATGGTCGGTCACTGGCATGGCGGTCTCGCCTTGGCCGGCGTGATGGCATGTGCCCTGTTTGCCGCGGTATCAGGTTCTTCCCCCGCGACGGTAGTTGCGATTGGCTCCATCATCTTGCCGGCAATGGTCAAGCAAGGTTATCCGAGAGGTTTTGGCGCTGGCGTCGTCACCACTTCGGGCGCACTCGGCATCCTGATCCCGCCATCCATCGTGATGGTGATGTATTCCGTCTCTACCAATACCTCGGTCGGACAGTTGTTCATGGCCGGGGTCATACCTGGCTTAATGCTGGCAACTTTACTCGGATTGACGACCTGGTTTCTGGCGCGAAAACATAATTATCCACGGATGGCCAAGGCGAGCTGGGGCGAGCGCTGGGTCGCTTTTCGCAAAAGCGCATGGGGTCTTTTACTGATCGTCATTGTCATGGGCGGTATTTACTCGGGCATGTTCACGCCGACCGAGGCCGCTGCCGTCGCTGCCGTGTATGCCTTTGTGGTGGCGGTCTTTGTGTACAAGGACATGACGCTGAAAAAAGTACCCAAAGTGCTGCTCGATTCTGCCGCGATGTCGGCCATGCTTTTGTACATCATCACTAACGCCATGTTGTTTTCATTTTTGATGACCAGTGAAAATATTCCGCAAGCGATGGCCGGCTGGATACTGGACAAGGGGTTTGGCGTGATCAGTTTCCTGCTGGTTTGTAATGTATTGCTGCTGCTGGCGGGTAATGTGATGGAGCCATCTTCCATTGTCCTGATCATGGCGCCTATCCTGTTTCCGGTAGCCATGAAGCTGGGGATAGATCCGGTTCATTTCGGCATCATCATGGTGGTCAACATGGAGGTGGGGATGTGCCATCCGCCGGTAGGGCTCAATTTATATGTCGCCTCGGGCATCACGAAAATGGGTATTACCGAGCTCACGATTGCCGTGTTGCCGTGGCTGTTGACGATGCTGGGCTTCCTGGTGCTGATTACGTATGTACCAATCATTTCAACCTGGCTGCCACAATTAATTTACAAATAAAATACAAAATCAATTTATCTGTGCACCAAGGATAAGTTGATTTTCATGTTCAGCCTCAAAATTTTTTTGTAAAAGAAATAAATTGTCCAGTAAATTTTATATGGAAACAATTTTTTCCACTGATTCACAACAATTTGGATTTATCTGACATTTGGCTTTTGAATATCATGGGTTCGCGTGCTATATTCTTACCCATACGAAATTTGCAGCACGTGATTAGTAGAAAAGATTTGAAGGCGGTAGTGCGATAATAATCGGTATTTATATCGAACACACTGGGGAGACACGCGTTTTATTACAAGCTGAGGTTTATGTTGAATAAGCCTAAACGGCCAAAAACGCGAATGATTTTTTAAAGGCGCATCTTTTGATGTGCCTTTTTTCTTTTGTGGGCAGCGACATGCGCCCAGGTAGCAGGAGGCAAAATGTCTGACAAAGAATGTGCACTATTTTCCGCCATCGTCTGCGCACCGTTTGGTTTTGTCGGGGTGCGTACCGAGGCTGATGCGGTCTGTGAACTGGTTTACCTGCCGCCAAGATTCCATGAAAAAGTCCCCGCTGACAAAGCTGCCGAGCAAGCCGCGCGGCAAATTGAGCGCTATATCGCGCAGCCCGATTTTCATTTTTCGCTTTCGCTCAAGCCAAAAGGAACGCCGTTTCAACTCAAGGTATGGGCTGCCATTTCTGCCATTCCACGTGGCGAGGTCAGAACTTACGGCCAGATTGCCAGGTTCATTGGTTCCGCCCCGCGAGCGGTTGGCCAGGCCTGCGGCGCCAACTGGTACCCACTGGTGATCCCTTGCCACCGGGTGACGGCTGCCGGTGGCCTGGGTGGTTTTTCCCACGACGATGACGCAAACGGCTTCCATCTTGGCGTCAAGCGCTGGTTGCTGGCGCACGAGCAGGTCGCCGGCTACCAGCAGGAGGCATTGTGGCAAGCACGATAAATCCCGACTGTCCTGCACCTGTCTTGCCAGATTTGGTTCAGGCGCAGATTACGGCGTTTTGCGATAACTTATGGCTTGAGGACGGGCTGGCAAAAAACTCAATCGAGGCATACCGGCGCGACCTGACGCTGTTCGCGCAATGGCTGGACAGCACACATCAAAAAAATCTGCATCAGGTCAGTGAGACCGATATTTTTTCCTATGTGGAAGAGAAGCGCAGTGAATCCAAAGCGACCTCAGCGAATCGCCGTATGAGTGTGCTGAAGCGTTTTTATCAAATGGCATTCCGGCAAACTCAGGTGAGCGTCAATCCCTGTCTCAAGCTTAAATCGGTCAGGCAGGCAAACCGTTTGCCAAAGACCTTGAGCGAAAAACAGGTGGAGTTGTTATTGCTCGCTCCGGATGACAGTCTTGCGCTGGGACTGCGTGACCGCACCATGCTGGAATTATTGTATGCCTGCGGCTTGCGTGTAACTGAACTGGTGACATTGAAATCTCTCGAGGTGAGTCTCAATGATGGTGTGCTGCGCGTGACGGGCAAGGGCAATAAGACCAGGCTGGTGCCTTTCGGTGAGATTGCCAGAAGCTGGCTGGAGCGCTATCTGCGCGAAGCCCGGCCCGCGATCCTCGCCGGTCAGGTTGATGATGCCTTGTTTGTCACTGCCCGGGGTGGTGCCATGACGCGCCAGATGTTTTGGGTGCTCATCAAAAAATATGCCGCACTGGCTGGTATTGTCGAACCTTTGTCGCCACACACGCTAAGGCATGCCTTTGCCACGCATCTGCTCAATCATGGTGCCGATTTACGGGTAGTGCAATTATTGCTGGGTCATGCGGATATCTCCACGACGCAAATTTATACGCACGTGGCTAATGAAAGGCTCAAGCAACTGCACGCCTTGCACCATCCGCGCGGAAGCTGAAACGGGCGCAATACCTGTGGCCGGATATCGGGTGCCGCACATCGGGTGCCGGATGTATTTCTCCAGAGAAATCAGCCGCCTCTCTATTTACCTTTAAACCGAGTAATTAGAGAGGCCGGTAACTAATAAAAAGATCCTGTCTTTGGCTTTGATATCTATCATGGCCTCACTGCTCGCAGAATGATGACATCTGGTAAGTATTTGGTAAATTTTGCATGAATGACA
>CANIFC010000232.1 GCA_947466695.1 Oxalobacteraceae bacterium | reverse complement strand
TCACTCCACTCCATCATGAGGTGAAGGGGGCGGTTGTATCACATACGAACATTACCGCCCGCAAGAACACCGAAGAAACCTTGGAGTTGATACGCATGAGTGTGGCAGTGGCCGCAGATGCCATGTTCTGGATAACAACTGACGCGCGGATTATGGATGTCAATGCCGCTGCGTGTACGATGCTAGGCTTTAAGCGCGAAGAGTTAATAAGTTTATCCTTAAACGATATCGACATGATTTATGCCCAAAGCAAGGTGGAATGGCGCTCGCTCTTTGCCGGGCTACAGGAAACCAGATCAATCAAATTCGAGTCAGAATATCTGACCAAAGATAAAAAGGTACTTCCGGTAGAAATTGTTGCCAATTTCGTTGGTCATGAAAAAAAAGCATTTATCTGTGCTTTCGTACGCGATATCACCCGGCGAAGAAGTGTCGAATTAGCATTGCGAAACGCTAAAATTCAGGCAGAAAAAGCCAACCGGAGTAAATCACGCTTTCTGGCCACGGCCAGCCATGACTTACACCAGCCTATCGCCGCCTTGTCACTGTATGTTGAACTCCTCAAGAAAAACGTCGTTGTTCCGGACAGCGAAAAATTAATCAGGGGTATTGATCAGTGTGTCGTCAGTCTCTCCATATTACTCACTGATCTGCTTGATATCAGCAAGCTAGACGCCGGAGTGATCATCCCCAAAGCGACCGATTTCTTTCTTGATGACCTCATCATAAGGCTGACGTCTGTCTACAACGCGGAAAGCGTGACAAAAAGACTTCAGTTAAGGGTCAGGCATACCGGCGTCATGGTACACACAGACCGGCTGCTGCTGCATCGTATCCTTGCCAATTTTATTTCCAACGCCATTCACTACACCGATGAGGGTGCCGTACTTATCGGGCTTCGCCGGCACGATGGAAAATACTGGCTCGAGGTCTGGGATAGCGGCATTGGTTTCCCAGAAGACAAGGCGCGTATTATTTTTGAAGAATTTCACCAGTTAACGGAAGGCACAGAAATACGCGGCAGCGGGCTAGGCCTGTCTATCGCAGGCAAAATGGCCAGCTTATTGGGCTTACAGATCCGCGTGCGTTCACGACCGGGACGCGGATCCATGTTCGCCATTGAGATCCCCTTGTCAGCGACGACCGGGCAACCACTGATCTCCGGAAAAAGCGCCCTCCGTGCTCTCAGTTACCACGTTCCCCTTGCGGCGGATGGCGACAAACCATCACCAGAACAAGCAGCGGGTCCGCTCAACGGCCTGAGTGTCGTGATAACATGCCCACCCGAGATGGCATCAGTCGTAACACCATGGCAACCGATGATTGTTAAACCACTTCAGATCGCCCTGACACACACAGGACAAGCATGACACTACATATACTTTTGGCAGATGACCATCTGATGTTCCGGCGGGCGATCCGCATGGTCTTACGAACAGAACCAGATATTGCTCTTGTTGCCGAAGCCAACAATGGTCTCGAAGCGCTGCAATTGGCTAGAGATAACACGTTCGACGTGGTTTGCATGGACATCAATATGCCCCTGCTTGATGGCATAGAAACGACACGGCAACTACTCGCAGCGCACCCGAAAATTAAAGTGATCGGTCTTTCTAGCCATGTTGACCCGTTTCTCATCGTCAGGATGATCAACGCAGGTGCACATGCCTATGTTGACAAGTCATGCGCAGGAGGCGAATTATTAACCGCCGTCCGAACGGTTACAAACAATGGTTTGTTCATCAGTCCGGCGTTGGGTAACAGGAGAACGGCTGAACTGATGCAGTTAGTCAACGCTACCAGTACAAAGACCTGCAAAATCATTCAATCCGCTTAATAGATTTAGCCTGCATTCCGGGCACCCACTCCGGCATTGATCAAAGTACGATAGAACCGTAACCATTCAGGCGTACAAATGAGTTCATCTGGCACCTTTATGATCTTTCCGGGCGTCATTTTTGTGTCTGCCAGCGACCTCGCGACGCTCGGCTTTTTGTTTCTCTTTATTATTATCTTCGGCAGGAAAAGACGTGCTCGGTTTTATCTTACGCGACGACTCTTTACCTGACTGTGGCAGGGACTGCGACTTTGAGTGAGACATGATGAGCTCCTGGAAAAAAGTTGATTGAAAAATACAAAATGAGCATAGTCAAATGCGTCGCTCATTGAAATACCTTAATGTACGAACATCACCTACTTGATTTACGTTATTTGGCGATAAATAACTTCACTTGAAAGACAAGGGACAGTTAAAACATTACCAATTAATTAGTAGCGACAATACATAGATCACGGTATTTACATTCAATAAAAAATACAAATTTCGCATTAAAAAAGCTGTTTTTAACTTTAATTACCCCTATTTCCATAGGAAAGGCTAGACTTCGAAATAAGCAAGAAATTTACACCCTACCAGCTAAAATATTGAATTAACAATAATTTTCTATCAGATAATTCGAATAAAAAATGGTGCGGTATAAACTTGCGCTCTCCCTATTGTGGTGAAATAGCTGACATATCCCGTTACTCAATAACAAAGCTCAGGAGAATCTATATTGACAGTTCAGGCTGTAGAGAATAGGTCTGTTTGTCGCACTGATTCAGCAGCCGATAAAACGACACCGGTCACGGATAAGGGCCGTGAAGATCCCATTTTGCCGACATCTACAGGTAGTGATATGGTTAGTGAAGGCCCTACACATTCGCTAGAGCACATCACTAGCGTCGCTCAAAAAATGATTTTGGAACAGTTCACCCCGGCCTCTGTCGTTGTTAATGAACTCGGCGAAGCCCTGTATTCGTGCGGCTCAACAACGAACTTTTTAGAAACAACGCACAACTCGCCGACGCAACATTTGCTCTCGATGGCGCATGAAGGTTTACGCCCCCATTTACGCTTGGCCCTGGATGACGCCGCCAGCAGCGCGCTCACGGTCACGGTTCATGGTGCACGCATGAAGTGCGGCAACGCTCAAAAATTTGTGCAGATTACCGTCACGCCTGATACCGGTAGCACACTCGGGCCGCTTTATCTGGTCGTATTTCGTTATGAAAGTGCGGATGAGCGCATTCCAGAAAAAAATAAAACGACGGATTCACTGATTGGGCATCTTGAAAAAGAATTGCTCGACACACGCAATGAATTAGCCGGTTGCGCTGTGCGCTTCTCTTGCGTCAACGATACGCTCAAAAACTCAAACGAAGAGGTGGTCTCGGCGAACGAAGAGCTACGCGTGATGAACGAAGAGCTCGAAAGTTCAAAGGAAGAGCTGCAATCACTCAATGCCGAATTAAATGCAGTCAACCAAGAGCTTGAATCAAAAATAGCTGAGCTGGAAATTTCCAACAGCGATCTGCATAATCTGTTGATCAGCAGCGATATTGCCACAATCTGTCTTGACCAGACCCTCTGCATAAAATGGTTTGCCCCTGTGGCACAACAACTTTTTCACCTTATTTCTACTGACGTTGGACGACCGGTCAGTGACCTGTTGTCAGCCATTGAAGATCACCACCTCATCAGCGCGGCGCATCAGGTGCTGTTACAAAAAAAAGTGCTTGATCATGAGTTTCAAGTCGCAAACGGTTGCTGGTATATCCGCAGAATACGGCCCTACCAAAATCAGGATGCGCAGAATGACGGCCTTATCGTCACCTACACCGATATCAGCGATATTCACTGGGTGGTCGAGATGGGTAAAGCTACGCGCAGGGATCTCGACGAGAACATCGAAAAAACCGACAAGTTAAACTTACTTTCGGCTGCACTGGCGACAGCAGAGGAACGTGAACGGCGTGCTCTGGCAAAATATTTACATGATGACCTAGGCCAGATCTTAGCCGTCATTGCCTTAAAAACGGTCACGATCAAAAAACAGGAAATGCCTGATTCGGTGCGACTGGCGATCAGTGATTGCTCCGCTGCCGTAGAACTGGCAAATGGTAAATTACGCGAGATGGCGCTGCAATTGAATCCACCGATGCTTGACCAACTCGGCTTGGTGAAGGCATTGGAATGGATGGCCGACGAGATACACCGGGTGTATAAGCTCGATGTCAGCATCCTCGATGACGGTATCCACAAACCTCTCTCGCCCCCGGTAAGTGCCACCATGCTGCGTGCCGTCCGGGAACTGCTGATCAACGTTTGCAGGCATGCCCACGTTAAAAGAGCTGACATTACGACCAGTCGCCAGAGCGACATGTTGATCCTCACGGTTAGCGATAGCGGGACAGGATTCGACCAGCGTCTGTCGGAACCGGCAACCGACGATAAGGCGCTTGGACTCATTAGCCTGAGTGAAAGAATCAGCTTGCTCGGCGGTGAAGTGTCCATCGAGAGCAGTCCTGGACAAGGTACGACGGTCACACTCAAGGTACCGTTGCTGGAAACCGCCAGCTCAAAAAATCATCGACAACAAGGAAAACAGCTATGAGCATTCGTGTATTGCTGGTGGACGACCACACCATGTTGCGTGAGGCCTTGCACCTGATGCTGGAACAAGAGCCTGGAATCGAGGTCGTTGGCGATCTTGGTGACGGTAAAGGGGTTCTTGAGGCTGAGGCGAGACTCTCGCCCGATGTCATCGTCATGGATGTCAGCATGCCCACTGTCAATGGGATTGAAGCGACCCGCAGTCTCATGAGAAAGAATCCAGCCATTCGCATCGTTGCGTTATCCGCTTTTGGCTACAAGCAATTCATCATGGAAATGATGGAAGCGGGGGCACTCGGATATGTCATCAAATCGGCCGCAGGTGAACAACTGGTGCGGGCTATCAAGAGTGTTGCCCGCGGCGAAACCTATCTCTGCCCTGAAACTTCGGCAACACTGGTCGCCGCGAATCATCGTAACAATTCCGGCAAGACGACCGTCAGCAGCAACAAGCGTCTGGGACGTCGTGAAATTGAAGTGTTACGCTTGTTGGCGCAAGGTAAGAGTTCACCGCAAATCGGTAATGACTTGCATATCGCCCCAAGCACGGTAGACGTGCACAGGCGCAATATCATGGATAAACTCGATCTGCGCTCTGTGGCCGAACTGACGAAATATGCCATACGTACCGGACTTACCAGCGTGTAGTCAGCTGTGATTAAACACACATAAACACGTCTGACAAGCTCAAAACTACCCAATTTCCTCTAATTATTCTTAATCAATTCCGGTATTTTTCCACGTCTACTTATTG
>CANIFC010000231.1 GCA_947466695.1 Oxalobacteraceae bacterium | reverse complement strand
TTTATTATAGTGTCATTAAGAACGACTTTTATGTTACGCCCTTGCGTATCTTTACGAGAACTCTGCGTGATCCCTGCGTGATCTCTGCGTGATCTCTGCGTAATTTCAACGTAATTTCCAGCAATTTTTTTTAATGTTGTAGTGCTTTTTTGCACATGCCACCATCAAAGGAAACAAACATGCACCGCTCCCTGATTTCAATTGCCGTAAGCGCCGTATTCTCGGTATCTGCAGGTAATCTCGCGTTGGCTGAAAATACTGCGCCGCTCAATGCGCCTTCGGCGAGCAAACCTGCCAGTACGCTTGGCTCCGGTCTCGATTTACAGTGGATCGATAAAAACGTCCGTCCGCAAGATGACTTTTTTCAATTCATGTCCGGCAAATGGCTGACGACGACTGAAATCCCGGCAGACCGGGCACGTTATGGCTCGTTTGACCAGTTGCGTGAATTGTCCGAGCAGCGTTCCCACGACATCATCAAGGCGTTGGCAAGTGACAGCAAACTCGCTGCAGGTTCCAATCAAAAGAAAATAGCCGACCTGTACGGCAGCTTCATGGATGAAGCCAGGGCCGAGTCGCTCGATATTGCACCACTCAAGCCAGAGTTTGCCCGTATTGATGCGCTCGCCAGCAAAACCGGCCTGTCTGCCCTGATGGCTCAGATGGCCAAACGCGGCGTTGCCCTGCCTCTGCAGGCCGGAGTCAATCAGGATGCGCGTGATTCCAGCGTCTATGCGGTGTATATCAGCCAGGGCGGGCTGGGCTTGCCCGACCGTGATTATTATTTAAAAGAAGATGACGCCAAGCTCAAGGGCTTTCGCGCCGCCTATGTCAAACATATCGCCAGCATGATGGCCATGTCCGGCCAGAGCGAGTCTGAAAAAACGGCAGACGATATCCTGAAATTAGAGACGGCAATAGCTAAAATTCAATGGAGCAAGGTCGAAAACCGTAATCCGGTCAAGACCTACAACAAGACCGAGATCACCGAACTCAAGGCGCTATTACCAGGTTTTGACTGGAATGCCTATTTTGCCAGCGCAGGCAGCAGTGGAAAAATGTCGTATGTCATCGTACGCCAGCCAAGTTATGTGACCGGTTTGGCCAAGGTGATTGACGAGACACCGCTGGCGACCTGGAAAAGTTATATGAAATGGCAGACCTTGAACGCTTACGCGCCCTTCTTGAGCAAGCGTTTTGTGGATCAGGACTTCGCTTTTTCCAGCGTCACCCTGCGTGGCATTCCAACAAACCAGGAACGCTGGAAACGGGGCGTCTCCAGAGTGGAAGAAGGCATGTCGGAAGCGCTGGGGCAGTTGTATGTGGAAAAACATTTTCCCGCCGAATACAAGGTCAGGATGCAGGCACTGGTGGCTAACCTGATGCTCGCTTACAAGCAAAGTATAGAAACCCTGAGCTGGATGAGTGAAGATACCAAAAAAGAGGCACTGACCAAACTGGCTAAATTCACGCCAAAAATTGGCTACCCTGACCAGTGGCGCGACTACAGCAAGCTCAAAATCGTCAAGAATGATTTGGTCGGTAATGTCATGCGCGGACGCGAAATGGAGTACCGGCGCCAGCAGGACAAATTGGGCAAACCGGTCGACCGCACTGAATGGGGCATGAGCCCGCAAACGGTCAACGCTTATTACAATTCGCGAAAAAATGAAATCGTCTTTCCGGCTGCCATCCTGCAACCGCCGTTCTTTAGTGCTGATGCCGAAGATGCCGTCAATTATGGTGGTATCGGCGCCGTAATCGGACATGAAATCAGCCATGGTTTCGATGATTCCGGTAGCCAGTCTGATGGTGACGGTAATCTGCGCGACTGGTGGAGCAAGGACGATAAAGCCAACTTTGGCAAATTAACTGCCGCCCTGGTGGAACAATACGGCGCCTACAGTCCGCTGCCTGGCTACAAGCTCAATGGTGCGCTGACCCTGGGTGAAAATATTGCGGATAACTCCGGACTGGCGATCGCTTACAAGGCCTATCAGATTTCACTGGGAGGCAAGGCGGCACCGGTAATTGACGGCTACACCGGGAATCAACGCCTGTTCATGGGCTGGGCGCAGGTCTGGCGCGGCAAGGCGCGCGATGCCGAAGCGATTCGTCTGATCGCTACCGACCCGCACTCCCCGGCGCAGTTCCGCGGCAACGGGCCGCTGACCAATCTGGCTGAATTCTATTCCGCCTTTGAGGTCAAGCCAGGCGACAAGATGTATGTCGCACCAGAACAAAGAACGACGATCTGGTAAGCGCAATGACAAGACAAGCAGGGTAAGCGTGGCAGCTACGCCAGGTTAAGCCACTCGTCAAAAAGGCCTTGCGAATCACTGTTTTTAGTGCTTCGCAAGGCCTTTTTTTTATACTCTTTTTTATGCGCGTTTTATGCTTGGCGGATTCAACTTCGAAGTGCACCACCACTTTGACGTCGGCAATTTTTTACTATCCCTTTCATCATTGTCGTCAAGCGTCTTTGTACAAGTCCTTCAGGCGCTGAGCAATTTCCCGCATTCCGCACAAAACTTGGCGTCCTGCGCCGCCTGAGCACCGCATTGGGCACAATAGCGCTGCGCGCCAGGGCCAGCGAGAACGCTAGCCGGCGTTGCTGGAACAACGGGTGTCATGGCGCTCAAGGCGGCTGTCAGAAGACCTGCTGTTGTCTCGGACGAGGTAGCGGCATGAGAACCGGCAAGCATCTGGCTCATGGCGCCGACTTGCTGCGCCCGTTCCAGATCTTGCACGGAAGTTGGCGCCACTACCATGGAACGCGTTTCACCAAAATTTTTCAACATCCCCGCCAGATCATCCGCGACCGTTTGCAACCCGCGCATACCGGTCATCTGGCGCGGCGCGTCTTTACCAAAGATGACAGTGTCGATTTCAGAGACCCACACCCGCATCGTCATGCTTTCGATATTGATTACGTTTTTCGAGGTCTGCACATTGCCCGATAACTGGTTCCCGAGATTGACATTGGCCGCCTCGTAGCTGCCGTTGATGTCAACCCAGATCAACTCAGAGACAAAATCAAAGCGTCCCCACAAAATATGTGCAGCACCGTAACAAAACATGCCGACCGCAATTTGACTGATACCAAAGGCGATGGTGGTGACAAAAGGCGTACCGGCGAGCATTTGCCGGCTAGCCAGAATCGCGGCGATGGCACCGACGATCAGCAATAGCATGGCCAGTCCGGTCAGGCAGGTAAGCCAGAAAAATTGTGGTGTCGCCAGCGCATGCCCGATACCTGCCGCGATCCGGTCGGGCTGGGGACGCGGCTGCGTCTCTTCAAAAATTTCCGCCGAAAATTTGCCCTGCTGGCCAGTGACAGCCGGAGAGCGATGGGTGTAGCGCCGGTTGGGAATACGGTTAAACCAGCGCTCCATCAATATCCGGTCAAGTTCCTCAACCAGCTTATTGGGATGGGCGTTCATGGTCAGGGTTTCGGTCACGCGGGCAGAACCGACGGCCTGGGGCGCGGCCTGCAATTGATTTTTTAACGCCAGGCCAAACGCGAGACACCCGGACAAGGCGCACAACAGCGCCAGCAGCAGCACGCCATTGATTGACACATCGGTAATATCTGGCAAACGCGCGCCAAGGGTCGCCAACATGACAGGCCCCAATACGGCCAAGGCGATCAGGATGACCAGGCCACCTGTGCCGACCTGTGCGGCCTCACCGCTGGCCGAGGCACTGACCCTGCTTGCGCTGGTGAGAAACATCGGACGCATAATCTGGAAAAAGGCAAAGGCGCCATAGGCCAGGCCTATCCATCCGTTGATTTCCCCACGGCCAAAAAAGAACCAGCAAAACAGGAAACTGATCATCGTCGCAGTGAGAGATAAAAAATTATAAAACTGTGTTTGCGCAGCCCGTTGTATGACATTCGGGGCAAAAATCAGATTTGGCAGTACGCTGTATAGTAAGCCATTGAGTGCGCCTTGAGGTTCAGGATAACCGATGGCATTTTGCCGCAAGGTTTCTTTGTAGCTACCAGCCAGGGCGCTGTCGCCATCCTTATCGGGCGTGACTATCGGGGCCAGATTTTCCGGCCGGTTACGGCCGAAAAAATAACGCAGCCGGGTGAAGGCACGTGCCAGCAAACCGATACCCAGCAAGAGCAACAACACAGAAATCAGCAAAACTGCCAGCACGGTACCGTCCAGCCCTTGCGTCAATCTTTCACGCACGGAAATCATGGTGAGCCCGCCAGCGAGCAACATGACCGTACCGGAACAGATAATCGCTATATTTTCAACTTTATAAGGATTAGGAAACTCAAAAACCTGACTATCAGGATTAAATTCATAACTCATGGTGGCGTTACCTGATGATTAATTTGTCATTGGAGGGATCGTCCTTGCGACGGACAAGGCAAATGGGGTGTCGATGTGCAACGTTAAAAAAATAACGTGTAAAGGTAACACTAAAAAGCATGAAAAAATCATCCCGACCGGTAAAATCAGGATGATTCTCGACAAAAATGGCACGCATTGTTTTTAACTATTCTCAGTCTGGAAACATCAAGTGCAAGCACCGGAGCGAGAGCCGGATTGATCAGCAGTAATTAGCAGTAATTAGCAGTAATCAGTATTAAATCGAGAAGAATTAAAGGATAATCCGGATCGGGTCGATTCCTGACCGAGAAGTCATTATTTGCAGAAAGATGCGCGATCCGCTTCAGGCAACATTATCCAAAAGATCAGGACCAAACACTTCCCTGTGAAGATTCGCTGCAGGTACACCCACAGCGAGCAAATCACGCCATTGCACTTTCATGAAACCTACTGGTCCGCACAAATATACCTGAGCCACATCGCGCTGCCATTTCGGTAATTTATCAACCTGCATCAGGCCCAACTGCGTCGAATTGTCCTTCAAGCCTGACGCACCGGCAGTTTCATAAAAATTGATCAGCTGCAAATGCGGCATGCGCGTTTGTGCAGCAACAATATCGGCCCGGTGCGCGTGATGCGCTTCGCTTGCGGCTGCATGCGCGAAAACAACTTCCCGCTCGGGACATATCTGGGCAATCCGGTTGAGGACCGCAACCATCGGGGTAATGCCGACACCGGCTGAGATCAGTACAATCGGCACCATCGACTCTGAATCAGGTGTAAATTCACCAAACGGATGGGACACTTGCAGCAGGCCACCGAGACGGACATGCTGATGCAGCCAGTTTGAGACCTGA
>CANIFC010000230.1 GCA_947466695.1 Oxalobacteraceae bacterium | reverse complement strand
TGATAAAAGATAAATTATAAGGATGTTCTGCAGTAACGTGGGGGAAATAACCGGAAGCCGGTATTTGCTTTAACATTTCCGCAATTTTTCCCCATAAAACCAACATAATAGATTTTCCTGGCTGATGTTCCCGGGCCTGATTCAGCGCAGAAAAAATGATGTGCAAGAACGGTTGCCACGCCTTGGCGTCAATACGCGGAGGCACTTCAGGCCGGTAGACCAGGCTGGCGTTTAACAATAAAAAACCACGCTCAGTCAGGTTTTTCTGTAATTCAGGCAAACTTTGAATCACTTTCGAGTCTGGCTGGCGTACGTGCGCTGACACCGCCACCATCGCCGCTCCCGTCGTCGCGCCGCCATCGAGAAGCCCCTCTGCAACCAGCAGCATCTTGATGAAATTACGCAAGGACGTCGCACGATTCACTTTTTTTGACAGACCGCCTTGTACCGCATCTGACCATAATTCGCGCACTGCGCCATCCATGAAGCAAACACCATTGGCGCTCTCGGCACGCGGATAGGGACCCTCCCCGACCAGCACATAATTGACTGCACTCAAGGGGATAGAAAATGCGGCAAAAAGTCGCCCGCCATCGGGCAAAAATTCACCTTCCTTCAAGCCTGACAGATAGGCCGGATCAGCAGCGTGCACCGCTTGTAAACCTTGCATCACACTGTTGCGCCAGGAAGGATGAACTGCACTTAATCCACACCGTACCGCTTCGGGCAACGCCTGCCCGTCTAAAAGCTGACCAGTCATGATGGGATTAAAAATATTATTGGTTGACCTGCGGCGCCACTGATGGCTCGACAGGATTAACTGGCGCGCCTTGCGACATGTTAGGCATAGGCTGGTTTGGAGGAAGCGTGATCCCTTGATTGCCGGCGATGGCTGAAGGTGATGGCGGCAGATCCAGACGACTGGCGGCCCCCGATTCAGAAATGAGGACGTAACTTTCGTGTACTTCTTTTAAAGTAACACCCGGAGACAACTCTCGGCCAATGCCGATTGCCAAAGCGCTCTTGCCATCCACGCTCAGGATTGCCACACTTTCGGCATTCGGTTTCGCCATGACGACCCCTTTGAGCTGATAGTTGCTGGGAGCCGCTTGTGCCGAGGGATTGCGCCCGAACATCGAGCTCCATTGTCCCACTCCGGGCTCAAAGGCACCCGAACTGGCCGGAGCAGATACCGCCCTGACCTTAGGCTTGAACATTTGCATGCCCCAATAGCTCAGGGACATACAAAATACCAAAAACAGCAGAAAACTTGTCACCAAAGGCAAACGCTTCATTTCTATCCTTACGTAAAACAGATGCCGACCTGGCATTAACGAACCAATTGGTTAATTTCAATAATAGGCATCAGCACTGCCAGCACAATGAGTAACACGACCACGCCCATGGCCAATATCAAGGCAGGCTCAAGCAGTCCGGCAATCGTCAGCGCACGACGCTCCAGATCCTGTTCCTGGGCATTGGAGGCACGTTCAAGCATCGCGGGCAACTCACCGGTCACCTCCCCGGCCCGGATCATGTGGATCAGCATCGGTGGGAAATGCTTATGCGCCGAGAGTGCACGCGCCAGACCGACCCCTTCGCGTACGCTGGCCGTTGCCTCTTCCACCTGGGCGCGCATGGCGACATTGGACAAGGTCTCGCGACTGGTTTGCAAGGCACGCAAGATCGGTACGCCAGAACCGGTGGTGATGGCCAAGGTACTGGCAAAACGCGCCGTATTCAAGCTACGCTCAAATTTTCCGTAGAGCGGCGCAGTGAGCAACCAGGTATGCCAGCGCATTTTTATATCGGGATTTTTCAAGGCGGCACGCCAGCTGAAAAACGCTGCAACAGATATCAAGCCAAGCAACCAGCCGTACTGGCGTACAAAATCTGAAATTGCCAGCATGATGACGGTTAACAAAGGTAGCTTTTGCTTGGTGTTGGAGAACACCGACACGATTTGCGGCACCACGTAAGTCAGCAAAAAAATGACGATGGCAAATGCCACAACCGTGACAATCGCCGGATAGGTAAAGGCGAGTTTGACCTTTTGCACCAGCGCATTACGGCGCTCAATATAATCAGCCAGACGCGACAACACACGGGACAGATGTCCGATCTGCTCGCCTGAGGCGACCAGGGCACAATAGATGTCAGCGAAATCATTCGGGTGCTGCCGGAGTGCATCCGACATGGCGGCGCCGGCCATCACTTCCGAACGGATGGAGGCAACCAGGTCGCGGATATAGACCCGCTCGGACTGCTCAAGCAAAGCCGAGAGTGATTGCTCGAGCGGCAGTCCGGCCTCCAGCAAACTGGCCAATTGGCGGGTGAACAAGGCCAACTCCACGGTCGAGAGGTGCTCGCCAAACAAACTCCGGCGTGATTTCCCCTCGCTATCGAGCTGGTTAGCGATCAACTCTACCGACACCGGCACGCAGCCTTGAGAACGTAATTCCGCTCTCGCCGCGCGCGAGCTATCCGCGGTGAGAACACCTTTTTTACTTAAACCGCTATCGTCGACAGCTTCATATCTGAATGCAGGCACCGTGTTTGACTCTCTCTACGCTGTAATTATTTTTTACACGAACTTTACTTATTTTTTACTTATTTTTTACTTATTTTATTATTTTGTGGATGTTGACTGTCACTCTTTCGTCACACGCAAGATTTCCTCTCGCGTGGTCACTCCGGCACTGAGCCAGCGCTCTCCATCTTCCCGCATCGTTTTCATGCCATCACGTTGCGCCGCCGCGCGTATTTCCGCCTCCGGAGCCTGATGATGGATTTGCGAACGGATCGCTTCCGTGGTGTGCAACAATTCGTACACGCCGACCCGGCCCTGATAACCGGTTTGTCCGCACTGGTCGCAACCGAGGGCATGCCAGCGTTCTCCGTCAAAGTGTTTGCAATGGATGCATAGTTTTCTGACCAGCCGTTGGGCAACGACGCCCAGCAAGGAAGACGACAGCAAAAAGGGTTCAATTCCCATATCAAGCAAACGGGTCACTGCCGCCGCAGAATCATTGGTATGCAAGGTTGCCAGAACCAGATGCCCGGTCAGGGAAGCTTGCACGGCGATTTGCGCTGTTTCCAGATCGCGGATTTCACCGATCATGATCACATCGGGATCCTGGCGCAAGATGGCACGCAGGGCCTTGGCAAAGGTCATGTCGATCTTGGCATTGACTTGCGTCTGGCCGACCCCGGCCAACTCATACTCAATCGGGTCTTCGACCGTCAGGATATTGGTGGTGCCGGCGTTGACGCGCGAAAGTGCCGCGTACAGTGTCGTCGTCTTGCCTGAACCGGTAGGACCAGTAACGAGCACGATGCCATGCGGTTGGGCGATCAACTGGTCAAACTGTTTCAGTACTTCATCGCTCATACCCAGATTACTCAGGTCGAGCTTACCGGCCTCTTTGTCGAGCAAACGCAGTACCGCCCTTTCACCATGACCGGTAGGTAAAGTTGAAACCCGCACATCCACCGGCTTGCCACCAATACGCAAGGTAATACGACCATCCTGTGGCAGGCGCTTTTCGGCAATATCGAGTTGCGCCATGATTTTAATACGGGAAATCAGGGCGGCATGAATCGCCTTCTTGGGCCGGATCACATCGCGCAGCGCGCCGTCAATACGAAAGCGCACCACGGAAATAAGTTCAAACGGCTCGATATGAATATCGGACGCCCCTTCGCGCAATGCCTGCGTCAGCAAGGCATTGATCATCCGGATCACGGGAGCGTCATCGGCGGACTCGAGTAAATCCTCGATCGCCGGCATATCCTGCATGAGTTTTGCCAGGTCAAGATCCGACTCGACCTCACCTATGACATCGGCCGCATCACCGCCAGAACCGGCATAGGCCTTGGCAATTTCGAGCAACAAGTCGGAGTGCGCAATGACGTTAAGCTTGACGCGGCCAAAACGGCGACCCGCCTCGGCAACAGCGACCGGCTTGGTCTGTGTCGAGACAGTCAGTTCTACTTGCGCCGACTCGCCACTGACATCACGACTTGCCAGAACTGAGTAGTCACGTGCAAAGGCATAAGGTAATAAGCGGTTATTTAACATAGGGGGCTACTTGGGCTCAGCAGATTCAGCAGGTTTGACAGGTTCAGCGGGTATTTTTTCGATCGGGTTCGGCAAGGCGGTCGTCATTAAATAGCCTTTTTCCAGTTTTGGTAAAACGTCTCTTTGACCTTTGGCCGGATCAACCAGAATCTGTGTCTGCAAGTAATCGTAACGGTCCAGGGACACCGTATTTGCCTGCTCGGCATTACGGATCACGGTCGGGCGCAAGAACACCATCAGGTTGGTCTTCTTGCGTGACTTGCTTTTATATTTGAACAGATTACCGAGGTAAGGGATGTCCCCGAGCAGAGGTACCTTGTCTTCGTTATTGGCAGTGTCATCCTGAATCAAGCCACCCAGAGCGATAATCTGGCCGTCTTCCACCAGCACATTGGTCGAGATCGAACGCTGGTTGGTGGTCAGGCCGGAGGTATTGCTGGTACTCGTCGCCACCACAGATGACACTTCCTGATAAATTGCCAGCTTCACCGTACCGCCTTCCGAGATCTGCGGTTTGACCGTCAGCTTGAGACCGACGTCCTTGCGTTCTATCGTCTGAAACGGATTGGCTGCAGCCGTACCGGCAGCAGGAGAAGAATAAGAGCCGGTAATGAAAGGGACGTTTTGACCGACAATGATTTTTGCCTCTTCATTATCGAGCGTCAGCAAATTAGGAATCGACAAGACATTGCTATTGCCATCGGCCTCCAGCGCCCGCGCCAGCGCACCCAGGCCAAGTTGGCCACCAATTTGCTTGAATAGCCCTACCGTCAAGCCGTTGCCAGGCAGAACAGAACCGGGAGCCGTGCTATTACCAACGGCCAGATTGAGCAAGTTGTTTCCGGCCGAACTGAACGAGGTACCACCACCCACCCGATAGCTGCTATTTTTGTCACCGGTTGCACCCAGCCACTGTATGCCAAACTCCTGAGATTTGTCCGCCGCCACTTCCACGATCAAGGCCTCCACATAGACCTGGGCACGGCGCGCGTCGAGCTGATCGATCACGCCACGGATATTGCGGTAGACCGACTCGCTGGCAGTGATGATCAAGGTGTTGGTCGCAGCATCAGCCTGAATATAGCCGCCACCCGAGCCCGAGGAACCGCTTGACGAACCACCGGGCGAACTTCCTGGCAAGCCG
>CANIFC010000229.1 GCA_947466695.1 Oxalobacteraceae bacterium | reverse complement strand
GGCGCCGATGCCACTGCCGAATTCAAGCGTACAGACTTCGGCTTAAACTACGGCACGCCGCGTTTCGCCCCAGAAGTCAAACTCGCCATCCAGATCGAAGCGATCAAAGCCGATTGATTTTGCACTCAATCGACATGAATCGTGATCCGGTTGACCGCGCTGCTCAAGTCATAAATTAGCAGCTACTTGAGTGCTTGGAATCATCTGTCTTAACCTGCGGATGATTCCATGAATAATTCCGGCAACCGAAATTTTGCTATTAGCGTGACCGATACTCATCAGTTACGCGCTCGCCTCTCCCCTTGCATCGCTATGGATAAACGTTATTTACGCAGCATTCGCCTTTTGGCAGAATGTATGCGGCTGTTTGAAAAATCTTCCGCTGCTCTGGTGCGGACACTCGGCTTCACTGAAGCCCAATTCGACATCATTGCGACCCTTGGTAACACTGCCGGAATGAGTTGTAAGGAATTAGGTGAAAAAACACTGATTACCAAAGGTACGCTGACCGGGGTACTCGACCGGCTGGAACAGAAGGGATTGCTGCAGCGCACCCGCAACCACGCAGACAGGCGCCAGCTATTTGTCCAGCTTACGCCCTCTGGCGAGCAGACTTTCATTGATATTTTCCCGCAGGTCATCGACCGTGGCCAGCGCGGATTTGGCAAGTATGGAGAACAGGATTTTATCGCATTGGAACAGCAATTGATCAAGCTAAAAAACTGTCTGATCAATCCGGCTTAAGACGATTTGGCGCTATCGGGCAAAATAAGCAAAATTCACCCGGCGCAGAAAAAATTCCTCTGGAACTACCGCAGCACTTTCGCGCAGACGACTAATCTCCCGGATCGCACTGGCTGCTATATCCGCCCTCACTGAGGGTGATTTAATAAGCGCGACTCAAACCAACCGACTGAAATAAAAAAAGAGAGCGAAACTTCCGCTCTCTTTTTTTGATCTTTACCCTACAGTAATCAGGCTAATTTTCCGTGACATTGCTTGTACTTTTTGCCGCTACCACAAGGACAAGGATCGTTTCTTCCTATCTTGATACCTTGCTCTGTCACAGGCAGGGCTGCGGACTGCTCGGAACTGGCTGTCGGTGCCAGCAGTTCTTCCGGAGAGGCATTGGCATTAAAATCAGCATGCTGGTAATTGATATTGGCCATCTGCGACTGCGCCATCTGTTGCTCTGCCGCTTCTATCTCTTCGCGTGACTGGATATGTACGGTGACGACCGTTTTTACCACGTCATTTTTAATCAGGTCGAGCATCTGGCCAAACAATTCAAACGCTTCGCGCTTGTATTCCTGCTTGGGATTTTTTTGTGCATAACCGCGCAAATGTATCCCCTGACGCAAATGGTCGAGCGCGGCCAGATGTTCCCGCCAGCTACTGTCAATGCTCTGCAGCATGACGTTACGCTCGAAACCGGCAAAAGATTCCTTGCCTACCAGCGCCACCTTGGCTTCATACGCTTCATCGGACGCTTTTTGTACCCGCTCAAGAATGTCTGCATCGGTCAGGTCAGCCTCTTGCTCCAGCATTTTAGTCAACGGCAAATCAAGGGACCATTCGTTGGCAAGAGTTGACTCAAGCCCGGCAATGTCCCATTGCTCCTCAACCGATTCAGCCGGAACATAATTGCGCACCACATCCTGGAACATACCGGTACGTAGTCCGCCGATCAGGTCCGTCATGTCCTGTGCTTCGAGCAACTCGTTACGTTGCTGGTAAATGACCTTGCGCTGATCATTGGCAACGTCATCGTATTCGAGCAATTGCTTGCGAATATCAAAGTTACGAGCCTCAACTTTACGCTGTGCGGACTCAATGGAACGACTGACGATACCAGCTTCAATCGGTTCGCCTTCAGGCATCTTGAGCCGGTCCATAATGGCGCGAACGCGGTCACCGGCAAAAATACGCAGCAGGGAGTCATCCAGCGACAGGTAAAAACGGGAAGATCCCGGATCACCCTGACGGCTCGAGCGACCGCGCAACTGATTGTCAACACGGCGCGATTCATGGCGCTCGGTGCCAACGATATGCAAGCCACCAGCAGTCACGACATGGTCATGCAGGGAAGTCCATTCGTCACGTACTTTTTGTGATTGCTTTTCTTTTTCGCTGGCAGAAAGACTGCTATCGGCTTCAATTAATTTAACCTGATTGGCGACACTGCCACCCAAAACGATATCGGTACCGCGACCGGCCATGTTGGTGGCGATGGTGATGCCTTTGGGACGTCCGGCCTGGGCGATAATTTCGGCTTCACGTGCGTGCTGCTTTGCGTTGAGCACGTTATGCGGAAGTTTCGCCTTGGTCAGTATTTCCGACAGCATTTCAGAATTTTCGATTGAGGTAGTACCGACCAGAACTGGCTGACCACGCTCATAACAATCCTTGATGTCGACCAGCATCGCCGCATATTTTTCTTCTGAGGTTTTGTAGACCTGATCTTGCCGGTCTTTGCGTAGCGAAGGCCGGTTTGGCGGAATCACGACGGTTTCCAGACCATAAATCTCCTGGAACTCATACGCCTCGGTGTCTGCCGTACCGGTCATGCCTGACAGGCGCCCATACATGCGGAAATAATTCTGGAAGGTGATGGAAGCGAGTGTCTGGTTTTCGTTTTGAATCCGTACGCCCTCTTTCGCCTCGACGGCCTGATGCAAGCCATCGGACCAGCGGCGTCCGGTCATCATCCGGCCGGTAAATTCGTCCACGATCACGATTTCGTCATTTAATACGACGTAATGCTGATCCTTGAAATATAAGGCATGCGCGCGCAAGGCTGCGTACAGGTGGTGAATCAGCGAAATATTGGCAGCGTCGTAGAGTGAGGCACCTTCAGGCAACAGCCCCATTCGCGTCAGTACACGTTCAGCGTTTTCATGACCCGCTTCAGTCAACAGTACCTGGTGTGCCTTTTCATCCTTGGTGTAATCGCCAGGAACTTCAATCTTGCCTTTGCCGTCGGGAGTTTCCTCACCAATTTGCAAAGTCAGCATTTTTGGTACTTCATTGATCTGGTAATAGAGTTCGGTATGGCTCTCGGCCTGACCGGAAATGATCAACGGAGTGCGCGCTTCATCGATCAAAATAGAATCGACTTCATCGACGACGGCGAAATTCAATGCCCGCTGGACCCGGTCTTTAGATTCATAGACCATATTGTCGCGCAGGTAATCGAAACCAAATTCGTTATTGGTTCCGTAAGTCACGTCCGAATTGTAGGCGGCTTGTTTATCATCATGCTCGAGCTGAGACAGATTAATTCCGGTAGTGAGTCCTAACCAACTGTACAGGGCACCCATCCATTCGGCATCGCGCTGCGCCAGGTAATCATTGACGGTGACGACGTGCACACCTTTGCCTGATAAGCCATTGAGATAGATCGGCAAGGTTGCCATCAGGGTTTTACCTTCGCCCGTACCCATTTCAGCAATTTTTCCAAAATGCAAGACCATACCGCCGATCATCTGCACATCGAAATGACGCATCTTCAGGACGCGTTTGCTGGCCTCTCGGCAGACTGCGAAAGCTTCTGGCAAAAGCGCGTCGAGGCTCTCGCCAGCGGCGATACGGGCCTTGAATTCTGGCGTTTTTGCTTGCAACTGCTCATCCGACAACGCTTCCAGAGTTGGTTCCAGTGCGTTGATATCACGCACCGTTTTTTGGTATTGCTTCAGGAGACGCTGATTGCGGCTGCCGAATATCTTGGTCAGGAATGACATGTGCTATGAATGAGTAATTGGATTCTTGAAAAAACTGTCAACAAACTTAACTTGACAGCAACATAGGCTAACTTGCGATTTTACCACGGGAGATGACTTTCGCCATCAAATGCAGCGGTATCACTCAGCTTCTCATAAGATTTGGTGACAAAACTGGCAAAATCAAGTTCATTTTTGAAGCTGCGCCACGATACTCGCCTGGTTGGCACCCGCTTTCAAAAATTTATTTGGATCTTGCGCCACACCTTTGACATGCACTTCAAAATGAAGATGAGAACCGGTAGAACGACCGGTAGAGCCGATATCGGCAATACGCTGGCCGCGCTTGACAATGTCACCGAGCTTCACATGAATCCGCGAGGTATGTGCATACAAGGTCACAATTTCACCACCATGATCGATCTCAACCATATTGCCAAATTGCGGGTGAAATTCAGCGGCAATGATAACACCTCCGGCGGCGGCAATAATTGGTGTGCCTGTCGGGGCTGAAAAATCAATCCCTTCATGAAACGCGCTACGTCCGTTAATGGGGTCAAGCCGCCAGCCGAAACTGGACGCATTAAAACTGACATTGACAGGCTGTATTGTCGGCAACAACTTGGACTGCAGCTTGAATCCCATTAAATTTGTTTCTACCACGCTCATAAAATCGGAACGCTGCTCAACGTCTTTGGACATGGCCTTGAGCACGTCCTGAAATTGCGACATGGTAAGCGCCCGCGGTGTCGCCCGCGTCGACACCTCAGCTCCACCGCGTCCGGGACTTTCTTTAAAGTTAAACTCTTCAGGCTTCACTCCAGCCAGTCCCTGGACCCGCTCGCCCAGTGCATCAAGACGCATCAGCTGCGCCTGCATTTCACCCAGTTTGATCGCCATCGCAGCTAAATTTGCCTTGACGTATTTATCGTCAACAGCACGCTCACCGAAAACCTCGCCACTGGCATCAGCGCTGATGAGGGGAGCAATGACAGTCTTGAAAAAAGGCACCTCACTATTGGCCATGCGCAAGGTCAGGGCCGCCATGCCGGCAGCGCATAATATTGAAAATAACACGAAACCTAAAAAGGCCAAAAGCAGGTGTGCAGAAGTGAGGGTGATTGATTTGGCGCTAGTAAAGCGCGAATGCATGATGATGATTTGCATTAGTTCATTTCCCCTGAAAATTGCCGTGAAATTGTGTGGTAAGGTACTCCCCATGCAAACATCGTCACGACCTCCGTTTAGAGTCAAAATAAAGCGTGGTCGAAAACCGCCTGAAGCGAGCGGCATCAATGCCTACCTGCTCAGGAACGACAAGCTTTCGCCCTTACTCCCTACCATCAAACGCAATGCATCCTTGCAAAAAGAATGCTGCTCTATTTTGCCTGTCATATTTGATCACTGCGAAATATTACTTCTGGCCGAGGAGCAATTAACGTTAGCGGCGCCGAACGCCGCGCTGGCGAGCAAACTAAAACAGCAATTACCAAAATTACAATTTCAATT
>CANIFC010000228.1 GCA_947466695.1 Oxalobacteraceae bacterium | reverse complement strand
TTAACTACTTCAACTAAACATTATGCCTGAATTTCTGGCATTTTACGCACCAAAATGTTGCGCCGCAGTATATGAAAATACACGGTGCCAGCCTGATCGGCCCGGATTAGCTCCCATCCATCATCCCAATCGATCCCATTTTGTCCGGTATCGCCGGACACCAGGGGATATTCAGATTCAATATAGAGAAGGCCATCCTCTGAGAGCAATTGCGCGCAAACTGGAAGAATTTTTGGCAAGATGCCCTGACCGAAAGGAGGATCCAGAAAAATGACACCGACTGTTTGCTTGCGAACTACCATCCCCGCAGCTACGGTCATGGCATCTGCCCGGAGCAGTTCAACCGTCTCGGCGCCCAACTTTTGCTTTACTTGTTCCAATTGCTTAAAGGACGGGGTATGAGATTCAACCATCGTTACTTTAGCCGCACCACGACTGGCAGCCTCAAAACCTAGCGCACCGCTGCCAGCGAAAAGGTCGAGGCAATGCTGCGTCTCCCAGTTCCCGGCAAGTAAAAAATTTAACCAGTTGAATACGGTCTCACGCACCCGGTCAGGAGTCGGTCGCAAGCCTTCTGCCGAGATGACAGTGAGCGGAGTACGCTTCCAGCGACCGCCAATAATCCGTACCTGATGGACGGTTCGGCTCGCGGAAAGTGGTTTTTTATTATTGACTTTCATAGATCTGGCATATAGTTCAAAATGTGGGTCAATTTTACTAACAGGGGTCTGTTAGAATGGCAGCATTCTAACCTGTAGTCACTGCAACCAATTACTATTTACTATTCTCGATGTTTAGCTTCTTCAAGAAAAAACCTAAAGATGAGCCCGCTTCTGTTGTAGAAGTGATTCCCGCCATCAACGCCCCTGCAGTGGAACCCGCTGTGGAGTCCACACCAGTACCTGTAGTCGATAAACCCTCCTGGTTTAACAGACTCAAGGCAGGCCTGTCTAAAACGTCTTCAAACCTGACAACACTCTTCGTCGGGGCAAGAATTGATGATGACCTCTACGAAGAGCTCGAGACCGCGCTCTTGATTTCTGATGCAGGTGTAGAAGCGACACAATTTTTACTCGAAAGTCTCAAGAAAAAAGTCAAGGAAGAAAAACTGACCGAAGCGGGGCAAGTCAAGAATGCATTAAAAATTCTTTTACTGAATTTGCTCAGCCCATTACAAAAACCCCTGGAACTTGGACGGCACCAACCTCTGGTAATGATGATCACAGGTGTAAATGGTGCTGGAAAAACCACCACGATAGGCAAACTGGCAAAACACTTACAAAATAATCAGCAATCTGTCGTGCTCGCTGCCGGTGACACGTTTCGGGCAGCGGCCAGAGAGCAACTGACGATTTGGGGCGAAAGAAACAACGTTACCGTCATCGCCCAGGAATCTGGCGATCCTGCCGCCGTCGCGTTTGACGCAGTTGCTTCGGCCAAAGCGCGTGGTACCAATGTGGTCATGGTTGACACTGCCGGTCGCTTGCCCACCCAGTTGCACCTGATGGAAGAGCTGAAAAAAATTAAACGCGTTATTGCCAAGGGCATGGATGGTGCACCACAAGAAATTTTACTCGTTATCGATGGAAACACCGGACAAAACGCCCTGGCTCAGGTGAAAGCGTTTGACGAAGCCTTGAACCTGACCGGCTTGGTTATTACCAAACTCGATGGTACTGCGAAAGGTGGCGTTTTAGCGGCTATTGCCAAAATACGCCCTATCCCCGTTTATTTCATTGGTATCGGTGAGCAGATAGAAGACCTCCAGCCATTTAATGCGCAAGAATTTGTTGATGCCTTATTTGGTTGATTTGGTTGATGAGCATTGGTGACAACATCAGGCGCTGGCAAATAGCATTTACAAATATAAATATCTCCCTAGCGTATTAAAAGATTATTAAACGATAACTACGTTTCACTTTTATTTGCGATAGGATCACTCTACTTCCACCTTGACTGCATCATTTGCGCAACTGACTCAATTGAATAAACATGATTGAATTTAAACACGTTTCCAAAGAGTACTCACGCGATGTATTTGCACTACGTGACGTCTCACTTTCGGTTGCCGACGGTGAGCTAATTTTTTTAGCCGGTCCATCCGGAGCTGGTAAATCTACCTTACTCAAGATGATTGCCGGAATAGAAAAACCAAGCAGCGGCGTGGTGAGTGTCAGCGGACAAGATATTAGCAAGCTTAAATCCGGCAGCCTGCCCTTCCTGAGGCGCAAACTGGGCTTGATTTTGCAGGGACAAGGCTTGTTACTGGATAGGAATGTTTTATCTAATGTGATGTTACCGCTGATTGTCGCCGGCTCGTCAATGTCAGAAGCACAGTCAAGAGCACGCACCGCCCTGGAAAAAGTCAATTTAATTGAAAAAGCAGAGGCATTTCCCCTGACGCTCTCAGGCGGAGAACAGCAGCGGGTAGCGATCGCACGGGCAATCGTCAATCGTCCGCAAATCATACTTGCCGATGAACCCACAGCGTATCTCGACCGCGACAATGCCGATAAAGTCATTAACGCTCTAAAAGCGTTTCAAAGTGCCGGGGTCACCTGCATTATCTCCAGCCATGATGAACAATTATTTGATCAGGCTGGACGTGTTATTTACCTGAGCAATGGCTCAATCATTGACAGCTGGTCGCCCTCTTTAGCCGCCTGATAAGGAATTTAAATGACTATCTGGTTACGCCAGCACTTGTTCGCCTTCAATAGCGCCTTGTCACATCTACGCAGCAGTCCGGGAAATTTCTTATTTAACGTACTAGTCGTTGCCATTGCACTCACACTGCCCATCGCAGGATTGACGCTCGTTGAAAATATTCGTCCTTTATCAACGCAACTGTCAATTGAACCAGAAATAAGTATCTTCTTAAAAATTGCCACTCCTCGTGCTGAGGCAACTGCTTTAACGATACCCATCAATAAGATACTTAAACAGGAAAACATTATTGCCAAACTCAGTTTTGTCAGTAAGGACAAAGCTCTGGCAGCAATGGAGGAAACCTCTAGCCTGGCAGAAGTACTCACTACATTAGGTGAAAATCCGCTACCGGACGCGTACGTGCTATCACTGTCAAACGCAGATGCGCATAAGATTGACATATTGACACAAAAACTAAAAACCTTGCAGTACGTTGACGTCGTACACATTGACTCGGCTTGGGTAAAAAGATTGTCGGCACTTATTAGAATACTTCAGATTTCATTATCATTTTTAGCGCTAACGCTCAGCATTGTTGTTATTGTAGTCATATTTAATGCTACCCGTTTACAAGTTATCTCACATCAGGCGGAAATTTCCATCGCCAGACTTCTTGGCGCGACCAATAGTTTTATTCATAAACCCTATTACTACACCGGCGCATTCATGGGCTTATTAGCGGCATTTGCTGCCATGCTGCTGATAGCCGTTTTGCTCGGCCCACTGAATAAATCAATCGCCGAATTTGCTATGCTATACACCTCGGAGTTCCATTTATCACCCCTGGGCATCTTACCGAGTTTATTACTTTTGGTTTCCAGCATAGGGCTTGGTTTATGTGGGGCTTTTTTCTCGGTACGAAGGCAACTTGCCCGGATCAACTAAATTGATTTTTGATCTTTCTCAAAAATTGTGCAACTTTTACACCTACTATTAGTCAAAAATATATAATCAGCATCAATAAATCGAGAAGTTAATGCTTTTTTCCAATATTATGCATATGAAAACAGCTCTTTAGCACTCAAACCTAGAGAGTGCTAATATAGAGCCAAGAAGAGTTCGGCTTTAACTATTTTTTACTGAAAACTGCAGCGAACCGGCAGCAAATTAGGAGCAGGAATGACTTATTCATCAACACAAACCATCATCCCAACTTCAAGCAACAATGCTTTAGCTTTGGGATTTACAGGAACGCTTGGAAATATCGACGCTTATATTTCAGCTGTAAACCGTCTACCCATGTTAACGCACGAACAAGAAATTGATTTAGCAAATCAGTTGCGTCAAAGTAATGATCTCAATGCTGCGCAGCAGATGGTCATGTCACATTTACGCCTAGTGGTATCAATTGCACGTGGATACCTGGGATATGGACTACCCCACGCAGACCTGATTCAAGAAGGTAACATTGGCTTAATGAAAGCGGTAAAACGCTTTGACCCTGATCAAGGCGTCAGACTTGTTTCCTATGCCATGCATTGGATTAAGGCTGAAATGCATGAATACATCCTGAAAAACTGGCGTCTGGTCAAGGTTGCCACTACCAAGGCACAACGTAAATTATTTTTTAATTTACGTAGCCATAAAGAGGGACTTGACTCAATGTCCCCTACGCAAATCGAGGCACTCGCGAAGAAACTCGACGTGAAGCGTGAAGAAGTGATTGAAATGGAAATGCGTTTGTCTGGCCGAGATATCGCCATGGATGCTCAAAGTGACGATGAAGACGACAAATTTGCTCCTATCGCTTACTTGAAGACAGATGCTGGGGAGCCAACCCGTGTTATTGAAGAGCAACGTTATGATCGTTTGCAAAGTGAAGGCCTGGAAACCGCACTGGCAAAACTCGATCCACGTTCACGTCATATCATTGAGTCACGCTGGCTTCAAAATGATGACGGTTCCGGTGCTACCTTGCATGAACTGGCAAGTGAGTACGGTGTCTCCGCAGAACGGATTCGTCAAATTGAGAGCGCTGCATTAAAAAAAATGAAAGGTTCTTTAGCGAGTTTCGCATAAGATAAGAACCGATAAAAAAAGCGCTCTACGGAGCGCTTTTTTTATTTTAACAATATTTTCAGATCATGGACGATAGGTTCTGCACCTTGACCATGACGGACAAATAAACGAATCCGTCCCTCTGGATCAAAGACATAGCTACCGGCAGTGTGATCCATGCTGTAAGTGCTCTCTGTTTTTCCCGGTACCTTTTGAAAAAATATCTTGAAATCACTGGCTATCTTCACTGTTGCTTCCTTGTTACCATACATGCCAAGAAAACGGGCATCAAAGCTTGGTACATACGCCGCCAGAAGAGCCTGTGTATCGCGTTCAGGATCAACTGTAACAAATAATACCTGAACCTTATCTGCCAGAGGCCCTAAAGCTTTCATGACATTAGCCATTTCCGTCATGGTTGTTGGACAGACATCAGGACACTGGGTATAGCCAAAAAAAACGACCACGGCCTTACCCTTAAAATCAGGCAAGGTGCGCGATTTGCCGTTATGGTCGGTCAGGGCAAATCCTTTCGCATAATCGAGACCGGTTAAATCTGTAT
>CANIFC010000227.1 GCA_947466695.1 Oxalobacteraceae bacterium | reverse complement strand
CTCGGTGTTCGGTAGTTTATGGAATCTCTCCTGGGCCTGGCAGGCCCATCGAGGCAACTCGATTTTGCTGGCGGTCATTGCCATTGTTGGGCTGACGATTCTGATCTGCGCAATCCGAATCTATAAAAAAAATGCAGGCTCGCCCTGCCCTGCAACACCAGAAAGCAAACGATCCGACCGCTATTTTCATCTGATTAATGTCGGTCAATGGATCGTGATTTTTATCGTTGCCAACGTATTGATCAATTTGGGGAAAGCGGAATGGGTGGTGATGTCGGTCATATTTATCGTTGGCCTGCATTTCATTCCTATGGCCCGGCTGTTTAATTATGCTCCGCACTATGCACTTGGTGTTGTCATTATGTTGTGGTCAGTAAGCTACCCTGAATTGGCGAACGGGCCAGCCGATCCGATCGGCGCTTCAGGGATGGGATTACTATTATGGAGCGGGGCCGTCTATGCGCTGCACAGTAAAACACCATCGGTTCAACTTACAGTGTGAATCAAGGCGCAAATCGATGTCCAATTACAGCAGGCTGGCTTAGAATGTCCAGCTTGCATAGTCGACAGAAAAAGGAAAAACAGTGTCAATGATCAAACGCATCGTAGCTGGCCCACGGTTACCGCCACATCAAAGCAATTCCGTTTATGCCTGGCTGATCATGCTGATATTTTTTGTCCTGAAATATATTGGGGGACATTCTGGCGCGATCGAAATAACCCTCGCTGCGCTTACCTTGCTGGCATTCGTGCTGCTCTATTTCAACTGTTTCTGGTTGACAGGTTGGGCCAGCGTAGCGGCAGCACTTCTCATGTGTGCATTCGGGATGATCTGGGCGCCACACAACCCCGGCAGCAGCGTATTTATCGTATTCTCAGCCGCTTCCTGTGCCACGCTGCAACCGGTAAAGCGGGCATATCAATGTATGGGGCTGATTCTGCTGCTGGTCGTCATTGAAGTCCTCATGCTGCAATTGACACCTGATTTCTGGATACCGGCTCTGGTGATTTCTTTCGCCATTGGTCTGACCACCATCATGCAGACCGCACTGCGTCGCTCGCAACAGAATCTGATCCGGTCGCAGGAAGAAGTGGCTCATCTGGCCACTATCGCTGAACGTGAACGGATTTCACGCGACCTGCATGATCTGCTCGGCCACACGCTATCGCTCATAACGATCAAGGCTGAGCTGGCGGGCAAACTGCTGGGGCGCGATCAACAGGCCTGTGGTCAGGAAATTGCCGATATCGAAAAAACGGCACGCGAAGCCTTAAGTGAAGTGCGTTCAGCGGTGACCGGTTACCGCAAGGTCGGATTCACCCACGAATTGGCCAGCGCGGCAGCCTGCTTAAGTGCGGCCAACATCCTGCTCGTTACTCATATCGACCAGATCACACTGCCGCCGGCCTGTGAAAATATGTTGACACTGTCGCTGCGTGAAGCTGTCACCAACGTGGTACGCCACTCCAGGGCTACTCAGTGCGACATCTCACTTAACTCAAAGGACAACTGGATTGTGATGAACATAAACGACAACGGTTCTACGCAGACCAGCACGACGCAGCCGGGCAATGGCTTAACCGGCATGAAGGAACGCATTGCTGCGCTGGGCGGGCAATTAATTCTCAACACCTCACAGGGCTGGTCTTTGCAGATACGTCTGCCTGCGATCCAACGGGAGACATCCGCATGATACGGGTTTTGATTGCCGAAGATCAGGGTCTGGTACTAGGCGCCTTGGCGGCGTTGCTGAAACTGGAGCCGGATCTGGATATTGTCGGCGTGGCTCGAGACGGTGAACGAGCCTTTGAGCTGACCAAAACGCTCAGGCCTGATATTGTCATGACCGATATTGAAATGCCGTTGATGACCGGATTGGAACTGGCCACCGCAATCGGTGAGCTGGGATTACCCTGCAAGATATTGATCGTCACCACATTTGCCCGCCCCGGTTTTTTACGGCGTGCGCTCAAAGCCGGGGTAAGAGGCTACCTGCTTAAAGACGCACCATCCGAAACACTCGCCACCGCGATTCGGACCATACATCAGGGCGGCAAAGTGATCGCACCAGAACTGGCGATGGAAAGTTGGAACGGTGGAGAAGATCCATTGAATGAGCGCGAACGCCAGGTATTAAGACTGGCTGGTGAAGGCAAGACCAGCAGCGAGATCGCCGGACAGATTCATTTATCGGAAGGGACTGTGCGCAATTATCTGTCGGAAGTGATCAGTAAATTGAATGCGAAAAATCGGGTAGAGGCGTATCGGTTGGCGCGTGAGGCGGGCTGGCTATAAAAAAACGCCATCGATATGATGGCGTTTTTTCGTGCATTTATTGCCGTGCCGGTCTTGCCCCTGCGTGCGAGGCCGGCATTTGACATTCCCTTGGCGCAAGAGGGCGCACCCCACTGTGCAGCTCGCCCTTAAGCATCGCGTAAATGGCTTGGTAAATGGCTTGGTAAATGGCTTGGTAGATGGCTTCATGGCACAGCCCGATAGATTCGCTCATGCCTACCAGTGTGCCGGTAACTTGCTCCTGGCAATCCACTTCTTAGACCATTCTGCCGGACATACTTTTGGCGGCACACGCCAACTAGGTTCTGTCGCGTTAGCGCGGGCAAGTTAAATTTTTGGCAGGTGCGTCCAGCCACTTTCAAACTGGACGGATTTATCCTACCAAGGCGTAAAATTGATCTGCGAAAGACCTCTTTTCAGCGCCTTCCATCATCGACTGTCCTTTGCGAATCATATGCTATTCCAAGCTTCGCGATTTCAGCCAATAGTCCCTCAACAATCGAAGGTCTTGCATTATCTGCGTCGATAAGTACAGCCAGGGAACTGTTTGATTCGTTCGAGTGAGCCATCTAATTTTTCCTTCGAACTTAACGTTTTATACTGCTGTAAAAATTCTCATGCGAACCCAGGCTCAATAACACTATTTCTTGCGGCTTGAATTTACTTGGTTGCAGTCGGTAAGCAAGCAACATTTCCTGCTTATTCAGTTTAAATTTGTAGACGAAAATTCCAATTAGATCACCTTTTTTTTCATCTCCGATTGTTGGATTAGTTGCGATCTCAACGATGGCCGCATCAACTTCCTTTTTGTCCTTTGTGTGCAATTTCTTCACGACACGGCTAAACGATGGTGTGACAAGAATTTTGAGCGTCATTACACACTAAATTTATATTCAGAAACTTGACCAGCGTTCGCTTCAGCAACAGCGAGCAGCGTGTCCTTAATAAAATGAAATGGAAGCTCAGGATTATCTTCAACAGCCTTACCGAGACGTGCCCAATATTCAATTTGCTTAGGCACAGAGCGATGCTCGGCAGCGGCATGCGGTTTTGCAAGATCAATCAATTCGTCCGATAATTTCAATGCGGTTGCCATGTAAATCTCCTTTAACTATTAGATTTATTTTAATGTACTAAGAAACCTTTTGCAACCTTTTGTGTAAAAAATAAACCGCTATTTACGCGGCTCATTTTTCGGTTCTGTCGCGTTAAATTTGTTTCCCGTGGGATCGGTTAAACTTTGTGCTTTGAAAATAGGGTTGCCTGAGATGGTGGATATGAAGGGATTGCGATTTCCGATCGAGGTGATTCTGGTGTGTATTCGGTGGTAGGCGGCGTACCCGTTAAGTTACCGGCATCTGGAAAAAATGATGGAAGAACGAGAAAGAATTGTTCCTAATTACTGCTTACAAGGAAGCGACTGAGGATGGTAGAAAATTAATCGAGCTTGCTGCCTCTTCTGTACCAAAGACTAAAATGCTATTTCGCGGTTAAGTGGCTTGAATTGCTTACACTGTGAATATCTCGAAACGTTCTGTAAGATTGATCGGAATAAGTTGATCGAGTTTCATTGTTACGCAAACCTCTTAAATTGCCTTACCATCTTGTATTTATAGTGAAGTTATGTAATATTATCTTTAATTGATAATATTAAGTAAGGTCTTTATAAATGGATCCCCGAGAAAACCCATTCGCTCCTGGAGCTGGCTCTCAACCACCAGAACTAGCAGGTCGCGAAAAAGTTATAGAGGACGTGTCAATTGCCTTGCATCGTATTCGTAATGGCATGTCGGCCAAGAGTGTTCTAATGGTGGGCTTACGCGGTGTCGGTAAGACCGTATTGCTCAATCGGTTAAAAAATGATGCTGAGGCAGAAGGATTAATTTGCACGCAATTTGAATCACCTGAAAATCGTAGTTTGCCAGGTATGATTGCACCAAGTTTACGCGCCGCACTATTGAAATTAGATCGTGTCGTCGGTGTTAGCCATTCCGTGGGAAAAGCTGCTAAAGCACTTGGGAGCTTTATTGGCGCTGCAAAAATTAAATTCGACGATATGGAGTTTGGCTTTGATCTGGGCAAAGAAGAAGGTGTTGCAGACTCCGGTGATCTCGACTACGACCTATCTGAACTTTTGCAAGCGGTCGGCGTTGCTGCCCGTGAAAAAAAAACAGCGGTCATCCTTTTTATTGATGAGTTGCAATACGTTCAAAAAGACCAGTTAGCGGCATTAATTTCTGCGCTTCATGCATGTTCACAAAAACAGTTACCAGTTGCTCTGGTTGGCGCAGGACTTCCTCAGCTGGTAGGTAATGTTGGTAAGGCCAAATCTTACGCGGAGCGGTTGTTTAATTTTCCGGTTATTGGTGCCTTGGATGAAATTGCATCGACTGAAGCATTGCAGCGGCCAGTCAATACCAACAACGTTGTATTTTCTGACGAGGCGGTTCGTGAGATTCTGGATCAGACTAAAGGCTATCCATATTTTCTGCAAGAGTGGGGTAGTCATTCGTGGGCGAGTGCAACTAACTCACCCATCACAAAAAATGATGCATTACTGGCGACACAATTAGCTATTAATCAACTTGATTCTGGCTTTTTTCGTGTTCGATTTGATCGTTGTACTCCAATGGAAAAAAATTATATGCGTGCAATGGCTGAAATTGGTACCGTCTCGCCACGTTCAGGCGATATCGCCAGCGTTATGAAAAAGGATGTGAATCAGGTTGCCCCGCTTCGCCAATCGCTCATTGTGAAAGGAATGATCTATAGCCCAGCCCATGGTGATACAGCCTTTACCGTACCGTTGTTTGCTGAATATATGAAACGAACCATGGCGCTATGAAAACAAGTTACACAGGTATTTTTCAGGTTCTGTCGCGTTAGCGCGGCCAAGTTAAATTTTTGGCAGGTACGTCCAGCCACTTTCAAACTGGACGGATTTGTCCTGCCAAAGCATTAAACTGGTCGGCAAAAGACATCTCTTCTGTG